>DASQUP010000194.1:0-5228 GCA_035641235.1 Actinomycetota bacterium
GTGAGAACAGACAGTTCGCCGGTTTCCGCTGATTTGGTCAGGCGCGCAACTTTACTTCGAGGATCACGCACTCGTCGCGCCAGCGGCGCGCCGTTTCCTCCGGGAGTCCCGGGATGTTGAGTCGTTTCTCGGCGATCTTCTCGGCGACTTCGTCCCACCGAGGACCGGGTTCGAGCGCTCGGACAGACGCCGGCACATCGGCGACCTGAATGTTCTTGCCCTTCTGCCGGAAGATGATGTCCGCCTCTCGCATCTGCGCGGCGCCGGGCAGAGTCTGCTGCCGCTCACCCGATAAGACGTAGATAAGCCCGGACTTGTTGTCGTACAGGTACCACACAGGCATCGTCTGTTCGCGTCCCGCATGCATCCAACGCATCCACAAGATGGTGGACTTCTTCAGGGACTCCTGGAGGGCGGCGCTGGTGGACCGGCCGGCGAGCGACTCGTAGTGAGCCTCCCACGAGACGGCCGGATCGATCTCGTAGACGACGTCCTCCCACGTCGTATCCGTCGCCGTGAGCGTGTACCAGGCCGACAGATTGAAGAACCCCTCCACCGCCTCCTTCGGCGTCGCGTAATCGCGGTAGTAAGCGAGTTCCACGTCTCCGTCGGCACGTTCGAGGAAACACAACACCCAGTTGCGCTGGGCGAGTGATACATAACACTCAGTCCAGTGCCGGCGAGGCCGGGGAACGTCAAGGTGAATCCCGAGACAGTCGCCCTCGATCTCGACCTGGAAGGGAGTCCAGTACACCTGGACCACTCGCTTGACGTTGAACTCCGGGCGCACGCGCATGATCGCGGGTGCGTCGCCTTCGCTCCGGGGCTTAACGCCGTGACGCCCGATGCCGCGCGCCACCTCTTCGACGATGGGCGCAAACCGCCTGGCGAGTGCCTGCTCTGCGATCGACATCAGGCGAACGGGGAGGTCTCGTAGGCGGATCGCAGCATAAAGAAGGCAGCCGGAAGGAAACCCGCAAGGAACAAGACGAGCTCCACGTACGCAAACTGCTTCTGGCGTTGCGCCAGCCGGGGCCAGAAGTCGAACAGGATGATCCTGAGGCCGTTGAGGGCGTGGAATAACACCGCGGCCACAAGTCCAACCTCAAACGGTTTGAACCACCACTGCTGGTAGAGGCTGATGGTCTCGTCGTACAGCTCGGGGCCGAAGCCGACGGCGAAGGTGTCGATGATGTGGGCGAAGAGGAAGGCGATCACGGCGACGCCCGTGGCGCGGTGCGCGGCCCACGACCACTGCCCGATCCCACCCCGGTACGCCGTCCCGATGACGCTCCTCCGCAGGCGGAGGAGATCTACGAGGAGCCACAGGGCAAAGAGGACCGTGCCGATCGTCAGAACGGCAACTGTGCCTTCGATGAGCTTTGCCGCAAGCATGACGACCGCATACTAACCCGCGGTCGCTAGGCCGCGCCGTTGCGCCACTCTTCGGAGAAGAGGCGGTCGGCTATTGCGGAGAGTCCCGTGAAGTCGACAGCCTCCTGCTCGAGATAGGGCACCCATACCCATCTGTGGCGCGGGATCTTTCGCGCCAGCTCACCGAGGTTCCGGCGCTCGAGTTTCACGACGCGCATGAACGCTTCCTCGTTGTCCAGGAGCTTGGCTACCAGCCCGCCGGTGGCGCCCTGCTTCTCGAGCCTGGCGAGTTGCCGCGGCTTGACGTCGATTCCGTCTCCATACTGGGGATGGACGCGGTTTACCACCAGCGCGCCGAAGGGAAGCCCCGATTCATTGAGTCGCGAGGCAAAATCCGTCGCCTCGGCGACTGAGTCCTCCGCCGGCGAGGTCACGACAATGAAGCTCGTGACATCCGACTGGAGCAGCTGAGCTACTTCTCGAGCTCGCTGTTTGAAACCGTCGTACATGCCCTCGAGGTTGCCGAAGAACTCCGCCGTGTCCTCGAGGACCTCACCCCCGATGATGCGTTTGACGACACGGAGGAACGCCATCGCGGCGACGTTTGCGACGCGCATGATCCCTCCGCCTGCCTTGAGGTAGGGCATCAAGAACCATCGGAGCACCCGGCTCTCGAAGAAGTCGGTCAGGCGGCGGGGTGCGTCCAGGAAGTCCAGCGCGTTTCGAGTGGGCGGCGTATCTATGACGATGAGGTCGAAGCCCCCGTCGGCGTAGATCTCGTAGAGCTTCTCCATCGCCATGTATTCCTGCGTGCCCGACAGCGTGCTCGAGATGTTCCGGTAGAAGCGGTTGTTGATGATGCGTTCGGCTTGTTCCTGAGTCGGGGCGTACTGCACCACAACATGGTCGAAGGTTGTCTTAGTGTCGAGCATCATGGCGTGGAGTTCGCCCTTGGGTTGCAGCCCGGCACTCGTGAACTTGCGCTTGTTGACCTTGGAGGGATCGTTGGTGAGCTCCTTGAGTCCCAACGATGAAGCGAGGCGGCGCGCCGGGTCAATCGTCAGCACGGCCGTCTTCTTACCTTCGATCGCGGCCTGCACGGCGATGGCTGCCGCCGTAGTTGTCTTGCCGACGCCACCCGAGCCTGCGCACACGATGATCTCTTTGTTGCGGATGATCTCGGAGAGCGGGTTCACAGGGCCTCCACCGCTTCTTCGATTCGATCCGTCAGGTTCTCGACATCCGGTAGCTCGAGTCCGGCCGAGAAGAGGAACGGCAGCTCGACAACCGGAAAGGACACGCCTCGGTTCAGAGCCTTCAGATGACGCGCCTGGATCTCCCGGCGCGAGTTGAGGAAACGCGCATACGACAGCATTGCGTTGACATCATCAAGATCAAGCCGCAATCCGACGTCTTCCGCGCTCTTGTAGATGTCGTCGAGGTTCCCGGTCTCCAACATCGTTTGGACGATCGTGAGTTCGTCGCTCGTGAAAAGTTTGTCGTAGACCGCGTTGGCAAACACGGGGCCACACGTCATGCCGAGACGCGTGCGGAGCGCTTCCGCCGTCTCCAGGGTTTCGGCGACGGGCATTTCTTCGGGGATTGTCACGAGGTGGACTCGCGTCCTCGCCGGGTCTTGGAGCATCTCCATGAGCCAGCTCGCCTGTCTGCGAATGGGTCCGACTCGCACTGCGTCGGATAGGCCCATCGGCGCGGAGAGGAAGGTGAGCATGTGCCCCGCGGCCGGAGCATCGACGACGATCGTGTCGAATTCGTGTTTCGTGCCGGTCGAGCGGCCCTTCTCCAGGTACCAGATCTTCCCCAGCACGAGGATGTCTTTCAGGCCCGGCGCAGCGGTCGTGATGTAGTCGAGGAACTGTGTGCTCGTGAACGCCCGCGAGATCCGCTTCATGTGGTACTGGACCTCGAGGTACTCGGCGAGCGCCTCCTCCGGCGGGATGTTGACGCCCCAGACGCCGGCCGTGTGCTCCACCGGCTCGTACCCGCTGTGCTCGCCGCCCAGCAGGCGCGCCAGGGTGCCCTTGCGGTCGACCTCCGCAACACACACCTTCCGGCCGCGGCGCGCCGCAGCCAGGGCGAGGCCGGCCGCGACGGTCGTCTTGCCCACGCCGCCCTTGCCGGCGACGATCAGGATCCGTGGGGCGAAGAATTCGTCGAGTTGCACCCACGCTTTCTACCCCCTCCAGCCCGTTCTTTTCTCCTCCATGCGCCTGGTAGACGCTCACAGAAGAAAAGAACGGGCGTGGGACGATATAGGTATGCGCATCGCCCGGCTCGTCCTCTCCGTCATAGCCCTGGTTTCGGGGGTGATGATGCTGCCCGGGGCGGCGTCGGCTCAGGACACCGGGCGCCGCCTGGACGTCATCGAGCTCAAGGGGGTAATCGATCCGACGTCCGCCGACTATCTCAGGGGCAGGATCGCGGCCGCCGAGCGGGACGAGGTAGCGGCCGCCGTCATCCAGATGGACACTCCCGGCGGTCTCGACGTTTCGATGCGCGGCATGATCCAGAGAATCCTTGCCTCCGATGTGCCCGTGATCGTGTGGGTGGCGCCGCGCGGGGCGCGCGCCGCTTCGGCCGGCACGTTCATTACCTATGCGGCCAACCTCGCCTACATGGCGGAGGCGACGGAGATCGGCGCGGCCACGCCCGTCAACCTCGGCGGCGGAGATGTCGACGAGACGCTCGCGCGCAAAGTGACCAACGATGCAGTGGCGATGATCACCGAACTGGCGCGCACACGCGGGCGCGATGTCGAGTTCGCCGAGGAAGCGGTGCGCGACGCGGCATCGATCGGCGCGACCGAGGCTCTCGACCGCAATGTCGTGAACGGCATCGCGTCGTCGCTATCGGCTCTGCTCGAGAGCATGGACGGAGAGTTGGTCGAGTTGGGGGACGGCTCGAGGAAAACCCTCGAGACTTGGGACGATGCGGCCGGCGCGCCGAGCGTCACCGTTCGCTTCCAGCAGATGAACCTGCTCCAGCGGCTGCTGCACGCAGTAACGAGTCCCGACATCGCGTACTTCCTGATTCTCATCGGTACGTTTGGCCTGATCTTCGAGCTGTACAACCCGGGCATCGGCCTGGCGGGGATCCTCGGTGGGATCTCGTTGCTCCTGGGGTTCTATGCACTCTCGGTGCTGCCGACGAACTGGGTCGGAGCCTTCCTGCTGATCCTCGGGGTGGTCTTCTTCCTGGTCGATCTCCAAACGGCGGGCCTCGGGATCTGGACGGTGGGGGGAGTGGTGGCGCTCATAGCGGGTGGGCTCCTGCTGTTCGCCGGTGCCGCTCCGGAGGTACAGGTGAATCCGTGGTCCATCGCCGGAGCCGTCGCCCTGACGCTCGTGTTCTTCGTATCAGTGATGACCGCCGCGCTCCGAGTCCGGCTCCGCCGCCCCATCACCGGCGAGGAGGCGATGGTCGGAGAGATCGGGGAGGCGAAAACCGACATCGCTCCGGAGGGCACCGTCGTCACGAAGGGCACTCTGTGGCGGGCGCGCACGATGGAGACCGGCATCGCCGCGGGCTCCAAGGTGAAGGTCATGGCGACCGAGGGTCTGGTGCTACTGGTTGAGCCGCTCCATGAGGATGAAGAACCGAGTAGAAGCGAACCGTCTGCAAACAGTCATGGATAGCGTGACTGAGAGCAGTCAGTTCGGCCTGGCGCAGGGGCGGGGCGCAGCGGTCCCCACAAGACTGATCCCGTCGCTAGATCGAACCGTCTGCCGTGAGTCCCGTATGCGTGACAGAACGCAGACAGTTCGGGGGTAGCGGGCATAGGCTGAGGCCAAGCACGCATTTAACTAGGCGAGAGGGTGAAAGGAATGGGCCTT
>DASQUP010000195.1:0-7099 GCA_035641235.1 Actinomycetota bacterium
CTCGATCCATTCGCTTGTGTCCATGTCCTGACGATAGTGGACGGGCTAGGATGGATCGACATGGCCGTTCGACCGCAGACTTACCGGTTCACGGTAGAGGAGTACCGGCGCATGGCTGAGGCCGGCATCCTCGGCGAAGACGAGCGCGTCGAGCTCATCGAGGGGGAGATCGTCGAGATGGCTCCGATCGGCACCCGCCATGCCGCTTGCGTCAAACTACTCAATCGGTTACTTGCGGCTGCCATCCCGGCGGACGTGATCGTGGCGATTCAGGATCCGGTGACGCTCGATGCCCACACGGAAGTGCAACCGGACGTCGCCCTGGTCCGAGCAAGAGACGACTTCTACGCCTCCGCGCATCCCGGTCCCGAAGACGTCCTATTGCTTGTCGAGGTGGCCGACACGTCGGCGACCTACGATCGCAGCATCAAGGTGCCGCTGTATGCGCGCGCCGGCGGCGGCGAGTTATGGCTCTTTGATCTGTCAACCGACACGGTGGGAGTCCACCGGGATCCGTCTCCAGACGGCTATCGAGACGTCACCCAAATCGACCTCGGCGGGCGCCTGGTTCCCGCTGCGGTCCCGCAAGTCGAGCTCGAGGTCTCCGCAATCCTCGGGGCAGCGAAGTAACGACCCTTCGACATCTTCGTTTCCCCTCTATCGAGCGACCCGATCACGATCTCGGCCTGCCGCTATCCATCGGGGTCCGGCCCGAGCGGTCTCTTGAACGGCCGCGTAGCGCCTCCGTCGGGCGCCAGGTCGATGTCCGCGCTCGGCAAGGACTTTATTTCGCTGTCCTCGAGGTCGGCGAGGCTGAATGACTTCAAAGTCGTGCCGTCCACGTAAATGAGCTGCTCTGGTTCGTGGGCTGCTCGGGGCTCGGACTGGGGGAAGGGTCACCCCCCGGCCCCTCGGCCGAATCTCCCGGCTCCTCGTTGCACGCCGCCCCTGCGAGCAACAGGGCGATCGACAGAACGGCACAAAGTCGACGGATTATGCCTATCTGTAAATAACTGGTCATAGCAGCCCTTGACACGGCTCCTAATCTAGGGGCGCACGTTACGCCTCCGGCGGCGATTGGTGCCGCGCGGTCCCGCATCTGAGGGGTGCCCGCCGCCGTTTACGTAATCGAGCAACAGGCTATAGATGGGGTGGCTCGCCCACTCCGGATGAGACTAACAAGCGGCTCCCGACACGACGGGGAGCCAAGCAAAAGGAGGGATCGGTTCTGTCCTTTACGGACTCTTCCGACCAGCTCGATTGGCAAGATCGAGCTGCTTGTAGGGAATACGACAACGTCCTCTTCTTCGGAGAGGAAGGCGAGTCGGAGCTCGAGAAGCAGGCCCGTGAGTCGCGCGCCAAGGCCGTGTGCCAGCGGTGCCCCGTCTCGGAGCCCTGCCTCGAATTCGCGATGGACACCAACCAGAAGTACGGTATCTGGGGTGGTCTCACCGACAAAGAACGTGCCTCTCTGAAGAGGCGGCGCGCCCGCGCCCGCAGGGCTAGCTAGCCGAGCCGCTCGGCGATCTCACGGTAGCGGTTCACCGGCACCAGGTGGACCCCGTCGAAGCCTCCCGACTCGCGGATCGTCTCGATCTGCTCGCAGGCGAGGTCAAGACCCACATCGGGATGGTCGTCGAGCTTGTCGATGATGCGCGTGGGTACCCGGATGTCCGGAATCGACGCATTTACTCGGTGTGCCATGCGGGTGCTCGCCAGCACCAGGACGCCGGCGTACACACGCCCGTCGAAATCGATCGACTCGCGCCAGCCGATCAGGCGATCCATCGAGTAGGTGACCTGCACGAACAGGAAATCGGCCCGCGCCCGCCACGTTAGGGGGCGACCGGACCGGGCGGTGGTGCCTGCCCGGAAATCGGGAACGCCGCTGAACAGCGACCCCGTCCCAAAAGTCCCGACCTCGTTCAGCATTCCTCGCACGGTCAGGTCCTCGGCGCGCCGCCCCTCTTTGGGTGGGTCTCCGTAGACAAAGAGGAAGTGGTTGATGCCGTAGGAGGCCGCCGTGAGGAGGTCACGGCGGAAGCCGAGCAGGTTCCGGTCCCGGGCGTTGAGACAGGCCACGCCGAAGCCGCCCATCTGGCTGACCTCGTGGGCCACCGCCACGCTTGAGACGGTCGCCCGGCCGAGGTGGTTGTCCGGTATGAGAAAAGCGTCGGCAACCGGATTGAGCACCTCGATCTGATCGCGCACCTTGTCCAGGTCCGGACGCCGCGAGGGCTCGATCTCGCAGATCACCTTGAACCCATCGGCGTCGAGGAACGATTGCTCGGCTGGCATCCGTGACTTGTACCACGGCGCGCCCTACCGGGCGTCCAAATGGCATCTCAGTGGCGCGCCGTGTAACGGGAGGCGCCCGACCGGAACCAATTCCCATGAGCAACTTTGGTGCGTCGGCGGGCTGGGGTCTCGTTGTGGGTGGGAGCCTGGTCGCCGGGGCGCTGGCGGCGGCAGTGCTCGAGCTCTCGCCCCGCGCCGCTGCCCTGCTGGCCGCATTCGGCGGCGGCGTGCTCCTGGCTGCGATTGCCCTTGAGCTTGTCCCCGAGGCCGACGAAATGGCCGGCACTGCGGTAACAGCCGCCGGAATCGTGGTTGGAACGGTTGTCTATGTGGGGGGTGACGCCTGGCTCACCCGGGACGACTCCATGAGAGCCATGCGGCGTTCGAGCCACGCCGCTGCGGCCGGCAAGCCGATGCGCCAAATGTCCCACGCGCAGGCCGCCAGGGGGGAGGCCATCGCTGCGGGGCTCTTCATCGACGGTGTGCCCGAGGCTATGGCGCTCGGTCTGACGGTGGCCGAGGGGTCGATCGGGTTGGCGCTTCTCGCCGGGATCCTGATCGGGAACGTGGTCGAGGCCTACGGAGCGAGCCAGCCCATAATCGCCGGCGGCCATCCGCGGCGATTCGCGCTCGGTCTTATGAGTTCAATCGGCGTGGCGCTGATGCTGGCAACCATCCTCGGCGGGACACTTCTTACCGGGGTCGATCCGGCGATCATCGGGGGCGCCGAGGCGGTCGCCGCAGGTGCCGTGCTTGCCGTGGTATCCGTGTCCGTGATCCCTCACGCGTTTTCCGAAGTCAGCAGCGCAGTGGCAATCGCCTCGATGTTGGGTTTTGTGGGTGGGTATGCATTGAGCTAAACGCTTGTTCAGAGAGGTCGAACGCTCGCCCAATACCCATATTTCTGACCTGGGTGAGAATGTGCCGGTGATTACCTTCCAGCAGTTCGAGACCAAGACGGGAGGGCGCCTCGACGCACTCGATATCACCCGCGAACTTCGAGGCGTCGTCGCACACTCTGGCGTGAAGCAAGGTACTGCGCTTGTCTTCTCGCCTCACACGACATGCTGCGTACTGATCGCTTCCCCCAACGGAGGAATGATCCAGGCGCTCGATCGCGCTATGGCGAAGATCGCTCCTCACGACGGCTACTACATGCACGACGACCTTGAGATTCGTACGGAGAACCTCACCGAAAACGAACCGGCAAACGCGCCCGCACACATCGCTCATGCATTCATCGGAAAGGCCTCCGAAGCCATCCCGGTATGCGATGGGCAACTCGCTCTCGGCCCCGGGCAGCGAGTTCTCTTTGTGGAACTGGACTCTTCTCGCAAGCGGAGCTACTGCATCCAAGTGGTAGGCGAGTGAACTCCCCCGCCTGGCTGCGCGCCGACCTGATGCGTGTCGAGGACCTGTTGCTTGAAGCTGCGGGTGATTCCCTGAACTCGCTCGTGAGCGATGCATCTACTCACTTGATCCGCGCGGGTGGCAAACGAATACGCCCGGCACTCGTAATGCTCAGCTCGCGCAGCGGCGGGCCCGGTCGTGCCACCGACCTTTCGGCCGCCGCGATCGAACTCGTGCACCTCGCCACGCTGTATCACGACGACGTCATCGATGAAACCGAAACGCGGCGGGGTGTCCCCACCGTCCATTCGAAGTGGGGGATCGAGATAGCCGTGCTCGCCGGGGACTTCTTGTTCGCGCGTGGATGCACACTCGGAGCCGAAGCCGGTGGCGAAGTGCCGGGCATACTCGCGCGTGCCATCGCCGAGGTGTGCCAGGGACAGATCATCGAGACGATGACCATCGGCGATCCTCGCCGATCCGTGGACGAGTACCTCGGAACTATCGAGCGGAAGACGGCCGCGCTTTTCCGAGCGGCATGTGAGCTTGGAACGGCGACGGCAGGATCAACCCCCGAGGATCGTTCGGCGCTTATGACGTACGGGCACAAGCTGGGGCTCGCATTCCAAATCGTTGATGATCTCCTGGATCTCGTGGGCGATCCCGCGGAGACGGGCAAGATCCCGGGAACCGACCTTCGGGAAGGTGTGTTCACAATGCCGGTGCTGCTTGCGTGCGAGCGGGATGGATCGCTGGCCGAGCGGTTGGCCGGAGGCGACAGGGAGCTGAATACCGTGCTCCCCAAGCTGGAGGCCACACGAGCACTCGAGTCCACCTACCAAACGGCCGCGGGACTTGCCGAAGATGCCATCGGGGCGCTCCGGTCCATTCCGGATTCCGAGTGGCGCGCCCACCTCGAATACCTGATCGAGAGCGTGTTGGCCCAAATCCCCAAGGAAGCCGTGGCCTAGTTAAGCCGAAACGTCTGCTGTGGCCTTCGGAATCCGAAGGTGACGGCAGACAGTTCAAACTGAGCGCACTGGTTGCGGGTGTCCAGGGCCTAGCCGTTTAACAAACATGTCCACGACGTGTTCGATGTAGATGCCCTCGTCTGCCGGCAGGAGGTGTTTGCCTCCGAGGATCTCCTGCTCGACGAAGAACGCTAGCAGCGAGTTGAGGAACAGTCTCGAGGCAACCTGGGGATCGACCTGCGAGCGCGCCCGCGCATTCATCCTTGTTTCCAGCACCTGGGCCAGTTCACTGATCGACTCCCCGACCGCGTCGGCGAAAAACGCCTCCTTCTCTTCGGGGAATACCTGCACCTCCTGGAGCAGCAGCCGCACCAACTCCGTGTTCTGTCGGAGGACGTCGAAGAAGCCTCGCGCCAGCACAATCAACAGTGCGCGCAGATCTAGCTGACCGGCAAGATCGGGAAGCGTGCGCAACAGCGGCAAGAACGAATGATCCTCGATGATCGCCCTGAAGAGGTCCCGCTTCGAGGCGAAATAGTGATAGATCAAGCCCTCGGTAATGTCGGCTTCGCGCGCGATGTCGCGCATCGATGTGCCGTGGAATCCCTTCTCGGCGAAGAGATGGAGGCTCGCCCTGAGGATGTCTTCGCGGCGATCCCTCTTGGGCTGAACCTCGCGAGTGGTCATCTTCCCTTCGTAAACGAGCTGTGGCCGCGGCGCGACCGATCATTGATCTGCCTGAGGATGTCCTCGCGCGCTTCCCTCACTGCCTGGCCCATATCGGTATGTGTTGCCTTGGCCATGAGGTGGTTGCGACGGTATTCAAGTTCGAGGATCACCTGGTAGCCCTGTGCCACACCTCCATCATTGATGCGCACTTCGGCGAATACATCCTGGAGTCCGTTCAAGCGCCGGTCGATCTTCTCTAGATCCTTCTGAATGCGATCGATGTCCTCATCGACGAGGTCGGTGCCTGGTGACGAGACTCTGAGCTCCATGAGTCAGATCCTCCTCTTCGAGGGGTACCTACGTTCATCGTACGTCAGCCGAGCCACTCCATAAGTCGTGCCGGCAGTTTGCGGTGTGAGAACTGGGCCAACACGTGCTCACGCCCACGCCGGCCCATCTCCTTCGCCGCTTTGGGCTGCTCGAGCACCGTGCATAACGATTCGACCAACGCCCGGCGATCGCGGGCGTCGATAACGTAGCCGGTCTGATTGTCGGTGACTGCTTCCGGAGTTCCCCCCGATCGTCCCGTGATACACGGAACCTCGCATGCCGCGGCCTCCAGCAGGACGACGCCAAGTCCTTCCGTGTCGAGTCCGAACCAGCGGTCCGCCACCGGTAAGCAGAAGACGTCGGCGGCCGCGTAAACGCCGGGAGCGTCTGCATCATCCACTCGACCGGCAAAGATCACACCATCACCGGCGCGCCGCTCGAGTCGCCGCCGCTCCGGTCCGGTTCCTGCGACCACCACTACCGCGTCCGGGATTCGCCGGCGCACGTCCGGAAGGGCATCGATCAGCCGGTGAACACCCTTGCGCCGTACCAGGCGTCCGAAGACGAGGATCAGCGGCTGTTCGGGACTCACTCCGAGCTCCTTGCGAGCCTCACCGCCCGGTGCTTCGGGGGAGAAGCGAGTTAGATCAACCCGAGCCCTTAGTAGTTCAATCGGGGGTGGCCGGTCTACGAGCGCTCGTATCTTGTTCGCAGTGAAGTCGCTTACGGGGAGCAACAGATCGGCTCCGGCCAGGGCAGAGGCGAGGCGCCTCCGGAGGAGCGGGACGGCCGCCGGCACGAGCAGCTCGGCGCCATGAACGATCACCGCGCAGCTCAGGCCGGCGCGCCGGAGCCTCGGGGCGAGCAGAACCAGGGGCCACGGCGTCCCGAAGAGGATCCTGTCGGTCCCGAGGTTGCGCGCCGTTTCGATTATCGAGCCGACGACGCGCCGCGATGGGACCAACATGGAGCCGGGGCCGCCGACCGTCTCGTAGCCGAGGTCGTGCGGGATCGGCTTGCCGTCGCGTTTGGCCGGGGCCATAACGGCGAGGCGCGGCGCAAGTTCGGAGCACAGCGCCGCCAGATAGCTCTCTATCCCTCCTCGTCCCGGAAGAAAGGACGAGGTCACCATCAGCGCATCGGCCATCGCCGACGCAACCTAACCCGTTCTTTTCTTCCTGAAGCGTCTACCAGACGCACACAGAAGAAAAGAAGCGGCTATGATCCGCTCGTACGACTCCTCCATGATCTGGATCATCTCGCGCGCCCGCTGTAGCGACCCGGGCATGTAGAGGTTGCCCTGCAGGATCCTCACGACCTTCTCCCGAAATCTCTTTCTAACGGCGAAGATCGTGAACAGGTTCTGAAGCTTGTAGAACAGCGCGATGAGGTCGTACCACGCATCCACTCCCTCGCCTACACGCCGTGAATATGCGTCCAGCACTTCATGCTCCGGCGCGCCGTTTAGGGTCGCTTCGATT
>DASQUP010000196.1:0-10614 GCA_035641235.1 Actinomycetota bacterium
CTCGTGCAAGACGACCGGGATCGTCGCACCCTTTGTAGTGCTGAAGAGACGGCCCAGGCCGAGGATGCCCAGCACACCGGCAAGCAGGGCCGAATCTCCGGGGAAGGCCCAGGACCACAGCGGCAGCGTCACCATGAGCAAGCAGCGAAGCAGGTTCGTCCACACGAGCAGCTTGCGGCGGTCCCACCGATCGACGAACACGCCGAGGAACGGAGAGAACACCGAGTAGGGGAGCAAGGTGAGGGCAAACAAAGCAAGAATTTTCTCGGGTGTGCTCTCTTGCAGGGGATCGAGAACCAGAACCGTGGCGAGCACGGCCTGCGCGATCCCGTCGGCTCCCTGGCCGAGGAATTGCGCGCCGAGCAGGCGGCGGTAGTCCCGCTCTGCGAGTAGATCCCTCACGAACTAGCCGCGTTCGAACCTGTGGTCATCAGACGACAATATGTCCGCCTGTGACTAGTGCCTCGGCCAGTGATGTTTGCGAGGTTCTGCGGCGCGAAAAACAAGGCTGGCAAGGCCGCAGGGAGGGTGCGTACCAGGAGCGTACGTGCCCGACCGAGAACGCAGCCAGGCGCAGCTTTTTCGCCCGCAGAGCCCTACCGACATTGCTGGTCGAGGCACTAAATGAAGCAGTGGCTACTCCTTGAGGTTGACGGCGTCCTGGAGCCGGAGAGGAGAGCTGTGCCCGTTTGTCGACACAGCCACGTGCGGAGAATCTCCGTGGATGAATGCCTCGAGCATCTCCCGGGCGTCGTCGTCCGAGTACTGGACCGGCGGCGACTTCATGAAGTACGCGCTCGGCGCGAGGAGCGGCCCACCAATTCCTCGGTCGATGGCGAGTTTGGCGCACCGAACCGCATCGATCACAACGCCGGCGGAATTGGGGGAGTCCCAGACCTCGAGCTTCACTTCCATCGAAATGGGAACGTCCCCGAACTCGCGGCCCTCGATCCTGATGTAGGCCCACTTGCGGTCCTTTAGCCACGGCACGTGGTCGGAGGGCCCGATGTGGATGTCGTCCGGATCGATCCCGTGCGCGATCTGCGAAGTTACCGACTGCGTCTTGGAGATCTTTTTCGACTGCAGGCGCTCGTTCTCGAGCATGTTCTTGAAGTCCATGTTGCCGCCGAAGTTGAGCTGGTATGTGTTGTCGATGACGACGCCTCGATCCTCGAAGAGCTTCGACAGCATGCGGTGCGTGATGGTCGCCCCGACCTGGCTCTTGATGTCGTCCCCGATGATCGGAACGCCCCGGAGCGAGAACCGTGCTGCCCAGTCCTCGTCGGTAGCGATGAAAACGGGCATGCAGTTGACGAAACCGATGCCGGCGTCGAGCGCCTGCTCGGCGTAGAAGCGAGCCGCTTCCTCGGACCCAACGGGCAGGTAGTTGACGAGGACGTCGGTCCCGGTCTCCCGGAGAACCTTCGCCACGTCGACGGGGGGGAGGTCCGACTCGGTGATCGAGTCCCGGTAGTAGTAGCCCAATCCATCGAGCGTATGCCCGCGCTGGACCTTCACACCGGATTCGGGGACGTCGGCGAACTTAACGGTGTTGTTGGGCTCCGTCCAGATGGCTTCGCCCAGGTCCAGACCGACTTTGTTTGCGTCGACGTCGAATGCGCAGGAGAACTCGATGTCGGACACGTGGTACTGGTCGAGATTGACGTGCATCAGCCCGGGCACAAGTTCGTCGGCACGCGCCTTCGCGTAGTACTCCACGCCCTGCACCAGCGACGACGAGCAATTGCCCACGCCGACCATGCCGACTCGGACTTTGGACATTTTCTCCCCCTTGCCTACGGCGAGTTGGTCGGCCGCGCCTCAGGGGCCGGGCCGAGATTCGGGTTTCGTTCTTTGGTGATCAGCTCATCGATCCATGCGATGTCGCTCTGGGTTGAGAGCAGATCGTGGTTCTGAAGCGAAAGCGCGTACGAGTCGATGCGCTCCCGGTACTCACGCAAGTTGGCCTTCAGCTGCGCCAGCTTGTCCTGCAGGTAAGCCCGACGACGCTCCAGAAGAGCGAGGCGCGCCTCGGGGCCCAGGTAGCGGAAGAACGCGAGCTTGAGAGTGAAGTGCTCGTGATCGACCGCGGCCCCGGTTTCTTCGAGCATGAGGGCGAACATGTCCTCACCTCGTTGCGTGATGCGGTAGACGGTCTTGCGCCGCCCCGCTGTGGTCTTCGTGGCCTTTCCACTGCGGCCGGTCCGGCGCCGGGGTGTGGCCGTCTCCACCTTCTCGACGGCGCCCGCCTTGGCCAGCCGTCGCAGGGTCGGATACAACGAGCCCCAGGAGACCTGCCAGAACGGTCCGAGCATGGCGCCGAGCTGTTTGCGCAGCTCATAGCCGTGCATGTCCCGCTCCTTGAGCAGGCCGAGCACCGGGAGCTCGAGAACACCTGGCTGTTTCATGATCCTCCGTGTGTTGGTAATGTCTCGCAGCGATATATCGACGCGTACTATCGCGCTGATATATCGACTTGATATATCAACACGATATACGCGATTTGGCAAACGCGGCTTCGGCGGGGTGCCGGCCGCCGAGATGGCAATCAACCACCACCTGCCGGGGTTCAGTTTCCATTTCGGCGCGGCGCGCCCGGAGCTGGCGCCGTCGCTGATTGAACTGCTCGAACCCTGCTGTGGATCTACAAAAAGGGGTCTACCATCGCGCGATGCCGTTCTCCGGAAGGTCGTTCGACCCTACCCAGCGGCCGCCGACGCCCTCAGGGCCGGTGGTCGACTACAGCCTGGCGCGCCGGTCCCTGCTGGTGTCCCTGCGGCGAGGAATGCTCAACACGACCGACGTGTGCGACGCTCACCCGGAACTCATGCGCGCCGGCAAAAACATCGGGGAAGAGGTCGCCGATCCGTGCCCGGTCTGCTCGCACGAGGCCATCCGCTGGGTGCGTTACGTCTACGGAGACGAGCTCAAACACAACAACGGCAGGGTCGTGTATCCGACGGAGTGGCTCCACGAGCTTGCCGGCGCGCACGATCACTTCACCTGCTACGTCGTCGAAGTCTGCGTCGATTGCGGCTGGAACCACCTCGTCCGGGCGTATTCGACGGGTCGCCGGTACAACGGCGCCAGCCGTCCGAGGCGGCGTCAGCAGCAGTAGAGACCGCCGAGCGTTACCGCCGCCCGGCAACCGAAGCCGTCCCTGCTGCGTCTAAATGCCTGTGGCGTATCAAAATGATGCTTTCAGACCAACCTAGACTGCGCGCATGAGCTGCGCGGGCAATCACATATGAGTTCACAGAAGACGACGAAACGGCGACCGAAGGTCAAACCTCGCTCGAAGGCGCAGAGGATGCTCCTTCGCTTCGGGTGGTTGCTTCCACTCGCCGGCCTCCTCGTGGGGGCACTGGTCCTTCTCCTCACGTATGCCTTTGCCTCCATTCCCCTGCCACGCGATGTTCCCCTCGATCAGACCGCGAGGGTCTACGACCGGAACGGCAAACTCATCGGGACGTTCTCGGGAGCAGAGCGCCGCTTCATCATCCCGGTCGAACGGATTCCCGAACACGTCAAGCAAGCCGTGATCGCCGCGGAGGACCGGAGCTTCTACGAGCACAACGGCGTTTCGCTCCGAGGAATCACTCGCGCGGCGTGGGCCAACCTCACAGGCGGAGTTGTGTCTCAAGGTGGGTCGACAATCGATCAGCAGTACATCAAGAACGCTGTACTGAAGGATTCTTCGCGCACGATCAGCCGAAAGTTCAAAGAGGCCATTCTTGCGATCAAACTGGAGCGCCGCTACTCGAAAGGAGAGATCCTCGGCTTCTACCTGAACACGATCTATTTGGGGCGCGGGGCGTACGGCATCGAAGCCGCGGCAAGGGCCTACTTCGACAAGAACGCCAAGGATTTGTCGGTCGCCGAGGGCGCTTACCTCGCGTCGATAATCCCTGCGCCTGAGTCGTACCAGCCGAATCGGAACCGTGAGGGCGCGCTCGAGCGGCGCAATCGAGTCCTGGGAATAATGGCCGAGGAAGGATTCATCACCCAGGCCGAGGCCGGCCGCGCCAGGGGGGAGAAGCTCGGGACCACGAAAAAGGGCCTCGAGGACAAGAAGAACCAGACCGCGGCGTACTTCGTGGAGTGGCTGCGCCGAAAGTACCTCGAGCCCAAGTTCGGAAACGACCTCTACACGGCGGGCCTAAAGATCTACACGACGCTCGATCTCGACATGCAGCATGCAGCCGAGGAACGAATCGAGGAGGTTCTCTTCGACGAAGGTGACCCGCAGGCTTCGATTGTGTCGATGACCCCGCGTGGAGCGGTGCGTGTGTTCGTCGGTGGGCGCCACTACACCAACCTCAAACGGGCGCGCGGCACCATTTATGCGTCGGATCTTCCGGGACACCAATCCGGGTCGGCGTTGAAGCCGTTCACGCTCCTCGGTTCCATTGAGGAGGGAATTTCGCCGCAGTCCCTATTCTCGGGAGCAAGCCCGGCGACGATCGAAGATCCGGCGTGCGCGGGCCCCGACGGCCTTTGGCGACCGGAGAACTTCGGTGGGAGTTCGTACGGCACGCTGACGCTCGATCAAGCGACAACGAACTCGGTCAATACCATTTACGCGCAGCTTGCTGCGGAGATCGGACCGCAGAAGATCGCCGACGTCTTGGATCGCTTCGGGTTCGCTCCGAAGTTCGGAGCCAAGGAGATCCCACCCAATTGTTCTCTGGCTCTCGGCGCGTTCACGTCGACACCACTCGAGATGGCCCGAGCATACGCGGGATTCGCAGGACGAGGAGAACTGCCAGAGGTAGTGCCGATCCGCTATGTGGAGAACAGTGACGGCGACTGTCTCGTGGGCTACCTGCAGAAGAGAGACGACTGCCGAGAGCGAGAGAAGGTCGGATCCGAAAAGATTGCAGAAGCTAACGACGTCGATGTACTGACGCAGTCGCTGACACGTGTTGTGACGAGCGGCACCGCGGCTGGCACCGTCAGCCTCGGACGGCCGGTGGCGGGCAAGACTGGGACCGCGCAAGACAACGTGGCCTCCTGGTTTGCAGGCTATGTCCCGCAACTCGCCACAGCGGTGTGGCTCGGTTATCCGCTCGAACCGGGTCCGGACGGAAAGAAGGGAACCAACGACGACTTCGTTCCGCGTATGGGGTTCTGCGCCGATCCGAATGTCTGTCGGCCCGTCCACGGCATCGAGGTGACCGGTGGATCGTTCCCCGCCCAGATCTGGAACGCGTACATGCTGGATGCAGTGGCGGGGCTAGAAGTTCAGGAGTTCGCGGTCCCCAGCGACATGCCCGACGAGGTGCTAAATGAAGCGCCTCCCGAGCCACCGCCGCCCACGGAATCGAAGAGCCCCAAACCGAAGCCCACCGAGGAGCCGACTCCCGATCCCGAACCCACCGAGGAGCCGACCCCCGATCCCGAACCCACCGAGCCCGCACCGACGCCGACTTCGGGCCAGGGCTTCGCCGGCGCTCTCGCCGGCGCCGTCATGGCAGCGTGGATTCGTCGGGGAGGGCCTCCATAACGACGACCAAGCCCGCCGGCGCCATTACCGCCATCGCGCCGATTGTGGCGTGTTTGGTGACCCTGGGCGCGGGTTTTGCCCTCAAGGGGCAGTGCCTGGATCCGTGGACGGACTTCCACCAATACGAATCGCTCTGCTACAACGACCTCCAACCCCTGTGGTCGGCACGCGGCATCGCCGAGCGCACTTTTCCGTACGTGAGCGGAAGCATCGAGAGGGGGGAGCTGGCGGACGGCGCCATCGAGTATCCGGTGCTCACCGGAGTCTTCATGTGGGCGAGTGGAGCGTTTGCTCGGACGTCCAATGCATATCTCGTCCACTCGGCGTTGTTGTTGGCGCCCTTCGGGGTTCTGGTTGCGTGGCTGCTTGGGCGCCTCACCGGCCTGCGATCGCTGTTGTGGGCAGCGGCACCGGCGCTTGCCCTCTATGCGTTCCACAACTGGGATCTTCTCGTTGTGGCCGCCACCGTTTGCGGGCTGTACCTCTGGCTTGCCGGCCGGCCGGTCGGCGCCGGGGTCAGTTTCGGTATCGGTGGGGCTCTCAAGTTGTACCCGTTGGCGTTCCTCGTTCCTGTGTTCCTTGCGCTCGTGGCCGCGGGCAGGCGACGAACGGCGTCCTATGTGGCGGCAGCCGGACTGGGCACCTTTGCGGTGATCAATCTGCCCTTCGTTCTTGCGAACTTCTCCGGCTGGTGGGCGACGTTTGAGTTCCACCGCGCCCGGGGGCCGAACTTCGACAACATCTGGAGCATTCGAGACTGGGGGCCGATCAGCCTTCCGACCCTGTCGCCGGGTCGGCTCAATCTCGTCACGGCGGTGCTTACTGCGGTGTTTGTCCTCGCCGCGCTGGCCGTCGGATGGTCGCGTGCCAGACGCAGCGGTCATTTCCCCGTTCTCGAGGTTTGTGCGGCGCTTCTCGCAGCGTTTTTGTTGTGGAACAAGGTGCATTCTCCCCAATACGCGCTGTGGCTGCTCCCCTTCTTCGTTCTCACCCGGGTTCACATCGGCTGGTGGGCGGCGTACACGGTGGCGGATCTGGCCACTTACATCGGCACCTTCAGGTTCTTCTTCGACGTGTGCTCCGACGAAGGGTGTGTAGTCGGCGACCCAACTGTCGCCCAGCACCTCATGAACGCCGGGGTATTCATCCGTGCGGGTCTTCTGCTGACACTGTTTTTTGTATTCCTGAGAGAAAAAACCGGCGGTGACCCCTCATCACGGCCTGTTGTGTCGCACCCCTCCGCTACGTTGGCTTCCGTCGGAGAAGGAGCCACACAGCCCGACTGACCGTGTGGAGACTCGGATGGTGGGACTGAAAGGAGGTGCTAGCATTCTGGCGGCGCGGCCACTCGGCAGCGTGAACGATCCCCTGCCCGATCGACCTTCCGCATTGCGGTGGGCGGCGGGCCTCGGAGCCCGGCTCGAGTCCAGAGGAGGATGAATGAGGAAATATGAGGCCATGGTCATCGTGGATGCCCGCCTCGAAGAGGGCGACATCCAGAAGGCCGTCGATCGCTTCCTCGGCGCGATTGCCGAGACGGGTGGCGAAGTTACTGCGGTTGATCGATGGGGGACCCGGCGGTTCGCCTACGAGATCGATCACCTTAACGAGGGTTACTACTTCGTCACCGAGTTCAACGCTCCCGAGAGCGCCGTCGAGCCGCTTCTCCGTGTGGTCCAGATCTCCGACGAGTACATTCGCGGGAAGATCCTCCAGCCGGCCGAGTCGAGCTAGGCGGACGGAGCAACCGAAGGAGATAGAGATGGCATCTGACAACACTGTGACTCTCGTCGGCAATATCACCGACGACCCCGAACTCCGGTTCACGCCCAACGGCTCGGCGGTTGCGAACTTCACGGTCGCAGTCAACCGGCGCATAAACAAAGACGGACAGTGGGAGGACCGGCTGGACGGCTTCTTCCGCTGCAACTGCTGGCGCGACATGGCCGAGAACGTTGCGGAATCGCTTCAGAAGGGCATGCGCGTGATGGTCGTGGGCCGCCTGCAGCAGCGGTCGTGGGAGGACGCCGACGGCAACAAGCGCAGCTCTTTCGAGATCCAGGTGGACGAGGTGGGTCCATCGCTGCGCTGGGCGACCGCGAGCGTCCAGAAGTCGACGAGAAGGTCCGCGAGCGGAGGCGGAGACTTTGGCGGCGGGCAGGGCGGCGGTCAGGGTGCTCCCGCAGGAGGCCAGGGAGGACAACCTGCTCCCGTAGGCGGTTCGCCCCAATACGAAGACGACGGAGGTTTCTAGTACATGGCTCGCCAAAAGCCGAGAGGCGCACCAAAGCCGATCAAGAAAGGCAAGAAGAAGTACTGCCAGTTCTGCGCCGACAAAACCGACTACATCGACTACAAGGACATCGCACTCCTGCGTAAGTTCGTGAGTGACCGCGGCAAGATCCGGGCGCGCCGGGTTACCGGGAACTGCGCGCAGCACCAGCGCAGAGTTGCGACTGCCGTGAAGAATGCACGTGAGATGGCGATCCTGCCCTACTCGACCCGATAGAGGAGGCAGCGAGTGAAGGTCATTCTTGCGCAAGACATTCAGGAACTCGGCTTCAAGGGCGATGTGGTCTCTGTTGCGGACGGCTACGGTCGCAACTACCTGATCCCCAAGGGCCTCGCACTGTTCGCCACGAAAGGTGCGCTGCGCCAGGCGGAGCTCATGCAGAAGGCACGTGTGGAGCGGGAGCAGAAGGCCAAGGATGAGGCCGCTGCGAAGGTGGGGGTTCTTGCGTCTCAGCCGGTCTACATCTCGGCGCGCGCCGGGGAGGGGGGTCGCCTGTTCGGCTCGGTGACGAAATCCGACATAGCGCGGGGGATCGAGGACCAGCTCGAGGAGGAGGTCGATCGCCACGACGTCCTGCTCGACGACCCGATCCGGGTACTGGGGACGCACCAGGTCGAGGTGAAGCTGCACGAGCAGGTCAACGCGCTCGTAACGGTCGAAGTTATCGCCCACGAAGAGTAATAAAGCCGCACGCCGGCCCGATTCCGGATTCGTTGCCACAAGGAGGCCTCTGAGGCCTCGGTGCGGCAAGGAATGTCGCGGGTGTGGAGAAACCCTGAGTTATTCACCGGAAAGCAACAGGCTTTCGGGTCTTGTTGCCCACAGTCCGGCCCGCATAGCGTGACCGGGTCCGGTGCGGAGCCGCTCCCACGGCACCGGCCGGATGCAGACCACGAGGCCACTTCCTCCTGGCAAACCCGTGCCAGCACGGCCGGCATATGGGAACATATGTTCGTACACCAGAGTACGCTGGAGGGCTAAAGGTAATTGGCGCGCGCAGTACTTGAACCGGTGCGGAATCCCAATCGGATTCCGCCACACAACCTCGATGCCGAGCAGTCGGTTCTCGGCGCCATGCTCGAATCGAAGGATGCCATCGCAAGCGTCGTTGAGATCCTCTCCCCGAACGACTTCTACAAGCCCGCCCACGGACAGATCTTCGAGATCATCGTCGGCCTCTACGGACGGGGCGAGCCGGCGGATGCCATCACCATCGCAGAGGAACTGGCGCGCCGCGGCGCCCTCGACGGCATCGGCGGCAAGCCCTACATCCTCGGGCTGTTAGAGGCCTACCCGACCGCCTCCTCCGCCGCCCGGTACGCCCGAATCGTCGATGAGCACGCCCTCCTCCGAAAACTGATCGAGGCCGGAACCACGATCCAAGAGATCGGCTTCGGCATGCCGGAGGACGTAAACGAGGCCGTCGATCAGGCCGAGCAGATGGTCTACGAGGTCGGCGAGCGGCGCTTAAACGACGACCTTCAGCCTCTGAAGGGCTTGCTCGGCGACACGATGCTCGAGCTCGAGAAGCGCTTCGACCTGGACCAGCCGGTGACGGGCGTCGCATCGGGCTTCCACGACCTCGACGAGATCACCCTCGGATTCCAGCCCGCAACGCTGACCATCGTCGCGGCGCGCCCGAGCATGGGAAAGAGCTCCCTCCTAAACGACTTCGCTCTGCACACTGCCGTGCGGCAGAGCAAGCCCGTCGTCCTCTTCAGCCTCGAGATGGGGCGCTACGAGATCACACAGCGGTTCCTGGCATCCGAGGCGCGCGTCGACTCCCAGAAACTCCGCCGTGGGAACCTCCATGAACAGGACTGGACTCGACTCTCCTCGGCCCTCGGCCGCCTGGCGGAGGCCCCGATCTACATCGACGACTCGGCGAACATCACACTCATGGAGATGCGCGCCAAGTGTCGGCGGCTGAAGGCGCGCCACGGGCTGGGCATGGTGATCATCGACTACCTCCAGCTGATGCAGTCCCCACGGCGGTCCGAGAACCGGCAGCAGGAAGTGTCGGAGATATCGAGGTCGCTGAAGATCCTCTCCAAGGAACTGAACATCCCCGTGCTGTGTGCGTCGCAGCTCAACCGAGGGGTCGAGTCGCGCACGGACAAGCGCCCGTTTCTGGGGGACCTCCGTGAGTCCGGATCGATCGAGCAGGACAGCGACATGGTGATGTTCATCTATCGCGACGAGGTCTATAACCCCGATTCGGATGCAAAGGGGGAGGCGGAACTCATCATCGCCAAACACCGCAACGGCCCGACGGGAACCGTCCGGCTCGCCTTCATGAACCAGTACACGAAGTTCGCGTCGATCGCTCGAGGCCTCTGAGGCGCGCGGGCCCGAGCCCGGCTGCTAGGGCGGAGTGCAGGAGCCTGCCGCCGAACCGGGACTGGTGGTCGTACCGGCTCGTAGATTCTCAGGGGATTTCACCCCGGAATATGTCCGGAAGAATCCCCTCGGAACGAGACTTTCTATCCGCCGAGCTTTCTGTCTGCTCAGAACCGCGCTTTCCGCGGTTTTCGGCAGACGGAACCGCGCGGCCCGGCGCAGCGGACAGAATGTGGGCATGAGTTCGACCACCCATCCCCGCGTTTCGGCGCGCCGGATTCGTGCCGTCCAACGGCGCCTGGTTGCTCAGCAGGGGCAGTTCAAGCCGAAACCCCGCTTGCCGATCATCGACGAGCTCGTCATGACCGTGCTCTCGCAGAACACTTCTGATGCCAACAGCGGCCGCGCCTTCGAGTCACTCAAGGCACGCTTCGCAACCTGGGAGCAGGTCCTCGACGCGCCGGCCGAAGAAATC
>DASQUP010000197.1:0-2173 GCA_035641235.1 Actinomycetota bacterium
GTATCCAGGGCCGTTTCCGCGAAGTACCTGATTAACGGGTACTTCGTGAGCGTGGCTGACATCTATCGATTATCCGTGACAGTGATCTGATGGACGCAATTTGGACGCATCAAAGGCACGGATGAGGAGATGGTGGCTGCCGGCTCGAACCTGTGATGGCCTGCTCTCTTGAATGCTCCGATCAATCCGACGTGCGCGGCCGCACCATCCGGATCGCCGTCGGCTTACCGGGCGGACCTCCGGCCGACGACGCGTACTCCGGCACGCCAACGCAGGTGAACAACAGTCCGTCCAGCGGCACGCCGAGCAACTCCGGGATCGCAACGTCGAGGAACGTCATGCCCGAAGCACCCGCTCCCATGCTGTAGGCGAGTAGGTGCAGCCGGCCTTCGACCAAGCCCGCCGCGAGCTGTGCCTCGCGGTACGCGCGGTCGTCGAGAGCGCCGACGTCGGTCGCCGCGATGACCACGAATGACGCGTCGCGCCCGAGATCCTGTTCGAGACAGACCCGATACATCTCGTCACGCATATCGCCGGCACGCATCGGAGTAGACAGGTCCGGCCAGCGATAGATACCGGGAGTCAGTCCCTCGACCTTGTGCACCACGACGAAATGCGGAAGATCGATCCCGCGCAGAGCAACCGCCATCGAGATGCACAACAGGTCGGCGGGTAGCCCGCCGACCGGGTCCATGCGTCGTTGCGAACCGCGCGCAAGAACGATCTTCTCTATCGGGGGCGTTTCCTGCTCGGTGACGTCGACAGGTTCGCCGCGCTCCCACGATGGATCGAGCGACTCTCGGTCCCCCGCCCTCTGTGCGTCCGTGACAAGGGAGAACTCGATCGGTTCTGCATCGACCTCGCCCTGGGCGGTTGCGCCGGTCGGCGCGAGAGCCGGATCGCCGTCGCCGAGCGCGACCACCGCGAGCGGCCATTCGTGCACGCGATCGGCGCCGACGAGAGCGGCGATGGCCGCGTCGGGGAAGCCGGTATGCAGGTGCGGATCTAGCCCGCCGGAGTCCGCCACTCCGATCAATTGGGCGAGCATGGTGCCCGCGTCCCAGTAGACGTGGCGGTAACCCCGCTCGCGATAGCGCCACCCGGTGCGCCACGGGATGCCGGTAACGACAATGACAGGGGCGTCGCCCCCAGGCGGCGGTCCGATCCGCACAAGCGCGTGATCGAGTGGGTGGTACCAGTGAACGCCCGCCGGCACCTCGTGCCCTTCGGGCACGGCGATGTAGAGCTCGAGCGGGAAACGACCGCCGGCAGACCCTGCCGCGCGGAATAGCCACGTCGTGTAAGAGAGTTCCGCCGTACGGGTCACCCCCGCAGAGAGATGCAGGAGACGTGACAGCTGCGGCAGATCGAGACTGCCGCGCACGATGTCCGCCGTTCCCGCTAAGGCGGCAACCGTGGGCGCGGTCGTCGATTGAAGGTCGCGAGGGAGCGCGACACGCGGCAACGACTTCTCGTAGCGTTTGAAGAACCACGGCAAGCGATCGATGTCGTTGGCCTCGCCCTTCCACGCCAAGCGATGGTCGATCGGGTCCGACCATTCACGCCAGGCTTCGTAGGAGGTGAGCCTGTGCAGCAACTGAGTGGGTGTTTCCGCGTGTGTTGCCGCCGCTACTCCCCGGTCTCTCCGTCGCCGGCGCGACCGTGCTCGTCCAGTTCGGTCATGCGCGCGAGCGTACCGGACCGTTTACCTATTAGCCGAGCCGGCCGTCGATCAGTTCGCGCATGACGGCCTGGCTGTTTTGGCGCGCTTTCCTCGATCATGTGCAGCGACACCCAACGCAACGACATCTCGCCGCGCCATTTGCCTTCCCGCTTGCCGGGTGATCGAGATAGGGATTTTCGGCGACGATTCGGTCGGCGTAGGCGACCTCTTCTCTACGGCACAGACCCGGAAGCTGGTTCGTCTTGCGTCCCTGCGAACGTGAAACGCCCTACGGAGTGCTGTAAAGGATCGTCCCTCGCTCGCGGTGGACGCATTTTGGACGCAGTAAGAGCACACGGGAACGTGAGACCGAGTCGGATCTCATCGCTGACTAGGGAATTCAACGGGCGAAGACATATTTCTGGATGGGAGGACTGCGTCGCTGCGTAGTGCTCCCTCGTGTGCGACCGCGTTTGAGTACCCTGCCCAGGAAGTTTGTTTGGGGGAGCA
>DASQUP010000198.1:0-2513 GCA_035641235.1 Actinomycetota bacterium
ACGGCGCGCCGCTCGCAGACTCGCCCTCGACGTGCTCTACGAGGCCGAGATCCGCGACGAGCTGCCGCTCGAGGCGTGGGATGTTCGCACCCACGATGGATGGGTGATCCCGGCGCCCGATGACTCCGATCTGGCCCTCCCGGACGTCACTCCGGAGGCCGCTGCTGACTATGCCCGCATGCTGGTTGTGGGAGTTCAGGAGCATCAAGCGGACATCGATGCGTTGATCGCACGTTACGCGGACCACTGGACGATCACGCGGATGCCCGTGATCGACCGGAACCTCCTGCGCATTGCCATGTTCGAGCTGCTGTGGCGGGACGACATCCCAGTGGCCGTTGCGATAAACGAAGCCGTCGAGCTGGCGAAGTCGCTGTCGACGGATGACTCGGGCCGCTTCATCAACGGCCTGCTCGGCAAGATCGTCGACAAAGAACTGGTGCGCTAGCCGTTTTCGGCGAACTGTCTGCGCTCATTCCCGGTATCCGGGAACCACGGCGGACAGTTCGGAATTCGGCGCTACATGAAGCGGACTTCGGTTGATTCTTCGTCTTCCACCGTTCGAGCGCAGGTGGGGCAGTACCAGCGGACGTCCATGGGCGTGCCGCAGGCCGTGTGGGTCACCGGCTTGACCTCGTCCGATGCGCGCGCTCCCCACTGAGCGAGCATCCGGAGCGCACCGGCGAGCTCGGCGCCGCGGGCGGTCAGCTCGTAGTCGAGGCGCAGCGGACGCCGGGAGTAGGGGCGGGCCACGACGATCCCTTGCTGCTCGAGCTGCTTCAGGCGGCCGGACAGGATGTTCGGGGAGATGCCGGGCAGGGCCCCGGCGAGATCGTTGAACCGCAGCGGCCCCCCAAGGAGGGCGTCGACGATCAGGAGGGTCCAGCGATCGCCGACCCTCGCGAGGGCCTCGCCGAGGGGCGACTGGGGCGATTCGGGGGGTTGGGCCACGGCGCCATCGTACCCAGGCGCCGGTGCCCAGCTGCTTGATTTCATCGCTTGCTCATAGTAACTTGCAAGTCAATAGTGAGTAGCCGGTTGGCCGAATGGTGGTCACCGGCTCGAATTGGCAGCGGGCTCCGAGCAGGGCGGACTTCGCACGACAAAGGAGCACGAAGTGTCCGTAATCGATGAGCTTCAAGGCCTCGTGGGCGGCATCGCGCAGTCCGTCGGAGCGTCGGTCGTGGGGATCGGGAACCGCCGGGCGCGCGGCTCGGGGATCGTGGTCGCTCCGGGGAAGGTCCTGACCAACGCCCACAATCTGTGGCGCGACGAGGTGCACATCACGTTCCACGACGGACGGACGGCGACCGGCAAGCTCGCGGGGGCCGACGTTGACGGCGACATCGCTGTGGTCGACGTCGACACAAACGACGCCCCCGCTCTCGAGGTCTCGGGCAACGGGACAACGCCTGATCTCGGGCAAGTTGTATTCGCACTGTCGAACCCCGGCGGCCGCGGACTGCGCGTCACGTTCGGGCTCGTTTCGGGCACTCAGCGGAGCTTCAGAGGGCCGCGCGGCCGGCGCATCACGGGAAGCCTCGAGCACACGGCCCCGCTGCTGCCCGGTTCATCGGGGGGTCCGGTCGTCGATTCCGATGGGCGGTTGCTCGGCGTCAACACGAACCGGCTCGGAGAGGGTTTCTATCTCGCCATACCGGCCGACTCGACTCTGAGGAACCGGATGGACAACCTGGCGCGCGGCGAAACGCCGGCGCGACCTCAACTTGGGATTGGAGTAGCTCCAGCTGAGGTCGCACGTGGTCTCCGGCGCGCCGTAGGCCTCGACGAGGTCGACGGCCTCCTCGTCCGGCAGGTCATGGACGACGGTCCTGCACACGCCGCAGGAGTTCGAGAAGGCGATCTCATTGTGGAGGCGGGCGGCCGCTCGGCTGCCGACGCCGACGCACTTTTCGAAGCACTCGCCGATGCGGCTGGATCCATCGAACTGAAAGTTCTACGTGGAGTCGAGGAACGCAGCATCACCGTTGATCTTTCCTGACCATTGAGAGGTTGCCGATGACAGCACACCCCGATATCAGACTCGTGGCGACTCCCGATGCGGAGGTTCGCGGCGCGCCGGCGAACGGGGTCTCGAGCGATGACGAAGGCCGCGCCCTGGACGCGTACTCGCGCATCGTCACCTCGGTTGCCGACCTACTGATCCCCTCGGTGGCCAGCCTCAAGATCATGCAGCAGGTGCGCGGAGGCCGGATGCCCACGGGGGCGGGCTCCGGCGTCATCGTTACACCAGACGGCTACATGCTGACTTCCGCCCACGTTGTGGGGCGGTCGCGGTCCGGCTCGGCGTCGTTGTCCGACGGGCGCGAGCTGGTGTTCGAGGTCGTCGGCATTGACCCCCTGTCCGACCTCGCCGTCATTCGCGTCCCCGGCTCCGATCTCCCTGCGGCGGAGCTCGGGGACGCGGATGGTCTGCGCGTTGGTCAGCTTGTGGTGGCGATAGGCAACCCGCTCGGCTTCTCCGGTTCCGTCACTGCGGGAGTTGTGAGCGC
>DASQUP010000199.1:0-5128 GCA_035641235.1 Actinomycetota bacterium
AGACCGCATCGAGGCATCGAGCGCACGTGGGCAAGGGATGGTTTGCACGGGCTGATTCCGCTCATTACTTGCCTTGGTGTGGCGGCCGTCGTGCTTGCAATTGAGCTCCTTTGAACAGGGAACAACCAGGTGCTGCAACCAGCCGGCCCGCCCACATCCTGTCATCGGACCGCGCACATACCTGCGTCCTCGTGTCGTCGCATCCCACCGTAGTTCAGTTGCATATGACCGGCACGCCAGAGGTTTTGGAAAGTGCTACGGTCCCTGCAAGGGGGAGGAGCGTACGGACGTTTCCGGAAGGGGTCGAGCCCATTCTGATTGGCCCAGCGAGCAAGTTCCCGCCGGGCCGAGCAGGTCCCCTAACCGGGGAGCCGCCCGCTTCCTCCGTGGGAATTGATGAGGGAGGCACATCATGACCCCGCGGAACAGCCGGTACGGATACCAGATCACGCGACGGAGGTTCATCCAGGGCGTAAGTGTCGCTGCGTTGGCGGCGGCTTGCGCAAGGGGGGAAGATGGGGAAGATGTCCAGCCGCGGGCTCCCTCGAGGGCCGCGCCGTCGCCGGTCTTCTCGGAGCCCTCGAGCCAGCTGTCCGGCGATCTCCGCATCCTGTTGTGGAGCCACTTCGTCCCCCAGCACGATGGGTGGATCGACAGCTTCGCGGCGGACTGGGGCGAAGAGGTCGGCGTGAACGTCACCGTCGATCACATCGACGTTACGCAGATCCCGGCGCGAATCTCATCCGAGATCTCCGCCGGTGAGGGACACGACCTCATCCAGTTCATCGCGACCCTGTCCCAGTTCGAACCGAGCGTCCACTCCATGAACGACCTCATGGACGAGGCGAACAGCCGCTTCGGCGAGCAGGTGGAGCTGTGCCAAAAGTCGAGCTTCAACCCTACGACGGAGAACTTCTACGCGTATGCACCGGCATGGACCCCGGACCCCGGCGACTACCGCAAGTCGCTGTGGGAGCAGGTCGACCTGCCCGATGGCCCTTCAACCTGGGACGAGCTCCTCGAAGGGGGCGGGCGGATCTTCAGCGACCAGAACATCCAGATGGGCCTGGGGCTGTCTCAGGAGATCGACTCCAACATGTACGCCCGCGCCCTGATCTGGTCATACGGCGGCGCGTTGCAGGACGAGAACGAGAACGTCACGCTGATGTCCGACGAAACCATCGCGGCGGTCGAGTACTCAAAGGAGCTGTTCGACGCGGCCATGACCCCGGAGGTGTTCGCCTGGAACCCGGCGTCGAACAACGAGGGACTCGTCGCCGGCCAGCTGAGCTACATCCTCAACTCGATCTCGGCGTGGCGCACCGCCCAGGAGAGCTTGCCGGACATAGCGAAAGACATTTACTTCGTACCGGCTCTCGAGGGGCCCGAGGCCGCGCTGGCGGCGCAGCACGTCATGTACAACTGGATCGTTCCGAGCTTCTCGACCAACTTCGATGCCGCGCAGGAGTTCCTCCTCCACTACACGGCGAACCTGGCGCGGGCCTGCTACGAGTCGAAGTTGTACGACTTCCCCGCTTACCGGGACCAGGTGCCGCAGCTCGATGGCTGGCTCGACGAGGACCCGTTCGCGATCGAGGGCGACGACCCGACCAAGCTTGAGCCGCTCAAGACGGCGTTAGACTGGGCGAAGAACCTCGGCCACCCCGGACCGGCGAGCCCGGCCGTCGGCGAGATCAACGGCACCTTCGTACTCCCCAACATGCTCGCCCGGGTCGCACGCGGCAGACAGGAAGCGGAGGAGTCGGTCGAGCAGGCACACCAGGAGTGTGAGGAGATCTTCACCAAGTGGAGGAACGAGGGTCTCATCGGCGGAGGCTGATGCCGTAGAAACGAACACGGCAACGAAGGCGGGTGCTCCGGCGACGGAGCCGCCCCGGAGCGATGGGGGAGGCAAGATGGCGCACGTCGTCGAGGTGCGGGGACTCAAGAAGCACTTCGAGAGCGGCGATGTCAAAGCCGTCGACGGCGTGGACATCACCACCCGGCCGGGCGAGTACCTCGTCTTGCTCGGACCATCGGGCTGCGGCAAGACGACCTTGTTGCGCGTTATCGCCGGGCTTGAGGAACCAACAGAGGGCGAGGTGCTGATCGGCGGGAACGTCGTGAACGGTCTGCCGCCCCGGGCCCGCGGCATCGCCATGGTCTTCCAGAGCTACGCGCTCTATCCGCATAAGAGCGTCCTGGACAACATCGACTTCCCCCTGAAGGCGACGGGGATCGACGCGGACGCGCGGCGGGAGAAGGTGGAGTGGGCCGCAGATCTGCTCGGGATCGAACGGCTGCTCGATCGTAAACCCCGTCACCTATCCGGTGGCGAGCGTCAGCGTGTGGCACTGGCGCGGGCGATGGTCCGCGACCCAAGCGTCTTCCTCCTCGACGAGCCGCTCAGCAATCTCGACGCAAAGCTCCGCACCAGTGCCCGTGACGAGCTCAAGCAGTTCCAGGAGCGGCTGGGCACGACGACGATCTACGTGACTCACGACCAGGTCGAGGCCATGGGGCTGGGCGACCGCATCGCGGTCATTCTCGAGGGCAAGATCCGTCAGATCGGTCCCCCGAGGGAGGTGTATTCGGATCCGGCCGATACCTTCGTCGCGACCTTCATCGGATCTCCCCCGATGAACCTGATCGAACGCGGCGACCATCTTCTCGGCTTCCGGCCGGAGAATCTCCTACCGGTCGACGCGATCAAAACTCATGGTGACAACGTGCTCGAGGTCGACTTGCGCGTGTACCGCATCGAATACCTGTCGGGCGACCGACACGTCTATGCGACCGTCCCGGGTCTCGGCGAGGAAGCCCACATCATCGCCCGGATCCCCGCCACCGTAGATGTGGCCGTCTCCGAGGACCGAGACCAGCGGTTCGCGATCCACGAGAAGGACCTGCGCTTCTTCGACAGCAGAACCGGGGAACGAGCAGAGTCGAGGCCGGTGCGCTTGTGACGACGGCGCGCACGCGGTCGGAGCCGGAATCGTGAGCGTAGAGGCGCCCGCCTGGGACCAAAGGAATCAGGCGGCACCGACGAAGCGGAAACTCGCCGACCGAGAGGATCTGTTGGCGAGGCTTTTCCTGTTGCCGACGGCCCTCTACATCATCGGCCTCGTCGCGTTCCCGTTCTTCCTCGCCATCCTCTTCAGCTTCAGCGACGTTACGACCGGGAACCCCACCCTCGACCTTGTGGGACTCCGCCAGTGGCGGACGATCCTGTCGTCGAGCGTGTTCTGGACCTCTTTCTGGAACACGATCATCTTCACCGGGATCTCCATGGTCCTGATCGTTGTGATCGCGCACATCCTCGCGACGGTGCTCGTCAAGGACTTCAAGGGGAAGTGGATCGTCCGCTTCTGTGTGCTGTTGCCGTGGACGACACCGGTAGCGCTCGCGGCGGTCTCGTGGCTGTGGTTGCTCAACTCGATCTTCAGCCCCATCGACTGGGTGCTGCGATGGTTCGGGTTCATCGAAGGGAACACGTACTACCTGGGACGACCGGTCCTCGCGATGGGATCGATCATCGCCGTCCACGTGTGGCGCATCGTCCCGCTCGCCACCGTCATCGTCATGGCGGGGATGATGGCGATCCCCTCCGATATCAACGACGCGGTGGAAGTGGACGGCGCCGGCTTCTGGCGCAGGTTATGGGAGATCAACATCCCACTCACGCTGCCGATCACGGCGGTGGCCGTGCTCTTCGGCGCGATCCTCACCTTTTCGGATATGACGGTCGTCTTCATCCTCACCCGAGGCGGCCCCACGCAGTCGACCCAGGTCTTGTCCAGCTGGGCGTTCTTCAAAGGCATAGAGGGCGGTGACCTCGCCCAGGGCGCGGCCGTCGCCCTCTTCCTGTTCCCGCTGTTGCTGGCCGCGGCGATCGCGATCCTCCGAGCGGTCCGGCGCAGGGAGGTGATGTAGCCGATGGCAGTCGACACCGGTAAACGTGTCGAGAGGTTCACCGGTGGGGGCATCGACTTCACGAACAAGGATGAGGTCGACCGCCGTCGCCGGCAGCGTCGTCGCCACCTGATCGGCGGGCGAACCGCGCTCTACATAACCGCAGTCATCGCGACGCTGGCCGGGGCGGGACCATTTATCTGGAGCACGATCACCTCGTTCAAAGCGGATCCGGATCTCTACACGCAGGCGAACAACCCCTTCATCTTCAACCTGCCTCCAACCCTCGACCACTGGAGGCTCCTGTTCTTCGACACGGCGTTCCTCACGTTCGCGTGGAACACGCTGTGGGTGGGGCTCTTCGTCGTCGCGATCACGCTCCTCGTCGGGCTGCCTACTGCCTACGCGCTCGCCCGCCTCAATATGAAATGGAGCGGCCCTCTCGGCATCGCCATCTTCTTTGTGTACCTGATCCCGCCGACCTTGCTGTTCATCCCGTTGACCCGGGTCGTGGGGAACCTGGGACTGCTGAACAACACCTGGTCGATGGTGCTTATCTACCCGACGATCACGATCCCCGTGTCCGTGTGGCTGCTCATCGGATACCTGAAAGGCATCCCGAAGGACATCGAGGAGCAAGCCATGGTCGACGGCTACAGCCGGCTCGGTGCCTTCCTCCACGTCGTGATCCCGCTCACCTTCCCCGGGATCGTTGCCGTCATCGTCTTCGCCTTCACCCTGTCGGCGCACGAGTTCATCTACGCGCTCGCCTTCGTCTCCTCGACCACGGAAAAGACGATAAGCATCGGGGTTCCGACCGAGTTGATCCGGGGCGACGTCTTCTACTGGCAGTCGTTGCAGGCGGCAGTGGTGGTCGTCGCGCTGCCAATCGCCTTGGTCTTCAACCTTCTCCTCCAACGCTTCATCGCCGGCTTCACCATGGGTGCGGTGAAGGGCTGATTCGCTTCGCGGTCCAATCGGGCAACTTCTGACCGAACGCTTGTGCGCCCTCGAACCGGAGCAAAGGCCCAGTTAGAGGGCTAAGAGCGGAGGCGGACGGGAATCGAACTCGAGCAGGAAGCGGCGAAGCCGCGGGGGCGGGTGAGATGGTCACCGGGCCAGGCGGGTCCGCCGCAGCGGAGCCGAACGGCGTAGCGGAGGCGGACGGGAATCGAACCCGCCCACCGAGGGTCACTCGGCGCACCGGTTTTGAAGA
>DASQUP010000200.1:0-2738 GCA_035641235.1 Actinomycetota bacterium
CCCGGTCAAGTGGGGCTGGGCGGCGGCCACCGGTTCGCCGGCGCGCCGTCCTGCGGCTACCGCAACAACCTCGATCGACGGGTGGCCGGCGAGAAGCCGGAGGAGTTCGCCTCCGCTGTATCCGGATGCACCTAATACGACTGCTCTAGCGCCCATGACGCATGATTATGCACCAATATGCATTCTCATGCACTTGGCGGGGAAACTCGGGGGATCTGTCCGGACTATGTCCGGTGGAATCCCCTGAGTTACACCGAAGCGCCGAACCGGGCGTGCGATAAAACCGACGCGCGGTGCCGGGGACGTAATCAGCTTTCTGGCTGACGCACCGGGATTCGGAGCGTAAAGCGCGCCCCCCGGCCGGGGACGTTCTCGGCGTCGACCGTGCCGCCGTGTGCGTGGGCGATCGAAGCCACAATCGCAAGGCCGAGACCGGCGCCGCCGCTCCGGCGCGACCTGCTCGCATCCCGCCTCCAAAACCGGTCGAACGCATGCTCCAGCGCGTCCTCGTCGAGCCCGGGCCCCGAATCGGTCACCGTGAAAAGGGCGGCGTCACCGTCGTGCGACAACCGGAGCTCGACCGAAGTGCCTGGAGGCGTGTGGGTCAACGCGTTGGTGACGAGGTTGTCGACGGCCTGACGAAGACTGTCCTCGTCTCCGATGACCGGCGCCTCGTCCGGAGCGACCACGTCGACCCGCCTTTCGGGGTCGCGTACCCGAGCGTCGGTTGCCGCATCGGCAACGATGGCCGAGAGGTCCACCGCCCCGAACTCGCGTGACCGTGTCTCGTCGAGATGGGCGAGCAGCAGCAGCTCTTCCACAAGAACGCCCATCCGGCTCGCCTCTTCTTCTATGCGCCGCATCGAAACGCGCAGATCCTCCGGCCGGTCCGCCGCTCCACGGCGGAAGAGCTCCGCGTAACCCCGGATCGATGTGAGCGGTGTCCGGAGTTCGTGCGACGCGTCCGCGAGAAATCGCCGCATACGTTCCTCCGATGCGCGGCGAGCCGAAAATGCCTCTTCGATGCGCTGCAGCATGAGGTTCAGAGCGTTCCCCAGTCGGCCCACCTCGGTGCCGGGGTCGCCGGCGTCCACGCGGCGAGCAAGATCACCGGCCGCGATCTCGGCGGCCGTCTGAGTCATCTGATCAAGCGGACGGAGTTCCCTGCGTATGAGTGCCCACGCACCCGCCGCGATGCCGGCGATGAGGACGATCGCCACCACTACTTCAATTGCGAGGAGCCGTCCGAGAGTGTCCTGTGCGTCCGTGAGTGGAACGGCGACAATCAGCATCCCGCCGGCCGTCGTCGGCGTCGCCAGGACCCGGAACTTGTACGAGGGGGCCCCTTCCGCGCCGGTCGTGAACGGAGCCTCCTGCAACTCGTCGTCGAGATCGGGGATGACGGGTTGAAACGCGTCGTCGCCTCCGAACGTGTCCCGAGCAACTACCTCACCCGAGGAGTTCCTGAACTCCGCGTATGCAGCGAACGGAAGTCGAGGGCCACCTGGGCGTTGCCTGAAATGGAAGCGGCCCTGAATGGACTCGGCGAGGGCCTGTGCGGCCAGCGGCCGGCTCTCGACAAGCTGCTCGTCTACGCGCTCGTACAGGAAGTTCCGGAGAGCCCCGTAGGTGAGAACTCCCGAGACCAGCAAGCCCACCGACACCAGGGCCGCGAGGATTGCTACCAGCCGCGCCCGGAGGGTCATCGCACATCGGGCGGTAGGCGGAGCGAATAACCCATCCCCCTGATCGTGTGAATGAGATGGGGCTCCTCGCGGTCCACCTTCTTGCGCAGGTAACTCACATAGGTCTCCAGAACGCGCGCGTCGCCGCCGAAGTCGTAGTCCCAGACGTGGTCGAGGATCTGAGCGCGCGTGAGCACACGACGGGGGTTCAGCATCAGGTAGCGGAGCAGTCGGAACTCGGTCGCGGTGAGATCTATTGCCTCACTCGCGCGCCACACTTCCTGCGTGTCGAGGTCCATCACTAGATCGGCGAACTCGATCTTCGAGGTCTGGCGATCATCTCCTGCAACCCGCCTGAGGATCGCGTGCACACGAGCCACAAGCTCTTCGAGACTGAACGGCTTGGTCACATAGTCATCTCCGCCGATCGTCAAACCCCGCACCTTGTCTTCCGTGGCATCGCGCGCTGTGAGGAACAGGATCGGGATCCTGTGACCGCTCAGGGATAGCTGGCGAGCGACCTCGAATCCGTCGAGGTCGGGCATCATCACATCGAGAACCATCAACTGAGGTGGGGAACTTCGAGCAGCCTCAAGCGCGGAGCGCCCGGAATCCGCGACCGCGACATCGAAGCCCTCATACCGGAGCGCCATGGCCACCAACTCGGTGATGTTGGACTCGTCGTCGACGACCAGAACCTGCCCCTTGTCCGACATGAATTCAGTATCGGGCAAGAACCTGGGAATTGACTGAGAGCACCCTGAGACGTTCCCCGCGCCAACTATCAGCCGACCCCGAGGCCGTTCTCAGGCTCATCTCAGCATCGAGTGGTGCACTCGATTCCAACGCCGCTGGGACGGCGGATTGGTCCGCTTGACGGCGCCGGACAACCAACCGGAGACGACGGGAGTGCAAAGCGTGAAGACAAACAGGTTCAAGGCAGCAGCAGCGATTGCCGCGGGGCTCTTGGTCCTTGGAGGAGGGGCAGCCCTCGCGACGAACCTGGCATCGGACCCCTCCGAAACCAGCCGGGAGATCCTCGAGCGGGCTGCC
>DASQUP010000201.1:0-2082 GCA_035641235.1 Actinomycetota bacterium
CCTTCTGCTCACCGGTGACGGGCATGGAGACGACGTCCTCAAGGGCTTGGAGCAGGCCGGGCGGCTGGATGAAGGGGGCGGCACCCACGTGGACGTCCTGAAGGTCCAGCATCACGGCTCCGAGCACAACATCGATGCGGACTTCTGCCGCTCTGTGACAGCAGATCACTATGTCTTCTGTGCAAACGGAGCCCACGAGAACCCAGATCTCGCCGTTATCGATGCGGTGATCAACTCCCGCGTCGGAAGCTCGAAGGAGCGAAGTCCGAATCCTCAAGCTGGCCAGCCGTTCGCCCTGTGGTTCAACAGCAGTTCGGCCGTCAGCGAAACGGACGACGGAAAGAGCCACATGAAGGAAGTCGAGAACCTGGTTCGCGATCGACAGCGACGCGGGATCAGAGCCGTGTTCAGACGGACGAAGACGACCGGCTTGGACGTAACGGTAGCCTAGACAGAGCGGACCTGGGTCTGGGTCTGGGGCTCACGGGGACGGGACTCCCGGCATCGCTTGTCAAGGGTAGCCAGGGCCTGAAGCGACCTCGGGCCCGAGTTACGTCATCGGGGCCATCCAAGCCGCTCGCCACGTGCCGCGTCCGACTGCTCCGTTCACCTCGAGGCCCTTCTCCTCTTGGAACTTGAGACACACGTCCCGTGTCGCGCGGTCGTACTCGCCGCCGGTGGGGATGTCCCAGCCACGCTCGTCCATCCTCCGCTGCCAGCGCTCGACGTCCTCCCCGTGCATCGGGGGCGTGCTCAGCTTCAGAGAGCGACCTGGCCACTTCGGCGCCTTTGGCCCGTGCTTGGTCGTGGTTCCGAGAAGTCTCCGTACCGTGCCCTCCGCGTCGTGGAGGTCGGATTCGAACGCAACATGCGCGTGCAGGCCGAAGCCAACGTCATGGTGCATGACCTCTTGGAACAGCTCGGGGTGGCGAGACGCCCACTCGCAGATGCTCCTCTCCTTGTCCGCGTCGGGGCCGCCAAAGTCAAACGCAAGTCCGCCGCTGGACCTGAGGTGGAGGCTCGTGGAGGATCCTCCCTGGGCTTCCTCGCGTAGACCGTCCGAGACCGGTGCGCCGAAGTGCACGGCGATCGCCTGTGCAGCGCGGGACCGGTCCTGGAAGCGACTGGGGTTGAACGGCTCCCGCGTGTTCGGTGCCTTGTCCAAGAATGTCGTCACCTCGACCCCCCTCTCTCCACCAGCGGTGATGACGAGACCCGTCCGCTCGCCTGACCACTAGCTCCGACTCTCACCGTGGTCGTTCGGATCAGGCCGTCAACCTCTCCAGCCCCCCTCAGCTGAGATCAACCGATGCCGGATCTGAAGTGCCACCCCCCGGCTCGGGATTCCGCACCCGAACCTCCACTCTCTGCGCAGACCCTCGCAGCTCCTCATCGAGCTCCACGCGCAACTCGGTGGAGCTCGTCGAAAGGGGGCGGAGCGGCTTGTTGTCAACCAACACCATGGAGCCCGTGACGAATCCGGATCCAGTGATCTTGATCCGCGGCAACTGACCGTCGGTCTCCGGCTCGACGCGGTCGAGCATCGGGAGCGGATTGGTGAGCGAATCGCGGCGCTGTGCATCTCCGTGACCCACCCCGGTCCGGAAGAGCGTGTCGAACACCTCACGCAGCTTGTCGGTGGCCTGCTTCGAGAAGAGGCCTGCCAATCCGGCGAGGGCGGCGATCCCGAATGGGTTGACATCGATCGTCTGTGCTTCCTGGGCGAAGAATCCGCCCCGGATGGCCACGTAGAAGACGAGCGCCAGAGCCGTTCCTATGAACGGCCGAAGCACGTACCACCACATCCAGCTCGCCTCGAATCGCTGATTGCCCACGTAGTCGGCGAACGAGGTTACCGTGTGGATGAACGCCCCCAACGCTCCGAAGACGATCACGATGAGGAGAAGAGCTCCCTCCGGCGATGACGAAAAGCTGCCGCCCAGCCAGCTGATCGTGATCTCCGTTGTGGTCGCGTTCGATCCAGCGTCGGCTGCCTGACGCATCGTCTCGATCACCGGCCAGAGCGCGATAAGGAGCGAGCCCAGGAACGTTCCAAGGACGACCAGGAAGGCACCCAATCCA
>DASQUP010000202.1:0-33848 GCA_035641235.1 Actinomycetota bacterium
CCCGCAGAACCCTACCGACATTGCTGGTCGAGGCACTAGCCGGACTTAACGAACGGCAGGAGACCAAGAGCCGGTCGCAATCCTCCTGCAGCGCCGAGTCCTCTGGGCGAGAACAATCGCGTCAAACGATTCCACCACGACGCGGAACCCCACAGCTTTGCCCTCATCTCGCGGGCTAGCTTGCGAGCCTCGGTGGCCATTTCGTCGCCGAGCTCGTCGCGTGCATATTCGGATGCCTCGTAGATTGCCGCCAGGCGGACGGCCGTGCGAAGGGGAAGGTCCGCCGACTCTGCCAAGCGACGCGCGTACGCGCGTGCGGACTCCGCCGATCCTTTCGCACTCGCGAGTTCGCCGGCGTTGATGAGGAACTCCCGGAATGCGGCCCGGGTCATGTCGCGCGAGGTTCGGGCCTGCGAATAGGCGCGCCGGATGCCCCATTCCTTCAGCGCAGGAGTCGCAGCGAGGAACAGAATTGTGAGGACGGCGAGAACGAAGAAGACGCGCCTGAAGGTTCCCGCCCACGCGGGATCCTGCAGTTCGGCACTGCCGTCGAGCTCTCCCTCGCGCGGATTTTGACCCTGCAAGGAGAAGTCCGTGGACCCATCGAGACCAAACTCTTGCTCCCTGGTCAGGAATGCTCTCAATGCCGCGTCGGGGTCGGTGCGGGACCCTCCGCCGTCCTGCCCGGGGATGGTCCGGTTCCCCTCCGGGTTGAAGCCGCCCTGTCCTCCGGGGAGCGTGTAGACGGGTACCCCGGCCGTGCGGCCCTGACCCGCCTGGTTGGCGGAGCGTGGGGTCGGCTCGAACGCAATCCACCCGTAGTCCTCGAAGTAGACCTCGGGCCACGCGTGGGCATCGGTGCCGCGGACCAGGTAGCGGCCCCTCTCGGTCGGCTCCCCGGGGAGGAAACCCACGACTACTCTCGAGGGATAACCGAGGGATCGGGCCAGCACCGCAAACGCAGTTGCGAACTGCTGGCAGTACCCCGTCTTGGTCTCGGTGAGGAAGTTAGTCAGATAGTCGGTCGACGCGAGCTGGTCCTTGGCATCGGCGCCCGGCTCGACGCTGTAGGTGAACTCGGTGCTGCGGAGCCTGTTCTGGATGGCGATCAGCCGTTCGAACGGCGTCTCTGCTTCCGCATTCTCAATCGCTTCTTTCCTGAAGGAAATCACCTCCGGCGAAAGCGTCTCCGGAAGTTCGAAGTAGATCTCTTCGACCTCCCGGGTGCCGGGTTCTGCGTTGATCATCTCGGAGTACGAAAGGTCGCGCGACGAGGAGGTCACGTTGTACGTCACATCGGAGTTCAGCCCTCCAACGAGCCTGAGGTCACCGGACTCCGGCGCATAACGCAGAGCGTCTTGGCGGTTGGGCACGTCGACCTGCACCGCCCGCGCGGGTGACGGAAGGTTCCCGCCGACAAGATTTGAGATCGTGAAAGTCTGCTGCAGCTCTTCACCGGAGGCGTCGGGGGTTCCGAGCCGTCGCTCGGACCACTCGAGGGCGCCGTTTTCTGCCGGTTCTGTCGGGTTGTCCGTGGCCTTCCATGTCTCGCCGTCGAAACGTGCCAGCGTTACGAGCCGCCAGTAACCGGGTGTATCGGTCATAACCACGAACAGCTCGGTTGTCGTTTGCGTGAGCAGCGTCGGTGCGATCGAGACGAGGTGATCGATTCGGCCGCTGCCTCCTCCTCCGCCTCCTCCAGGACCGCCTTCTCCTTCTCCCGTGCGCCAGGACAAAAGCCCGTTCCCGATTGCCGGAAGAAAGGCCGGCGCGATCAGGGCCGTCGCGATACACACAGCCCCCATCCGGCGCGCGATGTTTCCAGTTACCGAGATTGGTTCGACCTCTTCCGAACGACCCGGCCACGTAGGCACCCACCGACCCCACGAACGCAGCCGGTGCGATGACTCGAGGCCCCAGTAGGTGAGCAGTGTCGCAAGGAAGATCGGCACCAGAAGGGGAGCGGCGCGTCCGGTGCCGACGACCATGATCGTTGAGAACAGGGCCACGATCGGAATGCTGGCGACCAGTGGCCGTTTCCATCGAAATGTGGCAATTTCCGCGATCGTGGCGGCAACCCATAGCCCTGTGACGACCATGATCACGTATCCCGTTCGAACCGGTACCGGCGCGAAGTCGACCTGCGCATTCTCGATTGACGACGACACCGCCTCGATTGCGCGCTGGATCGCAGCTGCAGTTGGGAGCCCGTAGAAAGTCTGCGTGTTGTGGAAGATGAACGCTATGTAGAAGAGGAGCGCACCGGTCGATATGAGGATCGTCGTTCCGGTGCCCAATCCGACACGCCGGGCCCCGATGGCAATAGCGATCGCGGCGATCATGCCGAGTAGAGCAGGGCCCGGGTAGTCACCAGGCGCAAACACCTGCGAGAAGCTGAGCAGCGTGACGAGCAGCAGGCCGGCAATCCCTAAGCGGGCTCGGGCTTCTGATCCCAGTTCCTCACACCTCCTCTCGGCATGCGAGAGGACATCGATGACCATCCGGTGGCGAGGGACTCTCCGGGGCCCAGCACAAGTGTTCGCACTCCGGATCGGGTAAGAAGGCCCACGGCGTCGTGGACGCGCTGTTCACCCTCCCACCTGTCGCGAGTGGCACCTCGCCCGTAGCGGTGGGCGGGGAACAGGATCGCAATGACCTGCCGGAAGCGACGCCGGCAACGAGTGATCGCCAGAGCGGCTTCGTTGCTGAGTTCGCTCGACACGACCACCAGGGTTCCCTCCCCGGACGTTCCGGCTTCGAGTTCGGCCAGCCGCACGAGCAGCTCATCGTGGTCCAGCCGGTCCCGGTCGCGGGGATCGACAACCGCAAGCATGTCCATGCAGCGGTGAAAATGCTGAGCGCCGCGGCTCAGAGGTACCCCGATGCCGGTAGCGCCGACGATCCTGAAGTTGTAGCCGGAGCGGTGGTACAGGTCGGCGAGCGAGGCGGCCGCCTCGACGCTGCGTTCGAACGACGACGACTCCTCAAACCCGTCGTGAGGGTCCAGCCGGTCGTCGAGCAGGATCGTCGCCCGGGTATGCCATGGCATCTCTTCCTGCCGGATCATGGGTTTGGCTCTCTTGGCGGTCGACGGCCAGTGGATCTTGCGGAGGTCGTCGCCCTCGACGTATTCGCGCAGGGTGTAGAAGTCCTCTCCGCGCGCGCCCGAGAGCTGCCTCAGCGCCGAGATGGACATGCTGCGGTGATGGCCCAGATCCCTCGGGAGGGCGAGCGTCTCTATCCGGGGGTGAACCAGCAGAGGGGTCGATCCGGTGACCTCGAAATGGGTCTGAGCCAGGCCAAACGGATCGACGAAGGAGATGTCGAGGGGACCGATCTCGTAGCGGCCGCGCCGCGGCGGACGAAGTTCGTATGTCGTCTCACGGCGTCCCCCGGCCTCGACGCCGTTCAGGGCGAATCTGGCATTACCGGCAAGCTCGAGCGGGATTCTGTCGTCCAGCAGGAGTAATGGCGCCGATCCTCGTCCCTCGTTGTGAATTGTGAGCTTCACCTCCACGGGCTGCCCCGAGCGCGCCCGTTCGGGGGCGACCCTCCGATGTACCTCTAGGCGGTGGCGCCGCGAGTTCACAATGACCGTTGCGATTACTACAAGGGCGAGAAGTGCGAACCCGATTTGCTCGAGGGGACCGCTTCCGAACGTTCGCCCTGCACCCCACAATCCGACGCCGAGGACGACCGTCAGCCAGCCGCGGGCGGTCGGCATTCTTATGCCTGGCCGCGTGCGGGGATCGGCACGCGTCCGAGCAGACCGTCCAACACGTCTTCCGCGGTCGAGCCGCGCATCTGGGCTTCGGGTCCAAGGACGATGCGATGCGCGAGCACGTTGATCGATAGATCCTTGATGTCGTCGGGGACGACGTAGTCACGGCCGCGGCTCGCCGCCAGCGCTCGGGACGACTTCAACAGGTACAGCGACGCCCGGGGGCTCGCGCCCAGGTAGACGTCGGGGTGGTCGCGCGTTGATTCGGTCATGTCGACGATGTATCGCTTGAGCGACGGGGCCACGTGAACCTCCCGCGCCATCTTCGTTAGGACGTTCACCTCGCTCGCATCACTCACGGGCTCGAGGTCCTCGAGGACAGAATGGCTGCCGTGCCGGTCGAGTATCTCGAGCTCGGACGAGCGGCTCGGATAGCCCATCGACAGTCTCATCATGAAGCGGTCGAGCTGGGACTCCGGCAGCGGGTACGTGCCCTCGTGCTCGAGGGGGTTCTGCGTGGCGATGACGATGAACGGCTCCTCGAGCCTGTGGGTGACGCCGTCCACGGTGACCTGCCGTTCCTCCATGCACTCCAGCAGCGCGGATTGAGTCTTTGGGGACGCACGGTTGATCTCATCGCCGAGGCAGATGTTCGCGAAAACCGCCCCCGGTTTGAACTCGAACTGTCCCGTGTGCTGGTCCCAGATCGTCACGCCGGTCACGTCCGTCGGCAGCAGGTCCGGGGTGAACTGGATGCGGCGCCAGGTGCAGTCGATGGACCGGGCCAGCGATTTGGCGAGCATCGTCTTCCCCACGCCCGGGACGTCCTCCAAAAGGACGTGTCCCTCGGCAAGGAGAGCGATCAGGGCCAGCCTGATTACCTCTCCTTTGCCCTGGATCGTCCGCTCTATGTTTTGTGCGATGCGTTCAAAGGCATCGCGGAACTGAGTGAAGTCCTGCGTTGGGGCTGTGGTCATCCCCCGGTCCTCCTAGAGTATTCGTGAAGGTGAACCAGCCTAGCAGCGCACTGCATTTTCTCAGACGCCGCGAAGTAGCCGGTGGTTCCCGGCGTACGTGCAGCGATAGCATCCTGCGTCGAGCGAATAATCAAGAGCCGGGGAGGCGCAATGGCAGGGTGGGGAGACGATCCAGAACTCGAACGCCTCAGGGAACTGATCGCAGACGGCTGGGAGGTCGCGGAGATCACCGAGGATCCCAACGCGCCCGGCGGTCCAAGCGATACGGTCGTTCTCACCAAGGACGGGCAGATCGAGACGCTCACCTCCGACCACCTCGCCTTCCACCGTTACGTCGAGGGCCTCCGCGAGGGCCACGAGTAGCCCTGGCGCGCTCGGCGCGCCGAGATGGCAATCAACCACGATATATCGGGGTCAATTGCCATCTCAGAACTTCACTCGGCTTGCTACCTGCTCAAAGACCCGCGCACTGGCCGAGCTTGGCGCCGGATATTTCGTTCTGGGCCCCGAAGTCGGACGGGTCGGAGCTGTTGCCACTGCAGGACAACCGTCCGCCCACCCGGCTGCCGGCCAGAATTGGCCCGTACTCACCGAAGAGCTCGTTGGCGGACACCTGATTGTTATCCGTCAGCGTTAGGTCGCCCGCGAACGTCGATCCGGCGATGGTCACGTCGGTCGCGGTGCCGGTGAGCTGCGAGTCGCCCATGATTTCGGTGCCAAAAATCTGCACCGCCTCGGCGGTGGCGGTCGTCAGATCCCCTCTGATCAGGGTGTCCGAAGCGACCAGGGAAGCGCCCGCAAGAACGTCCACATCGCCACGAAACTGTGCGTCCTCGAGACAGGTCACGCCCTCGGCGACGATCAAGTCATCTCTGCGTGTACCGGTGATCGTGGTCGTGCAGTCCGGAGACCCGCCGGGGAGCACGGTCGCCCGGAACTCCTCCGCATCGCCGACGTTCCCTGCGGCGTCGATGGCTCGATGTTCCACGGAGTGGGTGCCGAAGCCCGGCACGAAGCCGAACTCCTCCGACTACTCGAAGGTCGCCTTCGATAGGCCGCCGGTGCCGAGATTGCCGTAGGTGAGCGCCTTAACGCTCGTTCCCGTGTGCGAGAACTTGAACGGCGTGCCGAACGGCTCGTCCGGGAACCCGAAGTAGTTGAACCAACCGTCCTGGTTCAGGCGGAATTCACCCACGACGTAGCCCTCTGAATTGTCCTACGGCTCGAGCCCCATCGTGAACTCGTTGAAGTACACGTTGTGCTCGGTGCCCCCCGCCAGAGTGGTGAGCGGCTCGGACAGATCGCGCGGAGCGGTTGGCAGGAGATTGTCGACCGTCCACGTCCTCGTGTCCGAATCGCCACCGGGATCGGCCGGGTCGGTAACTGTGGCGGTCAGCTCGTATGTCCCCGCGGCGAGGTTCAGCGCGCCGAGGTCGAGGTTGCGGCTGTTGTTCGGATTGGGGATCGTCCCTCCGTCGAGCGCCCACGCAAACCCCAAGCCAGTTCGGATGCTACGAGGCCTGCCCCGATGAGTCCAGCCTTTATGAAGGGCAACTCGAATCGCGGCGGAAATAGGACCCACAACTCATTCAAAGCACGCGGTTGTTTGACTCGGCGCGTACGGTCGATGGGCCCTGCCGACGATGGTGGAACCGGGCCGCTGCCGGCCGGGGGCGAAAGGCCACGGAGGTAGCGTTCCAGCGCCGGGACCTGCCGATTTGGATCACGCTGGACGCGCCGGGGAGAGTGGTCCTTTCGGCTCTGGAGCAAGGAAGGGCGCCGCTGATATTGCAATGAGGAACCTAAAGATTGTTTCCTCGCTGATCCCTATGCGACTACAGTAGTAGTGCCCTGGGAACCGGGCAGCGTATCTGGGGGAAAGGGGAATCGAATGGTGGGGCAGTTCAAATGGGGAAAGCTGGTCGCGCTCCTCGTCGCATTAGTGCTGGTGGCAGCCGCCTGCGGCGGGGATGACGACGGTGACGCGGACGAGGCGCCGGGTGATGCCCAGCCACCCGAGGAAGTAACCATCATCCGCGGAACCACAGACCCGTGGCAGTCGTTCGATCCGGCAGGCGCTTACGACTTGCCCTCATGGGACGTCATCTACAACGTGATGGAAACGCTGATGACGATTCCGCCGGGCGGAGACACGCCCGAACCGGCCCTGGCCGAATCGTGCGATTTCGAAGACCCGAAGACCTACACATGCACGCTCAAGGATGGTGTCACGTTCCACGACGGCTCCACTCTCGACGCCGAGGACGTGAAGTTCTCGTTCGATCGGAACCTCGGCATAGCCGATCCCGAGGGCGCCTCGAGCCTATTTGCTTCACTGCAAGAGACCGAGGTGGTCGACGAATCAACTGTGACATTCCATCTGAAGCGGGCGGACGGCGTCTGGCCGTTCATTCTCACCATCGCGTCCGCCTCAATCGTTCCATCGGAGACGTACTCCGACACCGAGATCCAATCGGATCAGGAGGTCATCGGCACGGGGCGTTACCAGGTGGCCGAGTATCGGCCGGGCGAACAGCTCGTGCTCGAGGCATTCGAGGATTACCACGGTGATCCACCAGCGAACAGCCGCGCGATAATCCAGCTGTTCGACACGTCCTCGGCGCTGAAGCTGGCCGTGGAGCAGGGCGAGGTCGACATTGCCTACCGGAGCCTCACCCCAACCGAGATCGACGACCTGCGGGGCCAGGACGGCATCGAGGTCATTCAGGGCACCGGGATCGAGATCCGATACCTCGTCTTCAACCTCGATCAGGAGCCCTACGACGATAAGGCGGTGCGCCAGGCCATCGCCATGACGATCGACCGCCAGGCAATCGTGGACAACGTCTACAACGGCACGGTGAAGCCGCTCTACTCGATGAACCCGGTCGGGCTCGACGGTCACCTCGACTCGTTCGCCGAGGAGTACGGCGAGTCCGCGGATCCCGACGGTGCGGCACAGGTGCTCAGCGATGCTGGTATCGACACCCCCGTTGATCTCGAGATCTGGTGGACTCCTAGCCACTACGGCGATCTTTCGGCGGACGAGTACGCGGAGATCAAGCGGTCCCTCGAGGAGAGCGGCCTGTTCACGGTCAACCTCAAGTCGACGGAGTGGGACGCGTACACGGAAGCGGCGTTCACGGGTCAGTACCCTGCGTACCAGCTCGGGTGGTTCCCCGACTATCCCGACGCCGACAACTACCTTGCGTCCTTCTACAGCTCCGACACCTTCTTGGCCAACGGATACAGCAACGAGCGGGTGGACGAGCTGATCGACGTGGAGCGGGCCTCCACGGACCAGGGCGAACGGGTAGCCGCGTTTGAAGAGATTCAACAGATCGCTGCAGAGGATGTCTCGATCGTCCCGATCTGGCAGGGCGATCAGATCGGCGCCGTTCGTTCGGGCGTAACCGGTGTCGAAGACACCTTCGACGCATCGTTCATCTTCAGGTACTGGCTGATCGGCAAGGAAGGCTAGCGGTACGACGTTCAAACCCGGCCGGGCATCGTCCCGGCCGGGACTGCCTGTTCTCACCTATGATTTGGCCACGGCCACATGGCGACACACACAACCTCTCTGCGAACTTATGCACTGACCCGGCTTGGGCTCGCGTTGCCCATGGTCTTGCTGCTGCTGTCGCTGGTGTTCATCCTGATGCGGGTGGCGCCCGGCGACCCAATCAGCGCGGCGCTGGGAGGCCGCTTGCCCCAGGAGGAACTCGACCGGCGCCGCGCGGCGGCCGGCTATGACCGCCCGCTTCTGATCCAGTACTTCGACTATCTCGGCGGCGTCGCGACCGGCGACCTCGGAAGCACCGTCAGCGACAACCGACCGGTGACTGGCTTGATACGCCAGAACGGCGCCGCCACGCTCGAGCTCACAATCGCTGCCATGGTCATTGCGGTCGGGGTGGGGATCCTGGTGGGACTGGTTTCAGGCCGCTTCCGGGAAACGCCGATCGATCTCACCGGCCGGCTGTTCGGCATCATGATCTACGCGGCCCCCATCTTCTTTCTCGGGTTCCTGGCTCAACTCGTTTTCGGGAAGTGGCTGGGTTTGCTACCTACCTCCGGACGCGCCAGTCCCGTCGTCACCTTCGAACTCGACACTCCGACGAACCTGTTCGTGCTGGACAGCATCATCACCGGTAACTGGAGCGCGCTCTCGGATGTGCTCAAACATCTGGTGCTCCCCGCCGCCACTCTCGGGCTCGTCATCGGTGGAGTGTTCATCCGGCTCGTCCGAGTGAACGTCCTCCAGACTCTGCAAGGCGACTACATAGAGGCGGCCAGGGCGCGCGGCTTGACCGAGCGCAGGGTGATGTTCGGATACGCGTTCAAGAACGCACTCGTGCCGGTGATCACGGTGATGGGACTTCAGTTCGCACTGCTTCTTTCGGGAGCAGTCCTCACCGAGCAGACGTTCAACTGGCCGGGGCTGGGGGCGGAATTGGTTCGATATCTGGACAACCGCGACTACATCGCGGTCCAGGGAATCATCACCTTCATTGCGCTGATCGTCGTGACGATCAGCGTCGTGATCGATTTCGTCAACGCGTGGGTTGATCCGAGGGTGAGATACAAGTGAGCGCGGTTCGTTCCCGTCCTCAAGAGACCGTCCCCGTCGCCCCCGAGGCAAAATCTCGGTCCGGGCTCGGGCGGCTCTTTGCTCCGGTCAAAGAGGCAACGGGTTTCGCGAAGTGGGTGTTGTGGGCGGGCGTCGGCATCACCACACTGTTCGTTGTGCTGGCGATTCTCGCTCCCGTGATCGCGCCCTATGACTTCGATCAGTACCGGACGAGCGACGGTGAAAGATTCGCCAAGCAAGAGGCACCCTCCGGCGACCATCCTTTCGGGACTACGGTCCAGTCGACAGACGTCCTCTCCCGGGTGGTTTATGGATCGCGCACGGCTCTATTGGTCGTGGTCCTGGCCGTCACCTTCTCCATGTGCATCGGCGTTCCCCTGGGACTGATCTCCGGGTACTTCGGCGGAAAACTCGACCGGATACTTCTGCTTGTTACTGATGCTTTGTTCGCCTTTCCGTATCTACTTCTAGCGATCATCATCGCCTTCCTGCTCTCCGACAGCATCGGTCGAGGAGTTGTGACGGCGGCGATCGCGATCTCGGTCGTCTACGTTCCGCAGTACTTCCGCGTCGTTCGAAATCACGTCATCAGCGTTCGGGAGGAGCCCTACGTGGAGGCTGCCCGCGCTATGGGTGCGAAACCCCGAACGATCATCGGGCGATACGTCTTCTTCAACGTGGTGCAGAACGTTCCCGTCATCGCCACTCTGAACGCGGCCGACGCCATCCTCACTCTCGCCGCTCTCGGTTTCCTCGGCTACGGAATACAGCCCACCGAAGCTGCCGAGTGGGGCTACGACATTCAACGAGCCGTAGCGGACGCGGGCGCGGGGATCTGGTGGACGGGGTTGTGGCCTGGCGTCGCGATAGTGCTTCTCGTGACAGGCCTCACGCTGCTCGGCGAGGGGCTCAACGACGTCCTGAACCCGCGGCTGCGCCGGCGCCGGATCCAGGCCGTCGAGTTCCCTCCGCTGCGCGAGGGATTGAGTGACGAGCAGGGTCAGGTGTGAGGGCGGAGCCGGTCCTCTCCATACGAGACCTTCGCGTGTGGTACGGAACCGCACTCGGTCCTGTGCGTGCCGTGGACGGAATATCACTGGACGTCCGTCCCGGAGAGACCGTAGGTCTCGTGGGGGAGTCGGGATGCGGGAAATCGACGTTCGGCCGCGGGATTCTCGGCCTCCTTCCGGAGGGAGCCGCCGTTCAGGGGGAGGTGCTGTTCCGGGGCACGAACCTCGTGGGCCTGCCCCGCAAGCGGCTCAGACGAATGCGCGGGCCGGACATCGGGCTCATCTTCCAGGAGCCGATGACCCGCCTGAATCCCCTCTTGCGGATTGAGGATCATTTCCTCGAGATCATCAAGGCGCACGAGCCCCGCCTCGACGACGGCACCGCGAGGCGGCGGTCGCTCGAGGCTCTGGCCGGAATGGGCATACCTCCGACCCGGTTTCGCCAGTACCCGCACGAGTTCTCGGGTGGGATGCGCCAGCGGATCATGATCGCCCTCGCCCTGGTGCTGAGGCCCGCACTTGTGATCGCGGACGAACCCACCACCGCACTGGATGTCATCGTGGAAGCTCAGATCCTGGCGATCCTCGCCGACCTGAAGCGAAACTTTGACACCGCACTCGTCCTGATCACCCACAACCTCGGGATCGTTGCCGAGGCCTGTGACCGGGTGGCTGTGATGTATGCGGGCAGAGTCGTGGAGGAAGGAAATGCGCGGACCGTATTCACCCACCCCGCCCATCCCTATACGCGAGAGCTCCTGCGGTCGATCATCCATCTGAAGACCTCGGGCCTGAACTACATTCCCGGAGCGCCACCCGATCTGACCCATCCCCCGAACGCGTGCCGGTTCCACCCGCGGTGTCCCGACGCCATGACGGTGTGCGCCGCGAAAGCACCGATCGAGCAGAACACCCACACGGGACAGCGGGTGCTGTGCTGGCTCCACGGCCCCGAGGCTGAAATTCCCGAGGGTGGCACGGCCCCGTTGGAGCGAGAGGAGATTGCGCTTGCAGAGGAAGCCTGAGTCCTCCTCGCTGCTCGAAGTGGGGGACCTCCAGACCCACTTCTCGCTGCGCGGAAGCTTTCTCGACCGTCTCGTTGGACGTGAGGCGGGGTCGGTGAAGGCGGTCGACGGGGTCTCTTTCAACGTCCGTCGGGGTGAGGTGCTGGGCCTTGTGGGGGAATCGGGCAGCGGCAAGACAACGCTGGGACGGACGATCCTGCGCTTGGTGGACCCTACCGGGGGCACGATTCGGTTCGACGGACGGGACATCACCGGACTCTCTGAGCGGGAACTGCGCGCTCTCCGGCGCCGGGTTCAGGTCGTGTTTCAAGATCCGCATGCGTCGCTCAATCCTGCGATGAACCTGCTCGCCGCTATAGGCCATCCGCTAATCGTTCACGGGGTCACGCGCGACCCGACCGAGATCAAACAGACGGTCGCTTCGGTGCTGGAGCGCGTCGGTCTGGTTCCGGTCGAGCAGTTCATGGGGAAATATCCGGGCCAACTGTCGGGCGGCCAGAAGCAGCGAGCTGTGCTCGCACGCGCCATCATCCTGGGCCCCGATCTGCTCGTGGCCGACGAGCCGGTGTCGATGCTCGACATGAGCGTGCGCGCCAAGATCCTCGAGCTGATGCTGCGTCTCAAAAACGAACTCGATCTGACCTATCTCTACATTACGCACGACCTTGCCACCGCAAAGTTCTTTTGCGATCGAATCGCGATCATGTACCTCGGCAGGATCGTTGAGATCGGTCCGGCGGAGGCGATATATGCCGATCCCAAACATCCATACACGCGGGCTTTGCTACGCGCTATCCCAGAGCCCGACCCGAGCCGCGCCGTCCCGCGCGACGTGCCGCGCGGCGAAGTCCCGGACGCAGTTAGTCCTCCACTCGGGTGCCGGTTCCATCCCCGGTGCCCGAATGCGTTCGAGGTCTGCGGGTGGGAGAGCCGTGACCTGCGCGAACTGCTGGAGCGGCGCTGGACCCGCATCCCGGAGGCGGACTTCGAGGCCGAGAGGGGACTCGTCGGCGACCTGGAGGCACTGAGTTCGCCGGCCCTCGAAGCTCGTCTGCCCTCGGGGCGGGATCGCTCGGGAGCCGAGCTGCTCGGTTGGCTGAAGCAGATCGAAGCAGAGGACCGCGCCGAGCCGTTCTGGACCGGCGTCGCTCGGATGGATTCGCACGAGGGCGCCGTGTCGGTGGCTTTCAACGACTCCATGGACCCTCGCCTGGTGCCGGCGGGGGAGGTAGACGTCGCATGTCACCTGTACGACGAGCGGGCTCTCGAGGCGGCAAAACGGGCGGGGGACGGAGTCGGCCGGCCCCAGTAATCGACCGCAATGTTTGTGGACCGCACCCAACTTCCCACCTGAGCGCCCCCTCCGGCCTCCGGCGGAGCTCTGATCGTTCCTAAAGGGCAGTCGGCGCGGTGCCGTATCGTCCCGTGACCGAAGAATGCCTCGTCCGGTCCAGTCCGAGCGACCGGCCGCCGGCGCCCCTGCTCGAGGGCGCCATCCCGTGAACGGGTGCGGCGACACAGTCCGAGGCAGAATCCGACCTTTCTTTCCGCACTGCATTTACCGAAATCACGGCGCGGAAAGAAAGCTCGGCCCGTGAACGGAAGGAGACGCGATGTCGCGCCCCTTCGGCCATTCTTTCCGCGCTGTATTTTCCGAATTGGGGGGCGGAAAGAATGACCGCCCTCTTCTCGCCGCGCGCGCCCGGTACCTCATCGGTGCCGGAGTCGTAAGCGCCGGCATCCTTGCGCTTGCCCTGGCAGGCGCATACGCGCAGGAGACAAAACCACGGCCGGTGATCGATCGTGCACCCAGGAACGCAGCGTTCGGCGAGACCGTTGTGATCCGCGGGCACCTCGAGAACGGCTCGTCCGGTGATCGGGTGTCGCTGCAGCGCAGTACGTCGTCGGGTTCGTGGAAGGACGTGCGCTCCGTTGCCATCGATGGTGATCGCAAGGTGCGCTTCCGGCTCAAAGGCGTCTACAAGTCCGCGCGCTACCGCTTGCAGGTCCGCGGGCAGGATGACGCTCTGTCGGCATCGCCCGGCTCGTCGGCGAGCGGCGATGTCACTGTGCGCGTGAAGCCGAAGCTGACCGTGGACGTGCAGCCGTCGCGTGTCATGGCGGGGAACAGAGTTCAGGTTGGAGGAGCACTGAAGCCGCAACAGCCTGGGAGGCGTGTGACGATCAAACGTCGGTCGGGCGGGAAATGGCAGACGGTCGCGAGGCCGAAAGTACGGGCTGGTCGGTACTCGGCGCGTCTCGAGGCTGCGAATCCGTCACGGTCGCGCATCAAGGTGACTTTCCGCGGAGATGCCACGAACACTAAAGCGCGGGCCAAGCGCAGAATTTTCGTATACGACCCCGACCTCGCGACGTGGTACGGGCCGGGCCTGTACGGAAACCGCACGGCGTGCGGCCAGACCCTCGGTTACAACACCGTTGGTGTCGCCCACCGAGCTCTCCCGTGCGGGACGAAGGTGAGCATCTTTTATCGCGGCCGCTCGATAACTGTTCCGGTGATCGACCGCGGTCCGTACGGATCGGCCGAGTGGGACCTCACCCGCGCCACTGCGGCGCGCGTGAAATTCTCAGGCCACGGCACCATCGGCACGGTCCACTAGCCTGGTTAGTGCCAGCGCGCCCGGTCCACGACCGGCGTTCACAGGAGGTTCGCATGCCCGATGCCCCGGGTTGAGGCCCTACGTTATGTAGGATCGGGCCCATCTTGGGAAGATCGCTGGTACTGAACGCCACCTACCAGCCGCTGTGTGTTGTTGCAACCCGGCGGGCGCTGGTTCTCGCCCTGAAGGGGAAGGCGGAGGTCCTCCACTCCAATGGCGTCGTCTTCCGGTCTGAGAAGCTCGAGATCGCCGCTCCTTCCGTCGTCCGGCTCAACTATTTCGTCAAGGTGCCCTACCGGGCCCGGGCCTCCCTGTCGCGGCGGGCGGTATTCATCCGGGACAACTGGGAGTGCCAGTATTGTGGCCGCCCCGCCGAAAATGTGGACCACATCATTCCTCGCAGCCGTGGCGGCGCTCACACCTGGGACAACGTCGTAGCGTCGTGCCGGGGGTGCAACTCCCGCAAGGAGAACCGCACGCCCCAGGACGTTGGTCTCAAGCTGCGGCACGCCCCCCGTATTCCGCACGAGAGCGTATGGATTCTGGTCGCCGCGGACCACATCGATCCGACCTGGCACCCATATCTGAGGCTCCCCAAGCGCATCGCGAAGCGCTTCGCCACCGCCTGACCACTTCCACCACCCCGAGCCTCATTCCATGAGGCACAGAGGCCTGTCAGGGGCCTCCATGTCGCAACAAAGCCCTTAGCAAGGCATCCGCAAGCAGTCACAGGAGCAACTAAGGCAACCAAATTACAAAAGTGTAATTGGGCGGCTAAACGTTGACTCGGGGGGTCCCTGAGGCTAGTTTTCCCACGAGGTGGAGCAAAGTGGAGCGAAATGGGGAGTCCGGGAACAGCCGCCGGCTCCCCCCGACCCACTTTCGCTCCCGGTGGCGCGCAGGGCTCCCGCCGGCCATGGGCGGGTGTTCCTGCACAGGAGCAGGGGAGATGGCCGTTGTCGTTCACCGGGGAGTACCGGCACTCGATCGACGCCAAAGGGCGTCTGATCGTGCCGTCGCGCCTCCGTGACGAACTCGAGAAGGACCAGGTCGTCCTGACCCAGTGGCTCGACGGCTGCATAGCGATGTGGTCGGGGGAGGGCTGGCGAGAGCTCGAGCGCCGGCTGCTGGAGCAGCGACGGAGTGACTCGAACGCCCGTGCGGTCGTCCGGGCGATCGTGGCGAGCGCGCACACGGACGAGGTCGACCGCCAGGGTCGTGTGACGGTGCCTCCCCACCTCCGGGAACGCGCCGGGATCACCAAGGACGTGGTCGTCACTGGAGCCCTCGACCACGCCGAGCTGTGGAGCCCGGAGGCATGGGATGGCGAACGGTCGAAGGTCGCCGCCGGCCGGCTGGACGAGCTGGCCCAGGAATTGAACTTCTAGGGACGTCGGGAACCGGATCTCAGGAGAGGACAGCAGAATGATCAGAGCGGCGAGCGGTTCGCAGTCGAGGTTCACGGTCGCCCGCGAGCTCAGCCAGGGCATAGTTGTTCTTGCGCTCACGGGTTCGTCGGTCGGCGGCCTTCTGGGGATGGTGGCCATCGCAACGAGGGCCCTCGGTCGATAGCCATGAAGGGGCTCACGTGGAGCACCAGCCGGTCCTCGCCGGAGCCGTTGTCGACATCCTCCGTCCTGCATTGGAAGGCGGGGGCGTCGTCGTCGACGCCACGCTCGGACGCGCCGGCCATGCACTCCGGCTCCTGGAGGCCGCGCCGGCCGCGGAGCTTGTCGGGGTCGACCGTGACCCCGAGGCCCTCGAGGCGTCGAGGCTCGTCCTCGATCCGCACCGCCACCGCGTACGGCTGGTCCACGACGACTTCGCGCACCTCGCGGCCGTTCTGGAACGACTCGGGATTGCGTCGGTTCGCGGAGTCCTACTCGACCTTGGAGTTTCGTCACCCCAGCTTGATGCCGCGCGGCGCGGCTTCAGCTTTAGACACGACGGACCCCTCGACATGCGAATGGATCCGACCAGACGGCTTACGGCGCATGAGGTGGTGAACGACTACACGGTGCAGGACCTAACGCGCGTGATCAGGGAATACGGCGAGGAGAGATTCGCCGCGCGCATCGCGCGCGCTATAGATAGAGCGCGACCGGTCGAATCGACTGGGTCTCTTGCCGAAATCGTTAGGGCTGCGATTCCCGCCGCCACGCGGCGAACGGGTGGCCATCCCGCCCGGCGCACATTCCAGGCCCTGCGTATCGAAGTGAACGACGAATTGGGCGCGCTCGAGACAGTGTTGCCGGCAGCTGTGGATGCGCTCGAACCGGGTGGTCGAGTCGTCGCGATTTCTTACCACTCCCTTGAGGACCGAAGGGTCAAGAAGTTCTTCGCCGACGAGGCGAACGGCTGTACATGTCCTCCGGACTTTCCCGTGTGTACATGCGGAGCAGAGGCGCGCCTTCGCATACTCACACGCCGTCCGGTGCGACCTACTTCGGCCGACGTCGCAGGAAACCCGCGCGCCTCCTCGGCGAGGCTTCGCGCAGCGGAGCGGATCCGTGCCGAAAGTGAGCCGGTCCCCGAAGATCAAAGGCAGTCCGCGTGAGCACCCGCGCCCCACTCATTCGTGGCCATCGCGCGCAGCGCCCCCACCTTCAGGTGGTGCGGCGGAAATCTCGCAACCTGATGGTGCGCAGCCAGTCGCGACGCACGGTGCACATAGTGATCATCTCTTCAATCGCCGTGTTCGCAGTCGTCGTGGGAGTGTTGCTCGAGCAGGTTGTCCTCGCCCAGAGCGCATTCAAGCTGGCTCGCGTCCGCGAGCGGCTCGTGGCTGAGGAACAGAGGCACCAGGACTTGCTCTTAGAAGCTACTCGCCTCGAAGGGTCGGGCCGGATCGAGCGCTATGCCCGTGAAGTCCTCGGCATGGTGGAGTCGAAACCGCAGAGCACGAACTACCTCATTGCCGACGTCCACCTTCGAGATCCACTGAGGAGTCCCGCCCGCGGCAAGTCCCGTCAACTTGCCGTCGGCCAGGCGGCCGGCGGCCTGATAAGCGATCGGCTGGGCCCGTGACCCGCTCCCCAGGGAGCCGGGCGCGGAGGCCGGCTGGTGCGGCGAGACGAACGGGGGCGGGCCATCTGCGGCCGGCCCCTTCTGTCAGACGGGCACCTGCACGAGCGCAGCGAGGTCGCAGCGCCCCTTCTCGAGCGCCGCGGCGCCTCATAGTCGTATTCGTACTCCTGGCGCTTGCGTTCGGGGGGATTGGAGCACGGCTCGTCATGCTTCAGGTGGTCCAGTACCCGGAGTTCGCGCGCCTTGCCGCCGCCCAGCGGGAGAGGGACTTCGTGTTGCCACCACATCGCGGAGCGATCTTCGACCGCAATGGCGAGTCGCTCGGTGTAGCGGTGGAGTTGCAGACGGTTTTCACAGATCCAACCCAGGTGGAGAACGCCTACGAGGCGGCGGCGAAACTCTCGCCCGTACTGCGAATGCCGCGTCGGCAGCTGGAGGAAACGTTGACGGCCCCGAACCAGTTCCAGTACCTCGCCCGACAGGTCAGCCCCAAGAAGGCTAAGAAAGTGGAAGCGCTCGAGCTGCCGGGCATCTACGTCAAACCCGAACCGAAACGAATGTATCCCGGTGGCCGACTCGCATCTCAGTTGATCGGTTTCGTGAACATCGACGGCGACGCCCTCGAGGGAATCGAGCTCCAGTACAACCACCTCTTACGCGGGCGCCCGGGCCGAATGACACTCGAGCAGGATCCCCAGGGCCGTCCGCTCCCTCAAGCGGAGTTCGTGTACCGCCCGGCACAACCCGGCAAGTCGCTGTATCTCACGATCGACAAAGAGCTGCAGTTAATCACCGAGAATGCTCTACGCGAGGCGATGGCCACCTATCGCGCGGAAGCAGCTAGTGCGATCGTCATGCGCCCGCGCTCGGGTGAGATCCTCGCGGTCGCGAACATGCCCGATTTCGATCCGAGCAGGTTCTCGAAATCGTCACCGGGAGAACGACGAAACAGGGCGATTGTCGATAACTACGAGCCGGGCTCCGCCTTCAAGCTGGTCACGGCGTCCGCGGTCCTGGAAGAAGGCATCTTCAAGCCGCGTTCTGTTTTTTCGGTTCCCGACGAGATCCAGGTCGCCGATCGCGTCATTCACGACTCGCACAGTCATCCCATCGAAGACATGACGATGGCGGAGATCATCAAGGACTCGTCGAACGTCGGCACGGTGAAACTCGCGATGGAGCTTGGCGCGGACAAACTCGACGAATGGATTCGCCGGTTCGGGTTTGGCGCCAAGTCGGGCCTGGACTTCCCCGGAGAAGCCGGCGGCATCGTCCTCGATCGCGAGGACTGGTGGGGTTCGAGTATCGGGACGGTGCCCCTGGGGCAGGGGATCGCGGTTACGCCGCTGCAGATGATGGGTGCCTACTCGGCGATCGCAAACCGAGGCATCGCGGTCGAGCCCAAACTCGTCCATTCGGTAATGGAATCGGATGGCGACAGGCAGCCCTCTCCCCACGCCGCCCGGAAGCGGGTCGTGTCGGGCAAAACGGCGCGCCGAATGGTGAAGATACTCACGGATGTCGTGAGTGAGGGCACCGGCGTCAGGGCACAGATCCCCGGCTACACGGTGGCCGGGAAAACCGGAACCGCCCAGAAGCCACTCTCGACGGGCGGCTACGGAAAGTCGTACATAGCATCGTTTGTCGGATTCGTCCCCGCTAAGAGACCCGAGATCGCGATCATCGTCACGCTCGACGAACCGCGTCCGATCTGGGGAGGGAGCACCGCGGCGCCGACATTCAGCGCCATCGGCGCGGAGGCGCTTCGTTATCTCGGGGTTGCCCCCAACACGAACACGGAGCGGGCCGCCGCAGAGATCGAGCAGGATGCCGCCGAGCAGCCTCAGCCCTATGACTAGCGCGCCCCACACCCTCGGGCCGAGCACTAGCATCCTTCGGATGCAAGTCCCAGGCCCACGCAAACTCGAAGAACTGGCTGCTGCGGCCGGCGACGTGTTGATCCGTATCGACGGAGACCGCACAAGGACCGTCTCGGGGCTCTCCTTCGACTCGCGCCGCGTCGAATCCGGCGATCTCTTCTTCTGTGTGCCGGGGACGCTTACAGACGGACATCTCTTCACGGATGCCGCAGCCGCCGCCGGAGCGGCCGCACTGTGTGTCGAGCGACCCACGAGGTCTCACCTCCCACAGATCGTCGTCGGCGACGCCCGCCGGGCGATGGCCAGGATCGCCGCCGAGTGGTTCGGCCATCCGGCGGACGACCTCCTGTCTCTCGCCGTTACGGGGACCAACGGCAAGACGACCGCCGCCTATTTACTGGAGTCGGTACTGCGCGAAGCCGGGCGAACGCCCGGTCTGATCGGGACGATCGAGACTCGTCTCCCCACAGGCTCTCGACCCGGCGTCCGCACCACTCCGGAATCGCTCGATCTCCAACAGTTGCTGGCGGAGCTGAAGAGCGAAGGAGGGGACTCGGTTGCGATGGAGGTGACGTCGCACGCGCTTGCCCTTCATCGAGTCGAAGGGCTTCGGTTCGATGCCGCAGCGTTCACAAACCTGTCGCAGGACCATCTCGACTTCCACAAGTCCATGAAGGACTACGGAAACGCCAAGCTGTCTTTGTTCACGCAGGAGCGAGCCGTGCGTGGCGCCGTGAACATAGACGACGCATTCGGGCGAACGATCCTCGAGACGACCGACATTCCGTGCCTGTCCTTCGGTACTTCGAGCAGAGCGGACGTTCGCGCGACGGACATCCACCTTGGACCGCACGGCAGCACCTTTTCCGTGCGGACACCCGCCGGGCAGCTCCGCATCTCGACGCACCTTGTCGGGGCCTTCAACGTCTCGAATTGCCTCGCAACCATTGCGACCGCCGTGGCCGCAGAGATCGATCTCGGTGCTGCCGAGCAGGGCATCAATTCCTTGATTGCCGTTCCCGGGAGGTTCGAGTCCGTCACGGCGGGTCAACCGTTCGCGGTCGTCGTCGACTACGCGCACACACCGGACTCGTTGGACAACGTCTTGCGATCGGCGCGTGAGTTGGTCTCGGCGCGCAGCGGGCGCGTCGTTGTCGTGTTCGGATGCGGGGGCGACCGTGACCGGGGCAAAAGGCCGCTGATGGGTGCGGCTGCCGCCCGGCTCGCCGACTACGTCGTCGTCACGTCCGACAATCCCCGCACAGAAGATCCTCAGTCCATCATCGACGAGATCGTCGTGGGGGTGATGCAGGAAAGAGCCTCGGGTCCGGACGTTGTCGAAGTGGACCGGCGGACTGCGATCCAGGATGCACTGTTGCAGGCGCGCCCAGACGACATCGTGGTTGTTGCCGGCAAGGGTCACGAGACAGGTCAACAGTTCGCCGACCACACCATCCCCTTCGACGACCGCGTTGTTGTGCGCGAGACCCTCGGCGATTCATGATCAGCATCCTCATCGCCCTCGTCGTGGGTCTTTCGGTGACGCTGTTCGGCACGCCGCTTGCGATCAGGTTGTTCCGCAGTCGGGGTTGGGGTCAGATGATCCGCGAAGAGGGCCCGAAGGCTCACTACGAAAAGCGCGGAACGCCGACGATGGGTGGCCTTGTGATCCTCGTCGGTGCACTGCTCGGATACCTGCTCGGGCACTTCGGCCGGGAGGGTCCTATCGGATTTAGGGACAGTGGCGTGCTGGCAATCGCCACGATGATCGCGCTGGGAACGCTGGGATTCATCGACGACTTCATAAAGATTCGGAACGCGCGCAACCTCGGACTTCAGGCGCGCACCAAGATCCTCGGCCAGACCGTAATCGCCCTCGTCTTTGCCTTCTTCGCCGTAAGAATCGTCGATGTCGGAACCGATCTCTCGTACTTCAGGTCGACGGCACTGGACCTCGGCGTCCTGTTCTTCATATGGGCTTTCCTCATGATCGCCTTTGCTTCGAATGCGGTGAACCTTACCGACGGGCTCGATGGCCTCGCAGTCGGCTCTGCAGTCCAGGTGTTCGGTGCATTCATCGTTATCGCCTTCTGGATATTCCGAAACCCGGTTTTCTACGATGTCGGGGTGACGGGCTCTGATCCGTTCGACCTCGCCATCGTTGCATCGGCTCTAACCGGAGCGTGCGCTGGTTTCTTGTGGTGGAATACCGCGCCGGCCAAGATCTTCATGGGCGACACGGGATCGCTGATGCTCGGCGGCATGATGGCCATCCTGGCAATCCTGCTGAACACTCAGCTGCTGCTGTTCGTCATGGGCGGGCTGTACGTCGTTGAGGCCCTCTCGGTGATCATCCAGGTGGGAGTCTTCAAGCGCACCGGCCGGCGCCCATTCTTGATGGCTCCCATCCACCATCACTTCGAGCTTTCGGGATGGCCGGAGTTCACAGTGATAGTTCGCTTCTGGGTGCTGTCGGGAATGTCTGTCGCGTTCGGGATCGGACTCTTCTATGCGGACTTCCTCGGCAAGGGGGGTCTTCCGTGAGCGAGTTCGCCCACAAGCGCGTCATCGTTGTGGGGCTCGGCATCAGCGGATTTTCTGCAGCGCGCGCCCTGCTGTCCCTCGGCGCGCGCGTTCGGGTCACCGAGTCCTCAACAGCACCGGAGATCGACGAACGTGCGGTTGCGCTGAGCGATGAGGGCGCCGAAGTAGAGACCGGGGGACACGACCTCGGCCGTTTGGAAGGTGATCTGGCGGTGGTGAGTCCCGGTATCCCGCCGCAGGCACCGGTTATCCGAGCTCTCGAGCAGTCGGGCGTTCAGCTCATAAGCGAAGTTGAGCTGGCATATCGGTTGGCCACGTGCGAGTTCCTCGCTGTAACCGGGACCAATGGGAAGACAACGACAACCTCTCTTCTCGCGCAGATTCTGGAGGAGGGTGGCATTCGAGTGATGGCGGCCGGGAATATCGGAACTCCTCTCGTAGACGCAGTGCGAGGCATGGGACCCGGCGATGCGATCGCGCTGGAAGTCTCGAGCTTTCAACTCGAGAAGATCGAACGCTTTCGACCGAAGGTGGCGGTGCTCCTCAACGTGGCCGAGGATCACACCGACTGGCACGGATCCTTTGATTCATATGCCTCCGCTAAGGCAAGGATCCTGATGAACCAAACGACCGACGACGTGTTCGTCGTCAACGGTGATGACTCTCTCGCCATGGAGATCGCTCGCGGCGCGCCCGGTCGCGTAGTTCCGTTTTCGGCGACGCGGCTTCCGGAGGATGGGATCGGTGTGTTGGATGGATATCTCTTTTACCGGGGCCGGCGCGTGCTATCGGTGGACGAAGTTCCGCTTCCCGGAATCGCGGGGCTGGAGGATGTCTCTGCTGCAGCCGCCGCTGCAATGGAGTACGGAGTCGAACCGGAAGCGGTCGTGAGGGCGGCGAAAAGTTTCCGGCCACTCCACCACCGCTTGGAGATCCTGGCCGAGGCGGGGGGCGTCACGTACATCAACGACTCGAAGGCAACGAACCCGCACGCGACGTTGACCGCGGTACGAAGTCTTTCCGACGTCGTTTTGATCGCCGGCGGCAGAAGCAAGGGGATCGACCTGACTCCTCTCGCCGGAACGGTTCCCCCCGTTGTGGCCGTTGTGGCGCTCGGGGAGGCCGCTGAGGAACTCGAAGCCATATTCGATCCTCTGGTTCCCGTCACGCGCGTCCAAACGATGTCAGAGGCCGTCGATGTCGCACGCACCTACGCAAAGCGCGCAGGATCCGTCTTGCTCTCACCGGGTTGTGCGAGCCTAGACATGTTCAAGAACTATGCGCAGCGCGGTGAGGCCTTCGAGCACGCCGTTCGTGCAGCGATTGCACGGGCGGGATCAAGGCGGGAGGAATAGTGGCAAGCAGCAACGTCGCGGTGAGAAGCGCGCGGCGCGCGACCGATCCAAAGGCGCGCGCAACTAGGGGACAGCTCCGGCCGGGGCACCCCGCGGTGCTTCTGTCTATAGCCGTGGGCAGCCTGCTGCTCCTGGGTCTCATCATGATTCTCTCGGCGAGCTCGGTCTCCGCTTTCGCCACGTACGGTTCCTCGTTCCTTTTCTTCCAGCGCCAGTTGATGTGGGCTCTGGTAGGGCTGCTCTGTTTTGTCTTCTTCGCGCGGCTGGACTATCACCGGCTCCGCGGCTTCGGCTACGTCCTGTTTCCAGTCGTGATTGGACTTCTGTTCGCGGTACTAATACCGGGTGTCGGAGTCGTTAGCGGAGGCAGCGCTCGATGGATCAGCCTCGGCCTCTTTTCCTTCCAGCCCTCGGAGATCGCAAAGTTGGCGCTCGTGTTGTTCGCGGCAGATGTTTTCTCGCGCAAGGACGAAAGCACTTTCGATTCGTTCTCCCACACCGCGTTACCTCTGATCCCGGCGCTTGGGATCCTCGCCGTATTGGTCCTCTTGCAGCCGGACCTGGGGACCACACTAGTGATCGGAAGCATCGGCATCGGGGTGCTGTTCGTCGCCGGCGCGCCGATCAGCTTCCTTTCACCGATAGCCATGACGGGTGCGGCAATCACGACGGTAGCCGCTCTGGCGGAGCCCTACCGGCGGGCGCGCATCTTCGCGTTCCTCAATCCGTGGGCGGACCCTTTCAATACCGGCTACCAAACGATTCAGTCGCTGATAGCTGTGGGATCAGGCGGGTGGCTGGGAGTGGGACTCGGCGCCAGCCGCCAGAAGTGGCTTTACGTGCCGAATGCTCACACCGATTTCATCTACGCGATCCTGGCGGAGGAAACCGGCTTACTCGGAACGTTTGTCGTGCTCGGCCTTTTTGCCTTCCTGACGTACATGGGGATACGGACGGCGCGAAGGGCGCCGGATCGCTTCGGTACGCTGCTTGCCGCCGGTATTACCATTTGGATCGCATTGCAGGCGCTGGTGAATATCGGAGCAGTCATCGCCGCCCTGCCGATCACCGGTGTTCCGCTTCCGCTCGTGTCGTTTGGAGGCACGTCGCTGGTAGTCGTGCTGGTTGCGGTCGGCATCCTCGTGAATATTGCCTATCAGTCAGAGAGCGGCCGGCCGCAGGCCCGCACCAGGGCACAAAAGCCTGGCCGGAGGGCCGAAGGGCCCACGTCGCGCGCCCGGACACGCACTACGGCGCGCCGCGCGAGACCCGCTCGTTCCACAACCCGACCGGGGCGCCGGCGGTGAGGGTCGTGATCGCCGGCGGGGGGACGGCGGGGCATGTGAACCCCGCCCTTGCCGTGGCGGGAGCTCTGGGCTCCGATGTCGTTTTCCTGGGGACGCGCCGGGGGAGCGAGGCTCGTCTTGTACCGGCCGCGGGCTGGCCGCTGGAGACGCTCGAGGTCCGAGGATTCGATCGGTCACGGCCGTGGAGCATCATCCGAACGGCGGGTGTGGCGGGGCGTGCGGTGTTTATTGCGCGCCGGTTGCTGAGTTCCCACAGACCGGACGTACTTCTGGGTATGGGCGGTTACGTCAGTCTTCCTGCGTGCATCGCCGCCCGGTCGCTGCGGATTCCAGTCGCTCTGCACGAACAGAACATCGTCCTCGGATTGGCGAATCGAACGTGCAAACCTCTGGCGCGCCGGATCGCTGTGTCGTTTGAAGAAACGCTCGCAAAGGTCGGTCGGAAGGGCGTGTACACGGGGAACCCCGTCCGTCGAGATTTCGTGGACGCCGACGTTGCAGCCGCGAAGGATCGCGGGCTCGAGGCGTTTGGGCTCGAGCCCGAGCGGAAGACGCTCCTCGTTTTCGGCGGTAGTCAGGGTGCAAAAAGGATCAACGATGCCTCCGCCGGGCTGGCCGACGTGTGGAGGGATTCGGGGAACCGGCAGGTGCTCCATATCGCGGGGCCGGATCACGCCGACCGGATCCGTTCCCTCACCGCGAGTCCGGGGAAGCTCGTTTATCGGGTCGTCGCCTATGTCGACGACATGGTCGCCGCGTATGCAGTTGCCGATCTCGTTCTCTGTCGAGGGGGAGCTACAACCGTCTCGGAGCTCGGAGTGACCGGCGCGCCGTCGATCATCGTGCCCTACCCGTATCACCGCGACCGCCAGCAGGAGCGGCACGGTGCGGTGCTGCAGAGGGCAGGCGCTGCGGTCATGGTTCCCGATGAGAGTGCGACCACCGAGCGCATTGCCGGGATCGCCGGCCGGCTGCTCGACGACGACGATGCGCGCGCCAAGATGCGCGCCGCGGCCCTCGAGCTGGGACGGCCGGACGCCGCGGGACAGGTTGCCGCCCTCCTCAAGGAGCTTGCCGCGTGACGTTCGGATCGGAGTCGGTGCATTTCGTCGGGATCGGTGGCGCGGGCATGTCCGCCATAGCGAAAGTCCTCATCGAACGCGGCGTTCAGGTGTCGGGTTCGGATCTCAAGGGATCGCGCGCCGCGACCATGCTCGAGGTCATGGGTGCCGAGATTCACATCGGGCACGACGCCTCGAACGTCGAGGGCAAAGGTGTGGTTGTGGTTTCCTCCGCCATCCCTCCGACTAATCCCGAGTTGGTAGCCGCCCGCGACAGAGGTGCGCGGGTTCTGTCTCGAGGGGAAGCGCTGGCGGAGATCCTTGCCGGGAGCAGATCAATCGTCGTCGCCGGCACACACGGCAAGACCTCCACCACGTCGATGATCGTCACGGTTCTGCGGTCCGCGGGTCTCGATCCCACCTATCTAGTCGGAGGGGGCCTAAACGACGTTGGAACTAATGCCAGGTTTGGGCGTGGCGATCTCGCCGTGGCGGAGTCGGACGAGAGCGACGGGTCGTTCTTGTTCCTCAGTCCATTCATCGCAGTCGTAACGAATATCGAAGTGGATCACGTCGACTATTGGAAATCGTTCGGCGAATTGAAAGAGGGCTTCGCCGGCTTTCTCGGCCGCGTCCTACCAGACGGCGCAATCTGCGTGCCGGCCGGTAACCCGGATCTTGTGGGGATGGCGCGAGAGACGGCTCGTTTAGTGGAGACGTTCGGTGAGGGCGGGAGCCTCGTGGCACGCGACGTACACGTCGGTCCGTCGGGATCTCGATTCGTGCTCGCTCGAAACGAAACACAGGAAGAGGTGTCACTGAACGTCCCGGGTCAGCACAACATCGCCAATGCTCTGGCGGCGGCCGCGGCGTGCGCACAGGCCGGCGTCGACATAAAGAAGGTCGCCGCGGGACTGTCGGCATATAGAGGAGTAGAGCGCCGCTATCAGATGCGCGGGACTGCTTCCGGCGTGACCGTCATAGACGACTACGCGCATCATCCGACCGAAGTCCGTGCAACGCTTGCGGCAGCCCGGCCGGGCCCGTGGCGGCGCGTTGTGGCGGTGTTCCAACCGCATCGCTACTCGCGCACCGCAGCAATGGCCGGTGATTTCGGAGCGGCCTTCCGGGACGCCGATCGGGTAGTGATTACCGATGTCTACGGGGCCGGGGAAACTCCGGTTCCGGGTGTAAGCGGCAAACTCGTCGCGGACGCCGTATGCACCGCTGTGCCGGGCCGGCCGGTTGCCTATCTGCCCCACCGTGCAGACCTCATCGGCTATTTGGTGTCGGCCGCCCGAAGTGGCGATGCGGTCTTAACCATGGGAGCCGGTGACGTGACCACTGTGGGGGAGGAGCTGCTGGCGCGATTGGGAGAATCATCGTGACATCGATCGACGCGCAGCGTGTCGCGGAGGTTCTCGCCGGTCGAATCGAGGGGCGAGTCGAACTCGGGCACCCGCTCGCGATGCTGACGACGTACCGCCTGGGCGGTCCGGCGGCTGTCTACGTGGAGCCGGCGACCGCGGAGGATGTCGTTGAGTTGGCGCGTGCGGTCGGGGACTTACGCGGGCAGGGCATTGGCGTTCCTGTCCTGAGCATCGGGCGCGGGTCCAATCTCGTCGTCTCCGATCGGGGGTGGGACGGAATTGCGCTCCGCCTCGGAGGTGACGGATTCTCCTGGATCAAGTCCGTGCCCGAGAACCCTGAGGCCCTCTCTACAGGCGCGGGGACGTCGCTTCCGTTGCTGGCGAACTGGTCGGCGCGCCGCGGGCTTGCCGGTGTCGAGTTCCTCATCGCAATCCCGGGTTCTGTTGGGGGCGCCGTTCGTATGAATGCGGGCGCCCACGGCCGGGAGTTCCGAGACTGCCTTGACTCTGCGCAGATCTTGAACCTCCGTACTCTCGAGCTGGCCGAACGCCGTGTCGACCAGCTCGACTACTTGTATCGGGCTTCGAACCTGACCGAGGACGATGTCGTCCTGAGGGCGGAGCTCCATCTTGAACACCAGGAGCACGAGGTCGTCAGAGCGCGGATGGAGAGCTACCGGGAACATCGTGCGGCCACCCAGCCGGGAGCTCTGCAGAACGCCGGAAGTGTCTTCAAGAATCCGCCGGGAGACTATGCGGGGCGTCTTGTGGAGGCCGCGGGGCTCAAGGGATTCAGCGTGGGCCGCGCCGCGGTGTCCCAGCTGCATGCGAACTTCTTTGTTGCGTCGGGCGGGGCGCGAGCTCAAGACGTCTACAACCTCGTGCACGAAGTAAGGCGGCGGGTGATGGAAAGGTTCGGGGTCAAACTCGTACCGGAAATCAGATTCGCGGGCGCGTTCGACGCACATCCCGACAACGGCCGGTCCGACATCGAACATCGAAGGGCGGCAGGGTGAACACGGTGACGAAGGGAAGGCGTCCGGCGACCCGTTCGCCCCGCAGGCGCCGTTCATCGGCCGCTTCAACCGTCCGAGGGCTCCCGAGGGTCAAAACGGATCCTCGATTCAGTCGGAGACGGCGAGCCGTCGAGCGAGAGCAGAGGCGAAGGCTGCTACTGAGGCTGTCGGCCGTTGGCATCCTCATTGCCGTTGTGTGGGCAGCATTCTTTTCACCGTTGTTGCGAGTCAACGAGGTGAGAGTTGTCGGCGCTGAGCGAACGTCACTCGATGATGTCGTTGCAGCCGCGGCGCTCGGTCAGGACGAGAACCTGCTGTTGCTGTCGACGTCGGAGGTAGCGGATCGCGTGAGCGCTCTCCCATGGGTTCGCTCCGTCGATGTCGATCGCATCCTTCCGGGAACGGTTCGCATCAAGCTTTCCGAACGTCGCGCCGCGATGGTTCTCTCGCTTGGGGCGGCGCGCTGGACGATCGATGCCACCGGCCGGGTGCTTGGTTCCGGTGCAAAGGGGCGTCGCCTGCCGGTGCTTGCCGGAGTTCAAGTAGCGACGGTCGAACCCGGCGTCCGGCTCCGAACCACGGAAGCACAGGCCGCGCTGGCCGTCTGGCGCGGGCTGCCCAAATCGGTGCGCCGCGAGGTCGTTGGAATCGTGGCGCCGACCATCGAACGCATCACCCTCTCGCTGGCCGACGAGACACTGGTGCGCTACGGCGCGCCCGAGGACATGGCCGCCAAGAACGAGGTTCTGGAGGTGGTCCTCAAACGGGTCCGGGCCGAAGGAACCGAGGCCGTTTACATCGATGTGCGCGCGCCGCTGCATCCCGCTGTAGCGCCGCGGCCTCCGTCATCCAACGCGGCCACCACCGAGTCGGCCGAAGGACCTGAGACCGACCCCGTCGAAGTCGACGAGGCCGGCACTCCTTAGCCCTGCCGGGCGCCGAGATGGCAATCAACCCCCGACAGGTGGGGGTCCGTTGCCACTTGGCGAACGCGCGCGTGCGGGTGATGGGGTTGACGTGGTGCGCCCTCGTGGCTATATTCCTCAACCATTCGTACAGGTTGACATAACTATAAGCCTCAAGTTTAGGGTCAACTGCTGGGGAAGTGCCCCTGACCAGGACCGATGCATTTCAGCGGGGCACAAAGGGTCCATGGGACGGGTACCTTGAGTGGTACTTGAGGGGTTGAGAGGAGGCCGAAAGTGGCGACAGGACCGCAAAACTACCTTGCGGTTATCAAGGTAGCGGGCATCGGGGGTGGCGGCGTCAATGCCGTCAACCGCATGATCGACGTCGGCCTCAAGGGAGTCGAGTTCATCGCAGTGAACACGGACGCGCAGGCTCTGTTGATGTCGGACGCAGACGTGAAGCTCGACATCGGCCGCGACCTCACACGCGGACTCGGCGCAGGCGCCGATCCCGAAGTTGGGCGGCAGGCGGCCGAGGAACACCGCGACGAGATCGAAGAGGTACTCAAGGGTTCGGACATGGTGTTCATCACGGCCGGTAAGGGTGGCGGCACCGGCACAGGGGGCGCCCCGGTCATCGCGGAGATCGCCAAGTCGATAGGCGCACTGACGATCGGCGTCGTGACGCGACCGTTCGCTTTCGAAGGGCGCCAGCGCGCCGTCAAGGCGGAGCAGGGCATCGCGGCACTAAAGGAGAAGGTCGACACCCTGATCGTCATCCCGAACGATCGTCTGCTCGATGTTGGCGATAACACCACATCGGTACTCGAAGCATTCCGCATGGCCGACGAGGTCCTGCTTCAGGGAGTCCAGGGCATCACGGATCTGATCACGACGCCGGGGCTCATCAACCTCGACTTCGCGGACGTCAAGGCGGTCATGACCGATGCCGGGTCGTCGCTCATGGGCATCGGCCAGGCGCGCGGAGACGACCGCGCCGCTGAGGCGGCAAAGTCTGCAATCTCGTCTCCGTTGCTTGAGGCGTCAATCGATGGAGCGCGCGGTGTGCTGCTCAACATCGCCGGTGGCTCCGACCTTGGGCTGTTCGAGGTCAACGAGGCGGCCAACATCATCGCCAAGGCTGCGCACCCGGATGCGAACATCATCTTCGGTGCCGTGGTCGACGACACCCTCGGCGACGAGGTGCGCGTCACCGTGATCGCCGCCGGGTTCGACCGCTGGGGCCAGAGGGAAGCCGAGGACCTCGTAAAGCCCGAGGAGGAGATCTTCTCCGGCGACGACTCCCTGTTCGGACCGGAGGTCGGTGACGAGCAGCGCGAGCGCGAGCGACTCGTCTTCGATGCAGAGGATGAACTCGACGTGCCCTCGTTCCTCCGCAACGAATAGGCGCGCATCACGGCACACTAGGGCGCATGGCTTTCGTTCCGGAGCTCTGCGCCGTTACCCAGAACGGCGTCGGCTTCCTGATCGACGAGGGTGCCCGCGACGCGGGCCTACTCGTTGCTTTCGGGAACCGGCGCGGCGGGGTAAGCCGTCCTCCCTTCGAGGGGCTCAACCTCGCCCTGCGCGTCGGCGACGACCGTGATGACGTGATTGAGAACCGGCGCCGGGCGGCGTCCGGTGCGGGATTTGATGGCTCGGCTCTGGCGCTTGCGCGCCAGGTGCATGGACGCGAGGTCATCGACGTATCGCCGGGACAAACGGGTGTGGTGGGGATCGCGGACGTGCTGCTCACCCGAAGGCCCGGTCCAGTACTGGGCGTGCTGACCGCGGACTGTGCGCCGGTGGTGCTCGCAGGTGCAAGAGGGGTGGCGATCGTCCACGCGGGCTGGCGGGGCCTCGTGGCGGGTGCGGTGGAGACGGGCATCGACCAGGTAGGCCCGGTGCGCGCTGCCTGGGTCGGTCCCTGTATCCACGACTGCTGTTACGAGGTAGGGCCTGAAGTGATCGAAGCGTTCTCCGGCCGGGATCTGCCGACAGGTTCCGGTCGCGTCGATCCCGCCCGCGCCGCAGAGCATGTTCTCAGGCGCTCCGGCGTGGACGCGATTTCGGTGGCGAGCGAGTGCACCCATTGTGAGTCCGACTACTTCTCGTTCCGGCGCGACGGCCTGACCGGCCGGCAGGGCGCCTTCGCCGGTCTCCTTTCGGATTGAGAAGGGGCGTCGGCATGAGTGAATCGATAGCGGTCCGCCTGGCGGCCGTAGGGGCGCGGGTCGAGGCGGCGTCCAACCGAGTGGGGCGCCCGCCGGAATCGGTGTTTGTGGTCGCCGTCTCAAAAACCTGGCCGGCGGACGTGTGCCTCGGGGCGGTCGAAGCCGGTGTCGCGGCCCTCGGGGAGAACCGGGCTCAGGAATTCCGCGACAAGTACTCGGTATTGAAGGACCGTGTTCCCTGGCATTTCGTTGGGCACCTCCAGACGAACAAGGTGCGCCATGTTGTGGGCGCGGCAACGCTCGTTCATTCGGTTGACAGGTACGGTCTCGCAGAGGCGATCGACAAAAGGGCGCGGTCGCTGGACATCGTTCAAGACGTCCTCGTGGAGGTCAACGTATCGGGTGAATCGACCAAAAACGGAATCGAACCCGCGCGCGCGGAGGACCTGATCGATCAAATTGCGCCCCTCAGCGGCGTGGCCCTTCGCGGGCTCATGACCATGCCTCCCATGACCCCCGATCCCGAGGACTCCCGGCCCTACTTCAAGGAGCTCGCGGCCATGCGCGAATCGATCGCCGAACGCCACCCCGGGCTGGTCGAGCTCTCCATGGGCATGACGCGTGATTTCGAGGTCGCGATCGAGGAAGGCGCGACCATCGTCCGGATCGGTGAAGCGATCTTCGGACCGCGCCGGCCCGCTCCCTAAAGGAGCACGGCTGATCGACTTCGGTGCAAAAGAGCCTCTCAGCGCCGGATTGCGTTTATCCTCACCCCATGGCAGGCGTGTGGAGGAAGACCCTGGTCTACCTGGGCCTTGTCGAAGACGAGGAGTACGACGACTACGGCTACGAAGACCTGGAGATGGATGAGGCCCAGCCGCGCCGCCCCGCGCCCCGGGGCCGCGGTGAGGCCGCCGACGGAGGCGGCCAACAGCGCGAGGCGGTGGTCAGGGCGATGCCGAGCGCGGCCCCGCAGGCTCGCTTCCATCTCGTTATGCCGTCGTCGTTCAACGATGCCCAGGAGGTCGGCGACAAGTTCCGTGAGGGATACTCGGTCCTCATGAACCTCCAGGGCGTCGATCCGGATCTGGCGCGCCGTCTGGTGGACTTTGCCAGTGGGCTTGCGTACGGTCTTGCCGGATCCATGCAGCCGGTGGCGGAGAAGGTCTTTCTGATTACCCCTGCGGGCATTCAGGTCTCGGCGGAGGAGCGGCGCCGTTTCCTTGAAGAACGAGGGTTCTTCAACCAGGCCTGACCCACGATATGGAAATAGTCTGCATTGCACTCTCCGTTTACTGGTTCATTCTCATAGCGCGCGTGATCCTGTCCTGGGTCCAGGCTTTCGGTGGACGGGTCCCTCCCGGCCTCGATCCGATCGTGCGCGTCGTCTACGACCTCACGGAACCCATACTGGGCTTCTTCCGCCGCTACATACCTCCTCTGGGAATGTTCGACATCTCGATCCTCTTCGTCTTCATAGCGCTGGGATTCCTGCGGCAGGCCATTTGCAGCGCCCTATAAATGTGGATTCGCGTGTTACCTCTGCCATACTGGACGCCATGGAGCTGACAGCGAGAGAAATTCACGAGAAGCAGTTTCATGACGCATGGCGCGGTTACAACCAGGCCGAGGTCGACGACTTCCTCGATCGTGTCGCGGAGGCACTCGACCGCCTCCATCGCGAGAACACCGATCTCAAGCAACGGATCACCGAACTCGATCAGGCGGTCGCCGCGAGCCGCGACACGGAGGAGATGCTCAAGAAGACCCTCGTCACTGCGCAGCGTGCCGCGGAAGAAGCCATCGCCAATGCAAAAACGAAAGCCGAGGAGATAATCACGCAGGCCGAAGAGCGCGTCCGCAGGACGGAAACGGAGGGGCGCGAACGTATCGTCCATGCGGAGAACGAATCGCGCAGGAAGGCGGCCGAGGCGGAGCGCGATCTCACAGTGCGAAAACGCGAGCTTGATGAGCGCATCGACAAGCTGCGCCTGTTCGAAACCGACATCAAGAAGCGCTTGACGACCTTCCTCGAGCAACAGCTACGCGCGCTCGATGCCTTGACCGAAGTGGAATCACCGAAATTCACCCCACCCGCGGCGCGGCCTTCCGCTCCGGCTGCCGGAGCGCGCGTCGATCCGCGTCCGCAGGCAACGCCTTCGCCGCGTAGCACTCCGGCTACCGAAGGAGGTCCCGAGGGCGGGGAGCAGGAGGTGGTCGCCGCGGATGAGGGTGCCTCGGAACCACCGGAGGGGTCCGGCGAAACAGAACCGACGTCGGCATTCGAGCCGGAGGAGCAGGGGGAGGAGTCTCACCACCGAGGCCGCGGCGTGCGCGACCGCCTTTTCAGAAGCCAGGGTTAGTGCCTCGGCCAGAACCCTACCGAAATTGCTGGTCGAGGCACCGATCGGTGGCTAGCCCGTGACATGGTTGATCGCGGGCTCCATATTGGGCATCGTTGCGTCGGCGGTGTCCCTCGGCTTCGGGTGGCTGAACGGGAGTGCGCCGCTCGTGTGGATGTCGATCACCTTCAGCGTCGCGGCTGCGGTTTTCCTCGCGCTCGCGTACTACCGAAGCAGGGCGGAAGCCGCATCTCCTCCGGTCATCGATCCTCCAGAACGTGTGCGAGTCCGTCCGGCGGACGGAAGCGGCGGTCCGGCAACCGCTGAGATGGCGTTGTTCGACGAGGACTCCGGGATGAGCCCGCCGGGTTCCGGCACCTAACGCACGATCCGATTACGTGAACGGTAGCGGCGCGGATCACACACGCATCAATCGGGCGTCGTGGGATAAAACCGCGGATTCGTACCAGCGCGAACACCAGCCCCAGCTGAGCCGCGACCCGATGAAGTGGGGGGTCTGGGGCATCCCAGAATCGGACCTCGACGTCCTCGGAGACGTACGCGACAGAGACGTACTCGAGTTTGGCTGCGGAGCCGCGCAATGGTCGATTGAGCTTGCACGAATTGGAGCTCGCGCCGTCGGCATCGACCTTTCTCGGCGTCAGCTCACTCACGCGCAGAGATTCGTACGAAGCAGTGGGATCGTGGTGCCGCTCGTCCTCGCGGACTGCGAACAGCTGCCGCTCGAAGACTCCTCATTCGATGTCGTGTTCTGCGACTACGGAGCGATGACGTTTGCCGACCCCTATGCGACCGTTCCCGAGGTGTCTCGGGTCCTTCGCTCGGGAGGGCGGTTCGCCTTTTCCACGACCAGCCAGCTGTTCAATATGTGTTTGGCGGAGGGGGCAGACCATCCGGA
>DASQUP010000203.1:0-12349 GCA_035641235.1 Actinomycetota bacterium
GTGCCTCGACCAGCAATGTCGGTAGGGTTCTGCGGGCGAAAAAGCTGCGCCTGGCTGCGTTCTCGGTCGGGCACGTACGCTCCTGGTACGCACCCTCCCTCAGGCCTTGCCAGGCTTGTTTTTCGCGCCGCAGAACCTCGCAAACATCACTGGCCGAGGCACTAGCGGCGCGGGCGGCACCTCCGCGCCGTTCGCCCCTATGCTCTTCGCCGTGGACGCATTACGTGTGCTGGCGGAGGAGATCGGCCCGCGCCCTCCATGCTCTGAGGCAGAGAGTAGGGCCGCCTCCTGGTGTGCGGAGCGGCTCGGAGAATTCGGCTACATCGTCGATGTCGAGCACTTCTCGGCGCGCCGGGATGCGAACGGCTGGTTCGCTGCCTACCTGACGCTGTCCTGTGCCGGGGCCCTTCTCCTTGTGCCCCTTCCACTCGTTGCTGCCGTTCTGGGAGCGTCGGCTCTCGTCCTGTTTGCGCGCGACATAGAAGGCCGGCCGATACTCCGGCCTCGAGGTGCGGTGAGCAGGAACGTGGTCGCTCGTCCCGATGGAAACACCCAACCTCGCGCCGTGCTGATGGCTCACATCGATAGCGGCAAGTCGCTGCCACTGGCTCACCCGAGTTTCGCTGGGTTGGCTCGGCCATCAGCAGTCGCCCTCAACGCTGCACTCATAGTCGTTCCGTTCATGGCCTCGGTCGCGTGGATTGCTGAGGTCGATCGCGAACTACCGGACAGGCTCTGGATCCCTTCCGGCATTATCGCTGCGTACCTGGCGATGATGATCGGTGTGAGAATCCACGCGGCACTGCGCGCACCTTTCGTAGCGGGAGCCAACGACAATGCCTCCGGCGTCGAGGTGCTGATGCGCGTCGCGGCGGGTCGTCCCGAAAACGTGTGGTTCGTTTTGACCGGTGCTTCGGAGGCCGGGATGCTCGGGGTGCGGGCGTTCCTGCACGCACACGATTCCGATGTCGGTGACGCTCTCTTCATCAACGTAAATGCGGTCGGCGCGGGGACCCTGACCGTTGCTTCCGAGGAAGGCGTGCTCTGGCCGCGTGATGCACACGGACCATTGGTGGATGCTGCGGAGAAGGCGGGCGCGGTCGCCTCCTCGTGGCAGATCAGCCCAACGGATGCGACGGCGTTGCTGGCCGGGAGGTTCAGAGCCGCCAGCCTTCTGCGTACCGATGAGCGGGGCCTGCTCCCGCACCGTCACCGCTCTACGGACGTGACAACCAATATCGACGAACGTGCCCTCGAAGATACGGCCGCCGCCGTTTCGAGGATCTTGATCGCCGCCCCCACAACGGAGCGTGTCCCATGACCGTGACCATCGTCTGTTTTGGGGCCATGCGCGAGTACCTTCCGCCGGGCGCGACCGGGAACAGAGGCGAGGTATCCGTTCGCGAGGGAGCGAGTGTGGGCGACGTGGTCGATGCCCTCGGCGCGCCGCGCTCCTTGGTGTTCTCGATCTTGGTGGACGGCGTGCAGGCAACCCTCGACGACGAGGTTGCTTCGGGAGCGGAGATCACCCTGATGCCCCCCTTTGCGGGCGGGGCTATTCTTGACCCTGCGTTCAAGTCTCGAGCCACGGCCCCGGAAAGGAGCCGACAATGCCGCAGACCACAGCCCGCGGACCACGAAAGCTGAGGTCGACAAACCCGCGCACAGGTGAGCCATTCAGGGACATTCCGGCGGCCACAAAGGCCGAAGTTCTCGACGCCGTCGCCGCCGCGCGCAAGGTAGCCCCAGAGTGGGGATCGCTCGATCCGCGCGGCCGCGCCCACATCCTCAAAGAAGTCCGGCACAACATCTACTCGCATCTCGACGTCATCGTTGACACGATCTCAATGGAGTGTGGGAAGCCGCGCGCCGAGGCCCTGTCCGCCGAAGTGCTGCAGGTCGTTCTCTCGTGGCTCTACCTCGAGCGAACAGCTCCCAAGCACCTGAGGAGCGAACGACTTGGCGGTGCGCTCGGATTTGCCCTGGGCCTTCCGACCACGGCTCAATACAGACCATACGGAGTCGTGGGCGCAATCACCCCGTGGAACTATCCGTTCGGCTTGGCGATGGCTGCGATTGCACCAGCATTGTTCGCCGGCAACGCGGTGGTGCTAAAGCCCTCTGAAGTCACGCCCGGCGTCGGTGAGGTAGTCAAGTCGATTCTGGAGCCGCTCCCGGCTGGGGTCGCGAGGGTCGTACAGGGGGCAGGAAACATCGGTGCCGCGCTCGTTGATGCCCCATGCGACAAGATCTGTTTCATCGGCTCGCCGGAGACGGGGCGGAAGATCGCCGCAGCCGCGGCGGCTCACCTGACTCCAGTTGTGATGGAACTCGGTGGGAAGGACGCGGCGATCGTGTGCGGCGATGCCGACCTCGACCTGGCTGCGTCCGGAATCGTGTGGGGGGCTAATGTCAACGCAGGTCAGACGTGCGCCGCGATCGAACGCGTTTACGTCGTGGACTCAGTCGCGGATGAATTCAGTGCTCTCGTTCTAGACAAGCTCGGGCGCCTCCGGCAGGGAGACGATGACTCCGATGTGGGCTCCCTCACGTTCAAGAAGCAGTTCGACTCCGTCGCCCGCCAGGTGAAGGACGCAGTCGGAAAGGGTGCGCGACTTCTTGCCGGTGGGCCCGATGCCGGGCCGCCGAATCAGAATGGATCGCTGTGGTATGCGCCGACGGTGATCGATGGCGTCACCGACGACATGCAGGCCATGAAGCACGAGACGTTCGGACCTCTCCTTCCGATCATCCGGGTGCAGGACGAAGAGGAGGCGATCCGGCGCGCCAACGAAGATAGCTTCAACCTCACGGCTTCGGTGTGGACTACAAACAGCCGGCGCGGTGCGGCCATCGCCGACCGGGTGAAGGCGGGGATCGTAGTTATCAATGCTCACGGTGAAACGTGGGGGACGGTGTGGGCACCGTGGGGTGGCATCGGGGAATCCGGGTACGGCCGCCTGAACGGCCGGCTAGGTCTGCATGAGTTCGTGTACCCCGTGACGATCGGGCGCAACGCGATCCCACGGATGAAGCGGCTGTGGTGGTACCCATACGACGAGGCAACGGAGGACGCGTTTCGGCATTCGATCGGAGCGCTGTCGGCGCCGGCCATGGGCGACAAGCTCCGCCACGTCCCCGACCTTGTCAAAAGCGCCCGCCGCGCCCTGCGAGCGAAACTGTAGGAAAGAGCCCTAGAGATCCGGGAGCTCCAGGACACGGGTCTCCCTCCCGGCGAGCGCCTTTCCGACCATCGCGTCGATGTCCAACTCCGCCTCCGCGGCGTCGGCCTCCCCTGGTGTCGCTCGAGTGGCAGGGGAGCGCGGCTCGAACAATACGCAGCAATCCTGGTAGCGGCGCGTCGAGATATCGAACGTGCCGATGTGCTCGGCCAGGTCGATGATCTCCTGTTTGTCCATTCCGATCAGAGGTCTTAGCACCTGGGACTCCGGCACGGCGGAATCCACCGTCGTGATGTTCTCGAGAGTCTGCGACGCAACCTGACCGAGTGAGTCCCCGGTGACCACAGCATGAGCGTTCCGCTCCTCTGCGAGCGCGGATGCGATCCGCAGCATCGCCCGTCTGTAGAGCACAACGCGGAGGCTCGAGGGAGCCGACGTGACGATCTCGCGCTGAGCATCGGCCAGGGGTATGAGGTGAAGCGTCGTACGAAGCTGGAATCGCGTGAGGATCTCGGCTAGTTCGGTTGCCTGGCGCAGGGAGGACGGATCGGTGTAGGGCTGGCCGTGGAAGTGAACCATCTCCACCTCCGCACCCCGGCGCGCCATCCGCCACGCAGCCACCGGCGAGTCGATGCCGCCGGAGAGAAGTGCAAGCATCCGCCCGGAAACACCAACGGGCAGGCCGCCCGGGCCCGGCCGGCGGTCCCTATAAACAAGCGCCTCGCCGCCGAATAGCTCGATCCACAGCGTCGTTTGGGGATCGCTGAGGTTGACCGGCGCGCCTATCTCATCCTGGATCAAACGGCCGATCTTCTCGTTTATCTCCTGCGAAGTTGTCGCCAGAGCGGAGTACGAACGCCGCGCACGAATGGCGAACGACTCCACAGGAGCCGAACGCATCAGCTCGAGTCCGGCGCCGCCGATCGCATCGAGGTCGGGCGCCACCCTGGTCCCCGTCCCCACGTAGGCGATCCCGAACACTCTGGCAGCCCGTTCTACGGCCTCGTCGATGCGGGCGGCGGGCTTGAACTCGACGGATACGCGGCCGAACCCCCTGCGCACGCGCGCGTAGCCGGTGCCACGCAGGGCACGCTTGAGGTTTCGGGTGAGGGTGGATTCGAAGAAGTTCCGGTTTCGACCCTTCAGCCCGACCTCGTGATAGTGGGCAACAAGCCCGATAATGGAGGGCATACGTGCAGGCTAACGCGTTGGTGTGTCCGTGTCGCGCCCGGCCAACCAGTTGACCACGTGCCACGCAGCACCCGATACTCAGGCACAAGACCGGCTCTGCCGAATGGCCGGGCGGTTTATTCGGGGTGGGAGTAATGACCGCAGCTAGTCTCAGGCGGCGGAAACGGGCATTCCTTGCGGCGCGCCGATTTCGCACCCAGAACTATTTGAATGGCGGTCGGTCTGTATTCGTATCCCCGCACATGTCCCGCCGGTGCGCGGCACCCCTCTGGAGGTAGCTATGTTCCCTAGTGCGTTCGAGTACACCGCAGCGGACTCTCTTGATCAGGCCCTCGCGGTGCTGGCCGAGCGGGGAGACGAGGCCAAGGTCCTGGCCGGGGGCCAGAGTCTCATCCCGCTGCTGAAGTTGCGTTTTGCGGCCCCGGCAATGTTGCTCGACGTCAATCGGGTTCCCGGTCTCAATGGGGTCTCCGAGGAGGGTGACTCGGTGACGGTCGGCGCGCTCGAACGCCACAACGCTGTGGCTGGATCAGACGTGCTAAAGAGGACGTTGCCCCTAATAACCTCGGCGGCTCCTCAAGTCGCCGACCCCCTCGTACGGAACCTCGGGACCATTGGCGGGTCGCTCGCTCACGCAGATCCCGCCGGCGATTGGGGTTCGGTGATGCTCGCGCTGAATGCTGAGCTCGTGCTGCAGAGCGCATCGGGGGAGCGAACCGTCGCGGCGTCCGATTTCTTGGTCGACACGTTCACGACGGTTCTCGAACCGACCGAAATCGTCACGAAGATACGCATACCGAGGCCGAGAGTTCCTTCCGGAGGGATCTACTTGAAACTCGAGCGGAAGGTGGGTGATTTTGCGACCGTCGGGGTCGCGGTTCAGCTCGAACTCGACGACGGGACCATTCGGCGCGCCGGGATCGGGCTGACCGCTGTGGGGTCCCGAAACATCAGGGCCGCAGAGGCGGAGGGTTCTCTGGCCGGAGCCGAGCCGACCGAGGAAGCTTTTGCACAGGCCGCGGAGCTCGCCGCTCAGGCTGCGGAGCCGATTTCCGACTTGAGGGGTTCGGCAGACTACAAGAAGGGTGTCGTTCGGACTTTCGTTCGACGAGGGCTCAATCAGGGCCTGGCGGCTGCAAGGGGGAGTAACTGATGGAGATCACCGTCACCGTCAACGGATCACCGCAAACGGCCGACGTCGAACCACGCACCCTGCTTGTGCATTTCATCCGGGAGACATTGAGGTTGACCGGTACACACGTGGGCTGCGACACAACGAGCTGCGGAGCTTGCACCGTCCTCCTCGACGGAACTCCGATCAAGTCCTGCACGATGCTGGCGGTCCAGGCGAACGGCCGGTCCGTTACGACGGTAGAGGGCTTGGCGAGCAACGGCGCGCTGCACCCATTGCAGGAGGGCTTTAAGGAGCAGCACGGGTTGCAGTGTGGTTTCTGTACACCCGGCATGATGCTGGTGTCCGCGGCTCTTCTCGAGAACAATCCGTCGCCCACGGAGGCCGACGTTCGATGGGCGATCTCCGGGAACATGTGCCGCTGCACCGGTTACCAGAACATCGTCAAAGCCGTGATGTGGGCGGCCGAGAAGGGGCGCGAAGAATCGGCAGACGCGTCCCAGGCGAGCTGAGGAGGGGTCGATGGCGGTACATGAAGGAGTTCACGGCATCGGCGAGAGCATCAAGCGTGTGGAAGACGCCCGCTTCATTCGCGGTAAGGGAACCTATGTCGACGACATCGTCCTGCCGGAGATGCTGCACATGGCCCTGCTCAGGAGCCCGGTTGCGCACGCGCGGCTCGCATCCATCAACTCAGATGCAGCCCTGGCGCTTCCCGGAGTCGTCGCCGTCGTCACCGGCAAGGATCTCGAAGCTCACAACCTGGCGTGGATGCCGACACTTTCCGGCGACACTCAGGCCGTCCTTGCCACGGACAAGGTCCGGTTCCAGGGACAGGAGGTAGCTGCTGTAATCGCCGAGAGTCCCTACGTCGCTCAAGACGCCCTCGAACTAATCGAGGTTGAGTACGACCCGCTTCCACCAGTAGTCGATCCCATGAGGTCGCTCGAGGAGGACGCGCCGATCATCCGGGACGACAAGGAAGATCAGGGTTCGAATCACGTCTACCACTGGGAGGCCGGAGACAAAGACGCCACGGAACGCGCGTTTGCCGAGGCCGACGTCGTAGTGAACCTCAGAACGTTCTATCCGCGCTCGCATCCCGCGCCGATGGAGACCTGTGGGATCGTCGCGGACGTCAATTCGGCCACCGGCAAGGCCACCCTGTACATGACGTCGCAGGCGCCGCACGCTCACCGCACGCTGTTTGCGATCGTTGCCGGGCTGCCGGAACAGAACATCCGCATCAAGACGCCGGACATCGGCGGCGGCTTCGGTAACAAGGTGCCCATCTATCCGGGCTATGTGGTGGCCACCGCGGCGTCGCTGTTGATCGGCCGGCCCGTCAAGTGGGTGGAGAGCCGACAGGAGAACCTGATCTCCACCGGTTTTGCCCGCGACTACCACATGCAGGGCGAGCTGGCACTCACGCGAGAGGGCAAGATGCTCGGGTTGCGCGTGAAGCTGCTGTCGGATCAGGGTGCCTTCTACTCGGATGCACAGCCGACGAAGTTCCGGGCCGGGCTTTTCCACATCGTGACGGGTTCCTACGACCTTCCCGCCGCGCATGTGGTGGCAGATGGCGCCTATACGAACAAGGCTCCCGGAGGGGTTGCGTACCGATGTTCGTTCCGGGTTACGGAGGCCTCATACCTGATTGAGCGGCTCGTTCAGACTGCCGCGTACGAACTCGGGGTCGATCCCGCTGATCTCCGCTTGAAGAACTTCATTCAACCGGAGCAGTTCCCCTACAAGTCCGCCACGGGGTTTGAATACGACTCCGGGGACTATCCCGCGGCCATGAACCTCGCCCTGGAGAAGGTGAGCTACCGCGACCTCCGCCGGGAGCAAGAGGAAGCGCGGTCACAGGGGCGTTTGATCGGAATTGGGCTGGCGAGTTTCACCGAGGTCGTCGGGGCCGGGCACAGCAAGGAATACGACATCGCTGGGATCAAGATGTTCGACTCGGCCGAGCTGCGCGTACACCCCACCGGGAAAGCGATTCTGAAGATCGGCGTTCAGACGCAGGGCCAAGGTCACGAGACGACGTTCGCTCAGATCGTCGCCAGTGAGTTGGGAATTCCGTCCGAGGATATCCTCGTTCAATACGGAGACACCGACAACGTGCCGTACGGGCTCGGGACGTATGCCTCACGAAGCACTCCGACGGCCGGGGCGGCGACATCGGTGATCTCCAGGAAGCTGCGCGAGAAGGCAAAGAAGATCGCAGCCCATCTCCTCGAGACATCCGAGGAGGACGTCGAATGGGAAACGGGGCGTTTCTTCGTCCGGGGCGCGCCGGATCGCGCGGTGACCATCCAGGACACGGCGTTCGCCGCATACACGAACCTTCCGGAGGGGATGGAAGCCGGGCTCGAGGGTGTGAACTATTACGATCCGCCGAACATGACCTTCCCCTTCGGGACCTACGCGGTCGTCGTGGAGATCGACAGGGGTACGGGCGAGTGGAAGGTCCTGCGCATGGTGGCGGTCGATGACTGTGGAGTCCGGATCAACCCGATGATCGTCGAGGGTCAGATCCACGGAGGTCTGACCGAAGGATTTGCGACCGCGGCGATGCAGCAGATCGCGTTCGACGAGGACGGGAACTGCCTCGGGGCGAACTTCACCGACTACCTCATCCCGACGGCCTGGGAGACGCCTGCCTTCGAGACGTTCGAAACGGTGACACCCTCCCCCCATCATCCGATCGGGGCCAAGGGTGTAGGTGAGTCGGCAACGGTCGGTTCGCCGGCCGCGTACGTGAACGCTGTGATCGACGCGCTTGCTCATGCCGGGGTGCGAAATATCGACATGCCGGTAACCTCGGCGAAGGTATGGGAGGCGCTGAGTCAGGCGGGACTTGCGGAGTGACGTGATCGACACCGTTCGGCGCGCCGCAGAGCTTCACGAACGTGGCGAGCCATACGCGATGGCAACGGTCGTCCGCGTTGACAGACCGGTCTCGGCGCGCGTCGGAGATCGAGCAATCGTCCACCCAGACGGGCGGATCGAGGGATGGATCGGCGGCTCCTGTTCCGAGCCGATCGCCATCCGCGAGGCGCTGGCTTCGCTGGCGGACCGGGATGCTCGGTTGGTCCGGATCCGCCCGCCGGGCGCGCCGGCCGAGGCAGCTCAACCCGGTGTTGTGACCGAGGTAACCGCATGTGCTTCCGAAGGCGGACTCGACATTTTCGTCGAGCCGCGGCTGCCCGGGCCGCACCTGGCCATCGCGGGTTCGTCCCCGGCGGCTCGCACGCTCGCACGGCTTGCCCGCGAGATGGGCTACCGCGTTACGGCCGTACTCGACGCTCCATCCGAAAAGCTGCCGGGTAGCAGCGCCACCGTGAGCCCCGACGAGCTCGGGCGGATGAAGCTGGGCGCCAATGACGCTGTTGCGGTGGCGACGATGAATCGCTACGACGAGGCCGCCCTTGAAGCTGCGCTCGCCTCAGGCGCCTCGTACATCGGCCTGATCGCGAGCCGCCCGCGCGGAGAAAAGGTCATCGAGATGCTCCGGGCCCGCGGCGTAACCGAGGAGGATCTGGGGAGAATCCGGAACCCAGCGGGCCTCGACCTCGGTCCGTCAAATCAGGACGAGATCGCCCTTGCGGTGCTGGCCGAGGTCGTTCGCGAGCGCCATGCCGCCGAACGCGTCGCTCAGGAAGCGATGTGCGAGGACGAGGAGATCGTTCCGGCACGGGCCGTCGACCCCGTCTGCGGCATGACGGTCGCCGTCCACCCGGGAGCAATCAGCGCAACACTGGGGGGACAGACGTTTTACTTCTGTGCCCCTGGTTGTCGTGACACCTATCTGCGAACTGTTCGCGCTGAATCACGCCATTCGTGAGTGAGCGCGAACAGTTCGGGGTGTCTTAGGGTTGCTCGTCCTCGAAGCCCAGTGAGAAGAGCGCCTCTACGTCGTGGCGCGAGTAGACCTTGAAGGCCACTAGGGTCTGGGTCCGCTCAATTCCGGGAATCCGGGCGATCTCCTCCGTCACCACGCGCGCGAGGTCATCGTGCGTCCGCACTCGCACCATGATCACGAGATCGTAGTCACCAGCGACCGAATAAACCTCGCTGACCTCCGGGATGTCCGCGACCGCCTGAGCCGTCTCCGGCACCTGATGTATGTCGCAGACGGCGAGGACGACGGTCGTGACCATGCCGTGATCTAGTGCCGGGGCACGGGCTTAGATGGTCACCATGTCGCGGAGCTTCCCGGGCGTGCTCGGGTGGCGCAGCTTGGACAGCGCCTTCGCCTCGATCTGCCGGATCCGCTCGCGGGTCAGGTTGAACTCCTTGCCGACCTCCTCGAGGGTGCGGGGCTCACCGGTGATGAGTCCGAACCGCAGTGCGAGGACCTTACGCTCCCGGTCGGACAGCGATCCCAGCATCTCCCACAGATCCTCCTGGCGGAGCGCCATGGCCGCCGCCTGGAAGGGTCCCTCGATGTCCTCGTCCTCGATAAAGTCGCCCAGTTCGGCGTCCTCGTCGCCGACCGGCTCGTGCAGGGACACCGGCTCGGGGAGAACCCGGAATGCTTCACGCACCTTCTCGGGGGTGAGGTCCGACTGCTCCGCGATCTCTTCGATGGTGGGCTCGCGGCCCAGCTTCTCGAGGAGCTCCGACTGCACCTTACGGACGCGGTACAGCGTCTCGACCATGTGCACGGGGATGCGGATCGTCCGGGCCTTGTCCGCGATGGCGCGGGTGATGGCCTGACGGATCCACCACGTCGCGTAGGTGGAGAACTTGAAGCCTCGCTGATAGTCGAACTTCTCAACCGCTCGCATCAGGCCGAGGTTGCCCTCCTGGATCAGGTCGAGCAGGGGGAGCCCCGCGGCCGAGTACTTCTTCGCGATGGAAACCACGAGCCGAAGGTTCGACTGGATGAAGCGGCGCTTGGCAGCCCGCCCCTTGCGGATCTCGAGTTCGATCGCCCGGCGCTGCTTGTCGGAAAGCCGCCTGGACTTCTCGAGCCTCTCGAAGGCCTTCTCGCCATCCTCGATCGCTTTGGCGAGCTCGACCTCCTGGATATCTGTCAGAAGCGGGTACTGTCCGATCTCGCGCAGATACTGCCGCACGAGATCTTCATGTGCCGCTTCCTCTCTTGTGTCGTATGGGCGCGTTGCCTGACTCATTAATGCACCAACCTCTTTTCGTCCCCGATTTCCGTGCTCGTCATTCGGACGTGCCACCACCCAATTCCCCGCAGGGGATTTGTGCGGGTGTCCCGTCGTCCGATCAAGGGGCCGGGCCGGCAGTGCCTCTAGTGTGGCCGCTAAGCGGCGGGGCCGGGGCCTCTCCCTTGACGCACGATGTGCTGTTGCTCTTCTCTGACCTGCCCTTTTGGACCTACTGGACTGTTCTACGTATGTTAAAGAAAACCCTCCCCTGTGGGAAGGGGTCAAATGTTGTCTGCCTTGGACAAAAACGCTACGGCCCCACTCCATATTCCGGCGCACTACACGGTCGGTGAACTCCGCCCCTGGGACTCGAGAGCCAAACTGGCACACGCCGCCGTCATTTCCAGTCGGGAACCCGTCAAATCGAACTAGTCCGCGCTCTTTTATGACGTCCGGCAGGGCGAAATAGTTGCCGGGGCTTGCATCGCTTTTCGCCCCGACTTGGTCTAATGTGCACCCCAAACGGTGCTTTTCGCCAAGACTTGGCGAATTCGACCACTATGACCTTATTAAAGGTGGGGCCTTTCTGATGGGGACCTACAGGAAAGGCCGGGCCCGATAGGACCCGGCCCTCCCGACGGTACAAACTTCCCTAGCCGGCGAGCGTCAACCTTTCGTTGACCGCGTCCCAGTTGATCGCGTTCCACCACGCCTCGATGTAGTCGGGGCGCCGGCTCTGGTACTTCAGGTAATACGCGTGCTCCCACACATCGAGCCCGAGAATCGGAGCCAACCCCTCCATGAGCGGGGAGTCCTGGTTCGGCCGGGAGATCACGTCGAGGCGGTCTCCGTCCTTGACCAGCCACGCCCAGCCGCTTCCGAAGTGGTTGGTCGCCGCCGCCGTGAACTTGTCCCGAAACTCCTTGAAGGAGCCGAAACCGTCGTCGATGGCCGATGCGACGTCGCCGCTCGGCTCACCGCCGCCCCCCGGACCCATGATCGTCCAGAACAAAGAGTGGTTGGCGTGGCCGCCTCCGTGGTTCCGCACCGGGGTCTGGATTTCGGAGGCGACGCTCGAGAAGTTGCGCATCAAGATGGTGACGTCACCTCCGCCGACATCCTCATGGCCCTCGAGCGCGGCATTGAGCTTGTCGACATAGGTCTGGTGGTGCTTGGTGTGGTGGATCTCCATCGTTTTGGCGTCGATATGAGGCTCGAGCGCCGAATACTCGTACGGCAGAGCTGGAAGCGAATAAGCCATACGCCCTCCTCTCGTGTTGGAGTCCGAGTGACAAAGTCCGTCGCTAGTCGAGCCTACCGCTACGGCGCGCGGTTACGACTTCAGCGAACGAGTACCGCTTGAGTGGCCCCGGGCCTCGCCGACGCCGTAGATCGAGGCGGCAGCTTCAAGGAACGCCGCCGGCTGCTCAAGATCGGCGACGAAGAAATTCCGATCGGAAACGTTAGATCGGCGGCAACCTCTCCGCCGAGAGTGAGGTTGGCGATCAGGTCACCACACAATCCAGGAATAAATAGGCAAAACAGGCATCGAGAAGCAGACTGCATCGCCAAGTGCAGTAAGATGCACCACAATGGACGGCGAGCTGAGTAGGGCGTCGCAGCAATTGGCAGCCGTTCTGAGAGAACTTCGTTCGGAGCGCCGGTACACACTGGATGCGGCGGCCCAACGAATCGGTATTAGCCGCCGGCTCCTC
>DASQUP010000204.1:0-20188 GCA_035641235.1 Actinomycetota bacterium
AGGCGCCGACGATGAAAACGTTGCGCCAGAAGAAGATCGTCTGATTCATCTTCTCCTCGTCACCGACCTCCCAGAAGCGGTGGAAGTAGCCGGCAGCTATGACCGCGAAGACGAGCATCATCAGGGAGCCGATGTCGGGCCACACCCCGAGACCCACCGAAAGGCCGCCGGCTACTAGCCACACCCCGGCGGGCCAACCGGCCAGCGGGACGAACGGGAAGTTCATCGACTTTGCGAATCCCATCATCATGTCGCCCTTCATTAGGTGGAAGACCCCGAAGTTCACAGCGAAAAGCCCGACCAGGATCCTCCCGGCGAGCAAAACGATCCCTCCGGTGTCGCTCATGCGAACCTCCCCGATGTGAGTTGATTACGAAAAGTAAGCTACTTCAGCTAGGGCGAGGATGTCCAGTCAAGTCGGAGCCTCCGGCTGGCGGCAGTTAGCACCACTATGACGCGGCTAACTTCCATCTCGGCGCGCCGGCCGCCCTGCGCGCCGGCCGCCAATCGGCTACGTAACCAGTTTCAGGTTGAAAGTCGGCGTTCCGAGCGCCTGCATCGCTCGCAGCCACAGCGGAAGGTACATCTCGGTCCCGCGCGCCGTCGTGATGTCTCCCAGATCGACTATGTGGTCCCAGCCGAACTCGCGCAGCAGCCCGGCGACCTTCTCTTTGGCGCCGGCGTCGTTCCCGCTCATGAAGACGTTGTGGTCGCCGCCGCCGAGCGCTCGGGGATCCGCCATGACGCTTGCGTTCATCGTGTTGAGGGTCTTCACAACCTTTGCCTGCGGAAATACGCTCTGGATCTGCTCCCCCAGCGACTCGGTGTTGCAGACCGACAGCGCCGGCGGACTGTGTGAGAAATCCAAGGGATTCGAGACGTCCACAACTACCTTGCCCGCGATGTTGTCCTCTCCCGCGCTCCTCAGAACCTGTAGCGCGGCATTTCCGACGGTGGCGAGGAAGATGATCTCGGCATCCACCGCCGCTCCCTCGAATGCCTCCAGTCCTACATTCGAGTTCGCTTGATGCCACTCCGAGAACGGGGGAGTCCGCCCGCCAATCGTTTGCTCGGACCGCCCCAGAAGCTCCGCAACATCCCGAGTGCCGATGACTACGTCATGTCCGAGGCCGGCGAGTCGCCCCGCCAAGGTGCGTCCCACCATCCCTGTGCCCAACATCGCGATGTTCACGGGAATCCTCCGTTCTTGCCGAATGGCTACTCCGTCACCGCCACGGGACGGCCGCGCCGGACATTCCACCGATCCCAGAAAACAAGGAGACTCGGAAGCACGATCGTCGCGGCCAGAAGCGCAAAACCGATCGCATACACGGTCACCTGTCCGAACTGACGGAAGGGCACCAGAGACGATGTGACCAGGACTCCGAACCCGGCCATTGTCGTGAAGGCTGAGCCGGCGAGGGCGCCCCCCGTGTGGCGCACCGTGGAGCGCATAGCCGCATCGAGGTCATCGCCGTGGCGCGCGCGGTCCTCTTGATATCGGTGAGTGATGTGAATCGTGTACGGCACGCCGATGCCAATAGCAAGTGCCGAGATCGTGGCGGTCACCGGGCCGAACGGAATACCGGTGGCCGCCATGAGACCAAAGGTCCACAGAACAACGAGCGCCACCGGCGCGATCGTTATGACCCCTAGGAGCGGACGCCGGGATTCGATCCAGAAGGTAACGACAAGTAGGAGCATCGCAGCGAGCAATGTAATCGTGAGGGACTGGACCTGTGAGTCCGACAGCTCCGAGATGATGACCTCGGTAATGATGTTGTTCGACGTCGGGACGGCATTTGCCCCCGCCGCCCCGACCGGCTGTAGCGCCTCGTTCAGATCTTTTGCCAGAGCCCCGGCCCGGGACTCGCCGGCCCTGGTCTGCACGTCCATGCGCGCCAGCTCGATTTCTCCCGAGGAGTCCGTGGCCAGGACGCTTGCGGCCTGATCGGGCGCGGCATCCAGCATCGCCTTGTACAGTGCGCCGACATCGGAACTCTCGGGCACCGTGAGGTCCTCCTGCACGCCGGCCGCCTCGGCGGCCGCAGCAACTTCGGGGCTCGCGGGCTGGCCCTCCCCTGGTGTGATGAGTTGACCGAGCAATGAGATCGGTGAAGTAACTGCCGCTGAATCACCGAACTTCACGACATCGTCGATTCGGGCCATGTCGGCCTGCGCCGCCACTACGGCGTTGTGGGCTTCGGGCGTGGCAATGTCGCCCGACAGCAGGACCTGCGTCGTCTCGCCGAGGCCGCCTCCGAAACGCTCGGTCAGTGTGTCGAAAGTCTCGATCAGCGGCGAATCCTGCGGGACAAAGTCCGTCGAGGAGAACTCCGTATTGAGTTCCGTCATCCCGTAGATGCCGAGGCCTCCACCGATGAGGACGGTCACGACGAGAGTCGGAACCGCAGCGTGTTCCGCAAGCACAGCTGTGCGCGCCATAAGTCCGGGGAGGAATCGTTCGCCGGTCTGCTCGAAGGTGCTGCGAGGGAGCCGGCCGAGCCGTTCGGCGCGCCGGTCGAGCAGCAGCCTGACGGCCGGAATGAAACTGAGCATCAGTAGGAACGAAGCCACGATCCCAACGGCAGCGACAATCCCAAAGTCCTTGAGCGCTGGAATCGGGTTGACCACGTTGGTCAGGAATCCCGTTGCCGTCGTCACCGTCGCCAGTACGAGGGCGACGCCCACGGTACGCACAGCGCGCTCGACACCCTCGGGGACATCGGCTCCGCCACCTACTTCTTCCCGATACCTCGAGGTGAGGTGGATCGCATAATCCACACCCAACCCGATCAGGAGCACGGGAACGATCTGAGTGAGTTCGGTGAGTCCACCAATCAAGTTCAGGTAGTCGGGACCGAGGATGACGGCTATCCCGTTCATCCAGGTGATCGCCATAACGATGGTAAGCAGCGTGAGAACCACGTCGGCAACCGTGCGCCGGCCGGCTTGGCGCCGCCGGTATCCCGCCTCCGGCCGGAGCCAGTAGACGAAGCCAAGGATTACCAGAATGATCAGAAACGCAAGCCCGAAAAGCCGTCCGACCTCGGAAGCAAACTCGTCTTCATCGGCGAACAAGAGCGGGAAACTGAACGGCTCGGCCCGGATGCCGCCGGGTACATCCGCCTCCCGTACGGCATCGGCGAGGTCGCTCTCGATCGCTATCAGTTCATCGAACTGTTCGTCTGCATCGCCGGGCAGGTCACCCACCTCGAGAAAGACCAGCATGAGACCTGCGTCCGCGGATGCCGAAGACATCTCCGCACCCGCCGGAAACGTCCCCTCGACGAATGCGACCTGATCCGAAGGGAGGTTCTCGAGCCCCATAGCAAAAGCCGCGTCCACCTGATCGTCACTCAGATCCCCGGGGGACCTCTCCCCGAGCGTCTGCTGCGCCGGGGCCATGAAGCTGACGATCGAGGGCCTGTCGGAAGTCTCCGAGAGGTACTGCCCCGTCTCGCTTTGAGCTATCGCCTCGGCCACGGCCGTCACTGCCTGAAATCCGTCGGCGCTTACAAGGTCTCCCTCCGGTTCCTCGAAGAGGACCTGGACGACCTCCTCACTGGAATCGCCGAAACGCTCTGACAACCTCTCCGAGGCCTGGATCTCGGGGTTGTCGGGAGCAAAGCCCTCGTTGCCCGTCGACATTTGGACCTGCGTTGAAAGCAGCATGAACAACACGGTCAGAACCAGAGCACCCACTACTACACCCGCGGGTGAGCGGCGAACCAGCCGCGCCAAGCCCAGCACGAGTCGCTTCACTATTCGGAAACTCCTTGATCAGGTGGCGGACGGCAGTAAGGGTACGCGCGATCTCCCAGCTAGGGGAACGTCCCGGAGTTCGCCCTGCCTGGGCCCGGATGCCGCGGTGAAGGCGGCCACTGCAGGAGGTGAGCCGCCCCGGCCGGCTCCCGAGATGTCACCTGACCACCGAGGGGTGATTGATTGCCATTTGGGCGGGCCGGCCTGCTTTTTGTTGAACCACGCAGATCTACTGCCGGGGGCTCTTTCTCCGCAGTGCCCTAACGGGCGCTGCCGCCAAGTAGGCAGCAGACCGGAGCGCAGAGTTGTAGCGGAGGTTCCCGGCATTGCGCCATTGCCGTCGCTTATCGACACAGGCGACCTGTATGTCGACAGCGGGATTCTGAACACCAAAGTGTGACGCAAGTGCGGTCAAGGTTTGACTCCAAAACTTGTTCTCTTTGCGGTGTCCGAACGCAGCCATACTCACTTCGAAAATCGGATCGTTGGCGCGAAGCAGAACGTGGACTTTGGCATTCGTTGTCCCGTCCTTGTCCTCGAACGCCGAGAAAGTGATGAAGGCAGCGAACATGTGGCCTTCCGGCGTCATGAATGTAAAGGACTCTTCGTCCGCATACAGCACGAGTACACCCGTGGACAGCGTAAGCTTTCCGGGCATCGAGAGATTCAACAGCGCCACGTCCCCGGGCGCGATTGCCGTTAGAGGGCCATAGAAGTAGTTGCCCTCGGGCCAGAAGCTCTGGAACTTCTCCTTCCAGGTTGCGATGACCTCCTGGGGGGTTACCTCGATTCCGCTCAGGACAACCTGGTAGCTCTTCTGCCACATCTTGCCGAAGCCCTGGAGCGGACTTGTCTGCCGGCGTCCCGTGACGTTTATGTTGCGGGCCTCCGGAGGTACCTCTCCGAGTTCGAGTGATGGCGTCAAATTCGCCCAGTTGGCCGCGTCGCGAACAGCAGGCTCGGTCGGAGGGACTTCCTTCTTGGTTTCGTCATCGATCATCTTGCCACCCTCCTTTGTTTTGCCGGCATTCGTCGCCGGCCGAATCATGGACTTGTAGTTGCCTGCTCTTCGTCGTGGTGCATTTCAATGAAGTCGGCCAGCCTTGTTATCTCGAATATCTCTCGATAGTGGTCCGTCAGGCCGAACGCACGGATCAGCTTCTTCTCCACCCGCGCCCGTCCGAGGAGGCCCACAATGAGTGCGATCCCGGTCGAGTTGATGTAGCTGGCGGCAGAGAAGTTGAGGACCACGACGGACACATCACCCACCGCCTGCCACGCCTCGTTCAGCGACTTCTCCGCACTGCCGTCCAGATCTCCGGCGAGGTCGACCACGGCCACCTCGTCCATGCGCCGAACTTCGGCCACGAAGCCATTAGCCGCCATGGTGCTCCCCTTTCAGGTGGAAGATGAGTTCAACGGTGCGCTTGTCCTCATCGGTGACTACATTGGCCTGGTCCACCATGCTGTCGATTAGAAAAAGCCCCCAGCCGCGTGTCCTTTCTCGTCCGTCGATCTTCGCCTCGATATCGGGAGCGTCCGAAGTGCCTCCCGCCTCAGAGCCGCCGAAATCGCTTATACGAACCACTAGGTCATCGCCTTCCACTGTCGCCAACACAGACACCGGCAGGACTGGATCATTCCGGTTCCCATGTTCGATTGCGTTCATGGTTGTCTCACCCACTGCGGTCTTCAGACGTTCTAGGCGCCTTTCGGACAGACCCAGGTCTTTAACTGCGTCCTCGACCGCCTCCAGGGCGCGGCGTTCATTGCCCGGTGTGCTGGGGATCTCAAAGTCGGCAAGGACACGAGTGCTACTGCTCCGGCCTGACGGCATTCCCGCACCACCCCACCGTTGCAGAGTCACAAGGGTGATGTCATCCTCCTGATCCCACCCAGGGCCCACGAAATGATCCAGCGACTTGAGAAGTTGGTCGATCAGCGCCTCGCCTTCACGCCCCTCGCCCATCGCCTTCTTTAGGCGGGGGAAGCCGTACATGTCACGCGTTGGACTGTGAGCCTCGGCCAGCCCGTCGGAATGGAGGAGCAAGGAATCGCCTGGGTCGAGAGTGGCGCTGGTCTCCTCGTAGGCCATGTTCGCCATCAGACCCAACGGCATGCCGGTCGCCCGAAGCTCTAGCGTGCCCTTCTGCGTCCCAACGTAGGGAAGGTTGTGGCCCGCGTTGGCGAAGACCAGGGTTCCGGCGGCTGGGTCGAGCACCGCGTAGAGGCAGGTGACGAACATGTTCGGAGGCATTTCGTCCACCAGCAAGTTGTTGACGCGCTCGAGAACCTTGGCGGGGGATACGAGCCGAGGAGCCTCTGCTCGCATCAGACTGTGGGTCGTTGCCATCACCAGGGCCGCCGGGACCCCCTTGTCGGTGACGTCTCCCACGACTATCCCGATCCGGGCGCCCGGCAGGTCGATGAAATCGTAGAAATCGCCACCAACCTCCCGTGCGGGCCGGTAGTAGGCCGCGACATGCCAACCCTGGAGGTCCGGGAGCTCATGAGGGAGGAACTGCTGCTGGATCAGCTGTGCAACTCGCAGCTCCTGTTCGATCCGCTCACGCTCACGCGCCTGCCCCTCCTGCTGCCTAACAAGCTGGGCCACCCTGACGGCGGGGGCGGCTTGGCCGGCGAGAGCGTCGAGCAGCTTTCTGTCGTCGGCGGAGTACTCCTGCTCGCTGAGCCTGGGTCCAAGGTTGAGCAGCCCCACCAGCTCTCCCTGCGTGACCAGGGGAACAACGATCCTCACGCCCGATGTAATCAGCGCATCCCGCGCGGGCGATTCGAGCTGGAGTGCCTCCAATTCGACCGCTCCAGTCGCCGCCTGGAAGTAGGCCAGAATGGGGTCGTTGGGAGCTATGTCCACCTGAACGACGTCGGTTTCCGCCGTGGCCGCCGCCGGATATGCCGTCCTCTCCCCGGCCCGGCGCCTCCCCACGAACCGTCGCAGCACGCCTGATCGTTCACTCATAGTCATTCCTTTTACGGCTCGTCCGTCCCGGAATCGTTACGAAATCCGGCCGATTTCTGAGCAGTCAACTTGCCTGAGGGGCTGGGCGGAAGTGGCTTGGCGATGATTTCCAGCCGGACCGCTAGCCGGTGACCTTATAGATCCGATCGGGCTCATCCCTCAGGTCGGTGAGCTTACCGAGGACCTTGCCGAAGACGTCGTCGAAATCGAGGGCTCCTCGTTTCCTCTTGTATGGATCGACGTAGGAGAGCAATTGGACCTGGAAGTACTGATGCCAGACCCCAAGTTCCTTGGCCTGATCGGTCACTGCCTTCACCAGCTTGTTCGCGTCGACAACGGCCTCCGCTCTTTTTTCTCTGATACCGGCGCTCTCGTCCAGCTCCTTTTCGAGCCAGAAGTCGCATTTCTTGAGGAGCGGTTCGAACGCGCTGCCCGCCAATCTGGCTGCCTTCTCGTATGCGATACCGAGAGTGACGTAGTAGGGACGTTCGATCGAGTCGACGATCTCAGGATCGTTTTCCAACATCTCCAAGGGAAAACTCCGGTAGATCCCGAGCGACACGAAGGACTTCTCGCGGATATTGAGGTCCTTCTCCACGTTCAGGTTCATCATCCTTGGAGAAAGTTCGTCGGGGACAACGATCACGGGCACCTCAGCGACGCCCAGCGACTTGGCAGCCTGCAATCGATGCTGTCCGTCGATCACCACGTAAGTGGTGGTCCCATCTTCTACTCGTTCGATGGCCACCACCGGGACAATGAATCCGATCCGTCCCATAGACGAACTGAGATTCTCTACGTGAGAGGGTCGTGGCTTGCGCTGGTGGCCAATCGTCTCCAGCCGGTCGACGGGGATGACCCGCAGGCTCAGGGGACGACCCTGCAGGGGGTCCTTGAAGGCATATTCATCCACATAAACGGCATACCACAACCAGCCTGCGGTCCCGGCCCGCAGGCGACGAGGCCTAGTCTTCCTCGAGCACTTGCTGTGCAATGGCGAAGGCGGCGTTGGCGGCGGGGACGCCGCAGTAGACCGCGCATTGGATCAGGACTTCGGCTATCTCTTCGGGAGTGAGGCCGTTGCGGCGCGCCGCCGCTACGTGCAGCTCGAGTTCCTTGTGGCGTCCCATCGCCACCAGGGCCGTGAGTGCAATGCAGCTGCGCGTCCGGCGGTCGAGCCCGGGCCGGCTCCACACATCGCCCCATGCGAATCCCGTGATGATCTCCTGGAAGTCGCGAGTGAATGCCGTGATTCGGTCCGTCACCGCATCCACGTGGTCACGACCAAGGACCTCGCGGCGGATCTTCATCCCCCGCTCATATCGGTCGTCCGTCATCCTTCCTCCTCTTGCCACCGTGGGTGGTCTAGGCGACTCGTGGCTGGGAAAGCTTTACCACCAAGACAGGCATACGGATCGCTTGAGCAAACGACAACGAATCTGACACAGGAGGAACAGAATGGATGCCGGAGCCTTCGTAATGGCGATTGCCGTTCTCGCCACCATTGGAATCGCTCTGTATCTCATGGGTTCGCTGGTACTCAGCATGAGGGGTTCAGTCAGACGCGGCGCCAAGGTGTGGCGAAACTTTGGTTTGAGCATTGCCTTCTGCATCCTCTTTCTGACCAGCTGGTTCCTGCAGGGCGTTGTGCAGTGGCAACAGTTCACGGATGATCAGAGTACGCACGGCGAAGCGGTTCAGGTCGGGGACTTCGTTGCTAGCTTCGCTCAGTCGACTTTGGAGAACTGGCAATCCGAGTTCCTCCAGCTCTTCTCATTCGTGGTGCTGTCGGCGCTGTTGATTCACAAGGGAAGCGCCGAGTCCAAGGACAGCGACGATCGAATGGAGCAAGCCTTGAATCGCATCGAAAAACGTCTGTCCGAAATGGAGTCGAAGGTCTGATGCAGGTGCGCCGTCGCCGAGATGGCACGAGAAGCTAATATTTCACGCTCTCACGCCAACTGAGCTCGGCGCCAGGAGAGCTAAACGCGGTGCACTAACCGAAGCGAGTCGGGCCAACCTTGTCGAATGAGATACGCAGAAGGACGCGGGCCTCCTCCTCCATTGCGCGCCGGTACTCGTCCCAATCGGGGTGCTCCCCGGAGATCCTCCGGTAGTAGTCGATCAAGCCGTCGAGTGCGTCGGGCATGGACACGATCTCCGTCTCACCTTCGATCTGCGCCCATGTTCCGTAGAACCCGTCGTCCATTACGCAGAGAGTGGCGATTGGCCGGCTCCTGAGATTCCGGACCTTGTATGCCGTCTCCCTGGAGCTGATCACGGCCTTTCCCTCGGCATCGATACCGACGACCACCGGAGAGGTTTGGAGCCCTCCGTCCGATGCCCGAGTCACCAATACGGCTCTGTGATTGCCGGCCACGAATTCACGGGCCTCGTCTGGCGTCAAGTCTCCTCCTCATGGCTTGTCTCACTGGGCTTGCCTGAACTGGCGCGGCAGGAAGGCTAGACCGTTTCCTGGATCGGGCCGCGTGTCGCGCCACCCGGGCGCGGTTTCCGCACGCTGATGAGCACCACGTCTGACGCGAGTTGGTGGCCAGAAAGAACATCCCGCAGCTGGGTGCCCCGCAAATCCCGAGCTGGGATCGACCATCCCCTCCTAGGATTTCAATGGCCGATCGCGCGACTGTTCCGCAGAACTCGATGAAGCCATCCCGGCTCAGATCCCGGATAGTTGTGACACCGTCGTCGTTGAGAGCCGGGAAGCGCGGCGAACGAGAACTCATCCTGTTGATCGACACCCTGGGAGCGTTCGGAAGGGGCCGACCTTCGACCGTAGCGAACAGCAGCGCGCGTACATCTTCTCGTAACGCCCGAACCTCCGGAAGATGACCGCGGGCCACTTCTGCTATCGGGAAACGCGCTGTCTCCGCCTGGATCCACGTCTCAAGCTCCTGGTCCGTCGCCATCAAGTCCACGGCACCGGAACCAGTGATAACGACCGTGTTCGCAAGCTCGACGGCAATCGGGAAGACACCCAGCCAGGGCATCGACCTGTCTATCCACGAGGACATCTCGATCCAGCTTCTTTCCTTGACCCGTCGGGCGACCGAGCACTATCCTAACGCCTCGATGGCAGATCTACCATTAGCAGGGAGGGAAGATGGCCGACTATGTCCAGGTCGTTCATGCTCGGGTCCTGCCCGAGGTCGAAGAGGCAATGCTCGCCAAGAGACCCGCTTTCGTCGGCGCGATGAAGCGGGCCATCCCCGGCCTCGTCGACGCCAGCCTCGTGAAGCTCGAGGACGGGACGTGGCTGGACATCGTTCGCTGGGAATCGCGTGAGGCCGCCGAAGAGGCGCCGGCCGTGCACGATGAGCTCCCCGAGGCGGCCGAGATGGACGCGTTGGTTGAGGAGGTAATGGAGTTCAAGCAAGGGTACGCGGTGGAGTAACGACGTGATGGAGATACCTCCCGATGGAACGACAACCGGAGACGACGGAGTCTCCAGATGTTGGTGGTGCGGCACCGATCCTCTCTATCGCAGTTACCACGATTTGGAATGGGGCCGGCCCGTCGAAGACGACATACGGCTATTCGAGAAGATCTGTCTCGAGGGATTCCAGTCGGGCCTCAGCTGGCTAACCATCCTTCGCAAGCGCGAGAACTTCAGGAGGGCATTCAAGTCCTTTGACCTCGAGTCCATAGCGCGGTTCAACAGTCGATCGGTGAGCCGCCTTCTGGGTGACGCAGGGATCGTCCGCAACAGGGCAAAGATCGAGGCCACTATCAACAACGCGCGCCGCTGCCTGGACCTCATCGATGAACGAGGGAGCCTCGCCGCTTATGTGTGGTCGTTCGAACCGCGCAGGAAGTCACAGCCGCGCCGGCTGGACTGGAAGACGCTGGTGCAAATGGGGACGAGTGAAGAAGCAAAGGCCATGAGCAAAGATCTAAAGCGTCGCGGCTGGGCGTTCGTAGGCCCCACCACCATCTACTCGGTAATGGAGTCTGTTGGACTGGCCAACGACCACATGAGTGCCTGCGATTACCGCGCGGACGTGGAGCGAGAACGGGCGGCCTTCCAGCGCCCTAGTACCTAGCGGGTGTTCCCCTGGCGTTTGTAGCGGACGGCGCGACGAGCGGTCGATGCCTTCCCCTTGATCTCCATTCGCTTCCGCGCCTTGTCATCGGCGAACTGCGTACCGTCCTTCTTGGTCCTCGGGTCCCAGAAGCCGACATAGCCCCCCGGGTTCACACCGAACGATCGAAGCGTCCTGCGGTTGTAAACGTTTCCAAGGAAATCGTTGCGACCCCCAGGTTCCTGCCGAGCCGTGAAGTACAGGGGAAGAACGAAGTTCGAGACCTTGACGCCGTCAATTTCGTAAGTCTCAGATTGGACCGCATCGCACATCTCACGCCAGTAGTAAACCTCCCGAGCTTTCGACTCGTCGGGATGCGGTCCCACGACGAGCAAGTTGCAGAGCGGATCGCCCAACAACTCCAGTGCCTCGTGAGAAAGCGCGACCGACCAGTCCTCCCCGAGTTCCTTGCAGAGTTCGGTGAAGACGAAGCCATAGGGGATTCCCCTGCGGTTGCGTTGGTGGAACCCAAGTGCATCCTCGACGTTGACCTCATCCCAGAGGTAGATGACGGCATCTCCCCTCATGTCTACAGGTTCCTGCTTGTTGGGTTGCCGTCCGGCACGTCCCTCTAACCTAAGCTCACCAGTGAGACCCCAATAGGGTTCGAAGTCCTCAGCGATCTGACGGTTGATTCCACGCAGCTTTAGCTGCACCTCTTCGTCAGTCACCTTTCGAGATGTGTGATTGATGACCGAAATCTTCACGTTAGTTCCTCTCAAGCGACAACACGGAAGCACGCAGATAGAAATCTAGCTTCGCTCCGCTATTCGGTAAGACCGAATTAATTTCTGAGATGGCAATTGGCCCTGATATATCGTGGTTAGTTGCCATCTCGGGGCGAACGCTCAGCTGTTCTTGCTGATTTCGAACAGAGCCCGGTCGACTGCCATGCAGCGATCTTCGACGTACAGGAGTCCGGCGTCCTCGGCGATCCGTCGCGCCTCGTCGGAACGCAACCCCGACTGGAGCCACAGGGCCTTCGCCCCGATCTCAACCGCGTCCCGGGCGATTCCGGCTGCCTCTGGAGACGGCCTGAAAACCTCAACGACATCCACCGGCTCGGAGACCTCAGTTAGCTGCCCGTAGGACCTCTCGCCGAGCACCGTCTCCGCGTAGGGGTTGACCGGTATCACCTTGAACCCGGCGGCCTTCATTGAAGCCGGCACCGCGTAGGCACTTTTATGGGGGTGGCGGGATAGGCCGACGACCGCAATGGTCTGCGACATAGTGAGGATGTGCCGAGCAGTTGCGCGGCTGTCGGATTCTCGCACTTCCGCCATCGACCGTGACTACCTTTCTCTCTCGTAGTAGTCAACGGCGCGCTGCACAAAAACTTCCGCGGAGCCCAGGTAACCGGCGGGATCCAGAGCTCGGTCGATCTCGGCCTCCGACAATTCTTTCGCCACGACGTCGTCTTCGAACAACACGTCCCGGAGCGGACGTCCCTCCGATAGGGAACGCCGGCACAACGACTCCACCAGCGTGTGAGCCTGAACCCGCCCCACTTTCTCTGCCAGCAGCATCGAGACGCTTTCGGCCAGAAGCAGTCCTCCCGTCGAGGCGAGGTTTTCCTTCATTCGATCGGGATACACCTCCAGTCCCTCCAGGACGGTGCGCGTCCATCCGGTTGCTCCACCCGTCATCGCTAAAGCATCGCCGAGGGATTCCCATTCCGAGTGCCACGACCCCGCACCGCGTTCGTGCTCCTGGGGCACGGCGGACATCAACAGCGAGACAGCGGCCTGAACTCGGCGCGAGCACGCCACCACGAGCGCACTGCCGACCGGATTCCGCTTCTGCGGCATGGTTGAGGAGCCCCCTCGAGAGCCGTTTGGCTCGGCGACCTCCCCTATCTCGGTTTGCGCCATCAGCATCACGTCGAGAGCGACCTTTGCCATCGTTCCGCTCACGATCCCGAGGGCCGCGCCGAGGAGTGCGATCCGGCCGCGGGCCGTGTGCCACGGAACTACGGGCTCGTCCAGCCCCAGCTCCTCTGCCAGGTAGCGGAGCACCTCCGGACCGCGATCCCCGAGGGACGCGAGTGTCCCGGCTGCGCCGCCGAACTGCACGGCGAGCTGCGACCGAGTCTGGTTCAGCAGACGGCGCGCATCGACAACGGCGACGAGCCACCCCGCAAGCTTTCCGCCGAACGTCGTAGGCAGGGCGTGCTGAAGCAAAGTTCGTCCGACTATCGGAGTCGTTTTGTGTTGGGTAGCGAGATCCGCACATAATCGCGCGACCGCATCGAGATCGGCGAGGACGAGGTCGATCGTCTTCCGAGATACCAACATCGCGGCCGTGTCGACGACGTCCTGGCTCGTGGCCCCCCAATGCACGTAGCGCGCGGCCTCGGCTCCGACTTCGTCGGAGAGCGCCCGTACGAGCGGAGGTACGGGGAGCCCAGGACCTCGCCCGGCTCTTCCGATTGCGTCGATATCGAATCGACCGGCGTCACATGCCGCAGCGATGGCTCGAGCAGCCTCCGTCGGGATCACGCCGGCCCTGGCTTCGGCGCGCGCAATAGCCGCCTCGACGTTAAGCATTGCCTGGAGCCAAGCGCGATCGGATACCGCCTCGGAGATCGGATCGGGTACGAAAATCGGCCGGAACAGAGAGTCAGACACTCCGAAAGTGTCCCCCGCCCGCTGTGTGAGCGAGTCCGACGTAGTTCTCCGCGAGCGAGGTTGCCGCGGCCCTCGATGAACAGACGTATTCCAACTGTGCTCGTTGGAGTCGGCCGCGCATCCCGTCTTCGTCGTCCGGGAAGACGTGAAGCATCTCGGTCATCCAGCACGCAAAATGTTGAGCCCTCCACACATGATGGAGGCAGGTGCTGGAGTAGCCGGGCAGTTGTGACGGATCGCCGCGATACCAAGAAGTGAGAGCATCCGCCAGCACACGTACATCTCTGACGGCGAGATTAAGTCCTTTGGCTCCGGTAGCAGGAACTATGTGGACGGCATCACCTGCTAGGAACAGTCGGCCCTCTTGCATCGGTTCCGCAACAAACGCTCGCAGGTCCGACATACCCTTCTCGATGATGGGCCCGTCCTTCAGGTGCCAACCATCTTTTCGCGCCAGGCGAATACTCAGTTCCTCCCAGATACGGTCGTCGGGCCAATCCTCGAGGTCGTCGTTCGGGTCCACCTGAAGATACAGGCGGCTGATCTGTGGTGAGCGCATGCTGTGCAGCGCGAACCCGCGCTCGTGACTTGCATAGATCAATTCCTCAGTCGAGGGTTCCACGGCGGCAAGGATGCCGAGCCAGGCAAACGGGTATCCCCAGGAGAAGGTCCGCAGCCGATCGTTGGGGACTGAGTCCCGGCAGACTCCGTGGAATCCGTCACAACCAGCGATGAAGTCGCACGCGAGCTCACGCCTTTCTCCGCCGTGATGGAAACGGATCTTGGGTGAGGAATCGATCTCGTGAATGCTCACGTTCTCGCATTCGAAGAGCAGCGGCTCACCACTGCTCAAACGAGCAGCTATGAGGTCCTTGACCACCTCTTGCTGTCCATAGATGGTGATAGACCGCCCCCCGGTGAGTTCGTCGAAGGGAATGCGATGGCCCTCTCCGTCAAACCGAAATTCCACTCCATGGTGGACGAGGCCCTCGCGTTTGAGCCGGTCTCCGACACCTATCTCCGTGAGGAGATCGACCGTGGGCTGTTCGAGAACTCCTGCGCGGACGCGCTTTTCAACGTAGTCCCTGCTGCGAGCCTCCAGAACAACGGAGTCGACCCCGTTTAGGTGCAGCAGATGGCCGAGCACGAGCCCTGCAGGGCCGGCTCCGACGATCCCCACCTGTGTGCGCTGCGGCTGCTCCACTGCCCTCCCTAAACGGTGAAGACGTCAGAGCCTATTCGCCACAATTCAACCCCACACATCGCGGGCGACCTCGCTGAGGCGCTCGAGCTTTGCCCGTTGAATGTCCTCGGTCACCAGGTTGCCCGGCAGGGTCGAGGCGAACCCACACTGAGGGCTGAGAGCAAGTCTTTCGACAGGGACGTACTGCGAGGCCTCCTCGACTCTGCTCCTCAGCAAGTCCGCAGCCTCAACCTCGGGTTCTTTAGTCGTGATGAGGCCGAGCACCACAACCTTGTCGTCTGGGACGAACCGGAGGGGTGCAAAGGTCCCCGAACGAGGTGAGTCGTATTCGAGCATCAGCCGGTCGACGTGGATGCCGGTGAAGAGTTGCTCGGCGATGTCGTCATAGCCCCCTTCGACAGACCACATGCTCTTGTGGTTTCCGCGACAGAGGTGCAGGCCCCACGTCACGTTTGGGAAGCTGTCGACCAGTTGGTTGTCGTAGTCGATCATCTGCTGGAGCCACGTCGCCGGGTCGAGTCCAACGCGCCGGAGGTTCTCCCGTCCCTCCTCGCTAACGAGATGCGTGTAGCGAGGTGAGTCGAGCTGCATGTACCGGGCGCCGGCATCGACCAGTTGCTGAACCATTTCTCGGTAGAGGTTCAAGACGTCATGCATGTAGGCGTCCCGATCGGGATACGCTGCTTCAGATACACCCGGCACCCAGAGGACGCTGGCGTAGGTCAGTCCGGGCATGGTCGTCTTCACGGCCGTCGTCGCGTGTTTGCTGACGAACTCGTATTCCTTCAGAGACAAGTTCTGCCTCAGCGTGACCCGCTCGTGGACGGCGGGAAGCCGAAGCTCCTCGAGGCTCGGCGCGCCGCCACGCTGGAAGGGCACGGGGGCCGGCGCCTGCAGGCTGTACCCGCCGAGGCTCTCGGTCAACGGATCGAACCAGCGAGCCCTTCGCACTTCGCCATCGGTCACGACGTCGACGCCGGCTTCCTCCTGCAGTGCTATCGCGTGTATGCCGGCTTCCTCTTGGATTTCCTCGAGCTCCCCCTCGGAAATCGATCCCGCTTCCCTGCGCTCCATCGCCTCCTTGAGCGCGGGTGGTCGAAGCAGGCTCCCGATCACCTCGGCGTGCAACGGGTTTGGCGTCTCACTCCCCATCACGAAACCTCCTTCAACCAGTTACGCGTTTCCGAGGCGTGTAGCTGGTGCCTCGACCAGCAATGTCGGTAGGGTTCTGCAGGCGAAAAAACTGCGCCTGGCTGCGTTCTCGGTCGGGCACGTACGCTCCTGGTACGCACCCTCCCTGCGGCACGGCTCCGCCGAGTACTTGGTATCGCCGCTTCGGTCTGGTTGCGTTTCCTGCCGGACGGGCGTGCAGGTCGGTGCGCTGCCGCAGGCTTGTTTTTCGCGCCGCAGAACCTCGCAAACATCACTGGCCGAGGCACTAGAAGGGAAACGGTCTGGTACCGCTCTGCACGGTGACCCATCGGAGTTCGGTGAACTCCTCGATCGCCGCCGTGCCACCGAAACGGCCCCATCCGCTGTCCTTAACTCCGCCGAACGGCATCTGAGGCTCGTCGTGAACCGTCTGGTCGTTGATGTGGACGATCCCGGCCTCTAGATTGTGTGCAATCGACATTCCCTTGTCGGGGTCTCCGGTGATGATTCCCGAAGCCAGCCCGTAGGACGTCGCGTTTGCGCGGCGGACTGCCTCATCGGTGTCGGCAACAACCTCCACGGCCGCAACGGGCCCGAACGTCTCCTGGGTTGCGAATTCCGAATCCGGAGGGACGTCGGCCAGAAGAGTCGCCTGGAAACATGGGCCAATCGCCTCACCGCCGGCCAGGAGGCGAGCGCCTTTGGAGACGGCTTCGTCGACTCGCCCGGCTACCGTCTCGAGCGCGCGCTTGTTGATGAGCGGTCCGATGATCGTGTCGTGTTCCCTCGGATCGCCGGTCTTGAGGCCGGCAGTCTTCTTCGCCAGCCTCTCTACGAACTCGTCGGCGATTGGTCTTTCGACGATTATTCGCCGGGCCGACATGCATATCTGACCCTGATGCATAAAGGCTCCGAAGGCGGCAGCATCGACGGCATATTCCATGTCGGCGTCGCCCAGCACTATGAGCGGGTTGTAGCCCCCCAGCTCCAGGAGCACCCGTTTGAGATTGCGGCCCGCGGTCTCCGCGAGCTTGCGGCCGGTCGCGGTCGAGCCCGTGAAGTTGATTCTTCGGACAAGTGAGTTCTCGGCGAACTCGTCTCCGATCGGACCTGCCGCCCCGGGAGCGTGGGTCACGACATTCAGGGCCCCCTCAGGAAGGCCGGCCTCGGTGAAGATCTCCCCCCACACAAGCCCACCGGAGAACGGCGATTCCTCGGAAGGCTTCAAAACAACCGTATTGCCCAGGGCGAGCGGTGCCGTGATCGATCGTGCCGACAGGATCAGCGCGGCGTTCCACGGCGCGATCGCTCCGACAACTCCCACAGGTCGGCGCAGCCCCATCGCCATCGCACCAGGGATATCGGATGGAATGATCTCCCCCATCGGGCTGTACGCAATCCCGGCTGCCTGGCGGAACAGACCGGGGACGAAGCCCATCTGGAACATCCCGAATCCGAAACTCGCACCGGTCTCTTCCGCGAGGAGCGAGACGATTTCCTCCCGGCGGGACTCGAGGATCTCAGCGGCCCGAAGGAAGATCCCCTGCCTCACTATGGGAGGGGTACTCGACCATTCGGGAAATGCCGCAGCCGCCGACTCGATCGCTCGGCGGGCATCCTCTTTTGTGCCCGCCGGAACGGTCGCGACGACGTTGCCCGTAAATGGGTCGAGATCCTCGAACGTCCCGCCGTCCCCGGCTCCGACCCACTGACCTCCAATGAACTGGCGGTACTCTCGCTTCGCTGCCTCGGTCGTGATGCTCACGATCCCTCCCCAGAACGAGCGCTACTTCTTTGCATACACCCAGCCGATCCTGTATGCAAAACGACCAACCTTGAAGCTCGAATACTGGCCGGCTCAAGGGCGTCCCTTGGGGTCGTCGGCTGGTTGTGCATACAATCGATCCCTGCCGGTAGGCTTCCGCGCCTCGCGGGGAGGAGAGCATCCGTGCGGTTGTCACAGACGATGCGGGCGGTCCTGAGTTTGCGTCAACTTCTCTTGAGCGGTGAATTCGCCCCCGGAACTCGTATGTCGGAGATCCCTCTGGTGGAGCGTCTGGGCGTCTCCCGCACCCCGTTGCGGCTCGCGCTCGCTCGGCTCGAGCACGAGGGTCTCCTCGAGCGGCTGGCGGGTGGCGGCTACGTCGTCAAACAGTTCACACAATCGGACATCGACGACGCGATCGAATTGCGCGGCGTTCTCGAAGGGACGGCCGTGCGCCTGGCAGCGGAACGCGGGGTCGATCCCTCCCACCTTGCTGCGATGCGGGCCTGTTGCTCTCGTATGGAGACCGTTGTGCACGACTCCGACGTCGACTCTTTCGTGCGTTACGTGGATCTCAACCAGAGGTTTCATACGCTGATGGTGGAGGCTGCTCACAGCCCGGTCATCGAGAGGGCGCTTGATGGCATCGTGGCGTTGCCTTTTGCGTCACCGAGTGCCTTTGTGCTCGCACAAGCGGAGCTACCGGAATCGCGAGAGGTCCTCGTGATCGCACAAAGCCATCACCGCGGGCTCGTGGAGGCGATGGCGAATCGCGAAGGGACGCGCGCCGAGAGCCTGGCGCGCGAGCATGCCCGCATTTCAAGGCGCAACCTTGAGATAGTGCTGAGGACGCGAGATGCGCGCAAACGTGTCCCAGGTGCATCTCTCGTCAAACCCGCAGATCAAATGGACACGGACGCACCGGGAGAATCCCGTGCGGTTTGAGCTGAGCTGGATCAAAACACTCTTGAGTCGAATCGCGCGCCCTGCGATCCTCGTTGTTTCGTGTCTTGTTCTCGTTGCGGGCATGTTCGCCGCCTGCGGAGGCGATGACGACGACGGTGGAGATGTTGCGGAAGCCGGTAGCGAAGAAGGAGAGCCGGTCTCATTGGATGTCGGTGTTATCCCGATCGCCGACGTTGCGCCCCTGTACCTCGGTATCGAGGAAGGATTCTTCGAAGAAGAGAACCTAACGATCAACCCACAACCCGCCGAGGGCGGTGCGATCATCACGCCTGAGGTGATCAGTGGGGACCTTCAAATCGGGTACTCAAACACAGTCTCGCTGTTGATCGCCGCGTCCCAGGACCTCCCCGTCAAGATCATTTCCCAGGGCGTGATTGCTGGCCGAGATGAGTCCGAGGCGTGGGCCGATCTATTGGTGCTCAAAGACGGACCCATAAAGGAGCCCTCCGATCTCGAAGGCAAGGCCATTGCAGTGAACACGCTGAACAGCATCTGCGAGGTCACTATCAAAGCATCACTCGAGGACATGGGCGTCGACGTCTCGACCCTTAAGTTTGCCGAGGTGCCCTTTGTGGATATGAACGCAGCCCTGGAAGCCGGTCGGGTCGAGGGTGCCTGCGCAGTCGAGCCGTTCGTGACCGCCGGGAAGGCAGCCAATGCGGTCGGAATCGATCCGTTCTTCGTGAACACTGCACCCGATCTCACCGTGGCCACATACTTCACCACGAGGCAGTACGCCGAAGAAAACGCCGACGTCGTCGAGCGGTTCGTTCGGGCCATTCACAGGTCTCTCGACTTCGCTGAACAGAATCCGGACAAGGTAAGAAAGATCCTCCCGACATATACGGAGATTCCAGATGCAGTTGCTCAGCAAATCACATTGCCCGCATGGCGATCTGACCTGAACGAAGACACGATTGAGCTGACGGCCGAACTGGCCGTGAAGTACGGACTCATCGAGGAGGCACCGAATCTCGAAGAACTGCTGCTTAGCCCCACGGGATGACGAGGAGGTGCCCGAATGTCGAAGTCGCGCGGTAAGTCCCCGTACGCGCGGATCGAGGCACTCATCTCTCAGGAGCAGTGCGTCATCCTCGACGGAGGAACGGCGACCGAGCTCGAGGTCACGTTGCGGGAGGACCGGGAGCGTCCCAGCCCGTTTTTTTCTTGACCAAGCGTCTCCCAGATGCTCGGGTTCTCTGTGTCGCTGAGACGCTGCCCAAGAGCGCCGCTTTTCCAGAAAACTATTGAAGAAATCTGAGCAATCCGGCGATTCCGTCGATTACCTGTCACACCGGCCTGCTTGAATCGAATCATGGCAACTACGCAGATCCACGAAGTTGTGGAGGGACTCGAGAAGGCCAACGCAAACCTCGAGGTCGATCTCCTGCCGGTTGATTCGGCGCGCGATTTGTTGGACGAGTATGCACGCGTGGAGAAGCTCGCGTCTTATGGAAAGGCGGAGCTGGCGCGCCGGATCGACGATGCCGCTGCTGTGGCACGAGCTACCGGCACGTCGATGGGTCACGCGAAGAAGACTCTGGAGACCGGCGCCGCTCTGAAGGACGCGCCGGAAGTCGGTTCGGCGCTCGCTACCGGTGAGATCTCCTTGGACCAGGCGGGAGAGAT
>DASQUP010000205.1:0-13730 GCA_035641235.1 Actinomycetota bacterium
AGGTTCTGCGGCGCGAAAAACAAGCCTGGCAAGGCCGCAGGGAGGGTGCGTACCAGGAGCGTACGTGCCCGACCGAGAACGCAGCCAGGCGCAGCTTTTTCGCCCGCAGAGCCCTACCGACATTGCTGGTCGAGGCACTAGACCGGCGTGGCCGCGCGTATCTCTTGTTCGAGCCGGTCGAAACAATCGCGGACGAGCGACCGGAGAGGAATGTCGGGCTCCGCACCACTCCACTGGACCATCGCGACCGTCACGGTTTCGACACACACCGACGCCACCAGGGCATAACGGGCGCGGTTCGAATGAGGGGCCCGTTCGGCCAGTTCGCCGGCGATCACGCGGGCGACGTCCTCCCGGAGCTGGGCGGCCCGTCGTCGCAGTGCACGAGCACCGGCGGTCACCCGAACCCTCGCTGCGATGTCCTCCTTGCTCTCCTGGAGCCGGTCCGCCCAATCGATGAACGCGTGCCGGACCGATTCGTACGGTGACTCGCTCGCCGGCCTGGAGCGGAGGCTTGCCTTCAGGGCCTCGATGTCGTCCGAGCTGCGGGCGAAGATGACCTCTTCCTTGGAGCTGAAGTAGCGAAAGAACGTGCGCGGGGACATGTCGGCGCCATCGGCGATCTCCCGGATGGTGGTCCGGTCGAAGCCTTTGCCCTGGAAGAGCTCGAGCGCGACCCGCTCCAGCTCGCGCCGGGCCTTGAGTTTCTTCCGCTCGCGCAGCCCGCGGGGTTCAGGGCTATGGTTCATAGGCTGACAAACGACATCTAAGTACTCTTTTCAGGCGTTGACACTACGTATCTGGGAAAAAGACGATTGGTTCCCTTGCTTCAGAGGGTTTAAGCACGTGAGGAGGGAGGAACTATCGAATATCACAGACCTGGTTTCTCCCATCCGCGTTAGTTGTTGCTCCAAGCATTCCCAATATATTCCTCTGACTTCCAATTTCTTGCAATGACGGACAGCGACCGATTTCTCTTCGAACTGCGAAATGCGCTCACGCCCTTCAAGGCGTCCATTTCGCTGCTGGCGCGCGATTGGGACGCCCTCGGGGAGAGTGAGCGGAAGGAACTGGCCCTGCTCGCCCACGAGCAGATGAAGATCGTCGACGAGCTACTCACCCGCGAGTCGGGCCGTCGGGAAGGTGGACAACCGACCTAGATTCCATCTACTGAGCGACTTGCGGCTCAGCTAGGCTCCCACGACATGAGCATGGAAACGGTGCGTGTGGGTCTTCTCGGCTGCGGAGTCGTCGGCGGCGCCACGGCTCGCATCCTCGCCGAGCACTCAGAGGAAATCGCTCAGCGCTCTGGGATGGCCATGGAGGTAGCTCGCATTGCCGTCAGGAGCCTTTCCAAGTCACGAGAGGTCGAATTCCCACCGGAGATGTGGACGACGGATCCGTGGGAGGTGGTCAACGACCCGTCGATCCACGTTGTGGTCGAAGCCATCGGAGGAATCGAGCCGGCGCGCGATCTGATCCTCGAAGCTCTGAAATCCGGAAAGCACGTCGTGACCGCAAACAAGGAGCTCCTCTCCACGCTCGGCCGCGAACTCATGGACGCGGCCGAGAGTTCTTCGGTCGACCTTCTGTTCGAGGCCGCCGTCGCCGGGGGAGTCCCCATCATCAGGCCGATGAAAGAGTCTCTCGCCGGGGATCGAGTCCGACGCGTGATGGGTGTCGTGAACGGGACCACCAACTTCATCCTGACGCGTATGTCGGAGACCGGGGGCTCATTCGCCGAAGCTCTCGCGGAGGCGGAGGCGCTCGGCTACGCCGAGATGGATCCGACTGCAGACATCGAAGGATTCGACGCCGCGCAAAAGCTATCGATACTTGCGTCCATTGCATTCAATGCTCGAGTCGTCGCTGGGGACGTTCATCGGGAGGGAATCGCCCATCTCACTCCGTCGGACATGAAGGCAGCACACGATCTCGGCTACGAGGTGAAACTTCTCGCGGTTGCAGAGATGCTCGACGGCGAGGTGTCCGCACGAGTCCATCCGTCGATGGTCCCCAGGACGCACCCGCTGGCGTCCGTCCGCGACGTATTCAATGCCGTTTTCGTCGAGGGGGATGAGGTCGGAGAGCTCATGTTCTTCGGACGGGGAGCCGGTGGGGGACCGACGGGATCGGCGGTCGTCGGCGATCTGGTTGAGATCGCCCGCAACCTCCGCAACGGGACCCGCGGTATCGGCTGTACCTGTTATCACGATCGAGCCCGCATCCGCCCACAAGACGAGACCCGCGTCCGCTTCTACGTTGTTCTTTCGGTTCTCGACCAACCCGGTGTGCTGTCGGCGGTCGCAGGGCTGTTTGGAAAACACGGAGTTTCGATAGCCAGCGTCCGGCAAGAGGGTGCGGGAGAAGAGGCCATGCTGGCTTTGATCACTCACGTTGCGACCGAAGGACAGCACAACGCAACCTTCAACGAACTCGAGTCCCTGGATACCGTGCGAGGCATCATGTCGCGCCTGCGCGTGGAGGGGACCGGCGAGGAATGAACACTGGGCCGCTCACGGTTGCGGGTCGCAGAGGCATCATTCAGCGTTACGCCGATCACCTTCCGGTGTCCGAGGCCACTCCCATTGTCACCCTCGACGAGGGCGACACACCGCTCGTCTACTCGAACCGTCTCTCCATGGAAGTCGATGCGGACGTCTGGCTGAAATGGGAGGGTTTGAATCCCACGGGTTCATTTAAGGACCGGGGAATGACCGTTGCGATCAGCAAGGCGTTGGAGGAGGGCTCCAAGGCCGTCATCTGCGCCTCGACCGGCAACACCAGCGCCTCGGCAGCGGCCTACGCGGCGCGCGCGGGAATCGTCTGCGCGGTGTTGATTCCGGAAGGCAACGTCGCCTTGGGGAAGCTGGCTCAGGCGCTCGTCCACGGCGCCCGTGTAGTCGAGATCGAAGGAAACTTCGACGAGGCGCTCGACCGGGCAAAGGAGATGGCGGCCCTCCACCCGGTGACGCTCGTCAACTCGGTAAACCCACACAGGATCGAGGGTCAGAAGACAGCCGCCTTCGAGATCGTCGAGGCTCTCGGTCGGGCACCCGACCTCCATCTCATGCCGGTCGGGAACGCGGGCAACATCACTTCCTACTGGCGCGGCTACAACGAGGCTCAGGCCAACGGGTGGTCGAATTCGCTCCCCCAAATGTTCGGATTTCAGGCCGAGGGAGCCAACCCCATCGTGCGCGGCGAGCCGGTCGCTGCTCCGAAGACGATCGCAACCGCAATCCGCATTGGGAATCCGGCATCGTGGGGCGGCGCAACTAGTGCGGCCACTCAATCGGATGGAGCCATTCAAAGTGTGCGCGACAAAGAGATCCTCGAGGCATATCGCAGCCTCGCGCAAGAGGGTGTTTTCGTGGAGCTGGCATCTGCGGCAAGCGTCGCGGGTCTCCGCAAGCTGAAGTCGGCTGATCTCATCCCGGCGGGAGCAGCAATCGCCTGCGTCCTGACGGGACATGGTCTCAAGGACCCGGACTGGGCCATCGCCGGCGCGCCGCGTCCACCCAGGGTCGAGGCGACCACCGATGCCATCCTGAAGGCGCTAAGGCTCGATTAGCAACATCCGGCGCGCCGTCAGATGGCAATCGACCCCACCTGCCAGGGTTAAGTTGCCGTCTCGGCGGTGGGCCCAGACCTTTCGTGAATTCCTGGTAGCTCGTGTTTCGGCGTGTCATTCTTCTGAGGAGCGGACTGGAGGGAAAAACGATGCCTGCCGCGGTGAAGGTTCGAGTTCCTGCGACGGTCGCCAATCTGGGGCCGGGGTTCGACGCGCTCGGAGTGGCGGTCCGGATGCACCTCGAGATCGACATCGAGCCACGGCGCGAGTCCGTCGACATCCTCATCGAGGGGGAGGGCGCGGAGCACCTTCCCGCCGACGAGACAAACCTCGTCATCAAGTCCATGAACACGTTCTTTGACTTTGTCGGCCGCCGGCCTCCCGGATATGCGGTGCGCGTCAAAAACCCCATCCCGCTGGGCTCGGGCCTCGGCTCGTCGGCAGCGGCGGTCGTCGGTGGCCTGTATGCAGCTCGATCCGTGACGGGCCGGACCGTTCCCCAGACCGAGATGGTCCAACTCGCTACTAAGCTCGAAGGGCATCCCGACAACGTCATGCCCGCATTGCTGGGCGGCTTGGTCGTTTGTTACCGGTCGCAGGATGGGTCGGAGGTGAGGTCCTTCCGGTTGGAGCCCAGCGAACGATTGATACCCATCATCGCCGTCCCGGCGGAGGGATTCCCCACCTCGGAGGCGCGCAAGGCGCTGCCCGAAGATGTCTCGTTCGGCGACGCACAATTCACCGCGTCACGTGCGGCCCTGCTGGTTGCCGCGATGACCTCCGGCTCCGGATCGGACGTGCTTGCGGAGGCAATGAACGATCGTCTTCACGAGCCGCACCGGCTGAAGCTGATGCCGGAGACCGCCGCAGTCCACGAAGAACTCCGTTCCGCCGGGCTTGCAGTCGCTCTCGCCGGAGCGGGCCCTTCACTTCTAACGGTCGTTCCCAAGCCGGAGGCCGCGACGCGCGCCGAACAAGTGCGGCGGGTGTGCCGCGAGCGTCACGCCGGATGGCGCGTCTTCGTCAGCGAATGGGAGCCAAAAGGGGCCCGCGCCTCCGCCTAAACGACGAACGATCGGTCATGTGCGGCGGCGCGCCGTTTCCTCCTCGCGGAGGTCGACCTCCTCGGGGGCCGGTTCCGTTCTCGGCGGCATCGTGTGCTCACGAAGCTCTGCCTGGGCCTCGCGGCGTTCTTGCGCGCGTGCCCGGGATTCCGCCCGACTCTCCTCCGCTCGGCGCGTCTCGGCTTGGTGGTCGCGTTCTTCTGCCGCCAGTTCTGCGCGCCGGGTATCGACAGCGTGGCGTTCGAGTTTGGTGTGCCACCGGGCTCCGGTCATCCCGCCAAGGATTCCGCCCAGGAACATGGCAATCAGTGACGCCACACCGACCCCAACACCGAATTCAACGAGGTTCCCGTCCTCGATGGGGAGCTGGCTATCCCCGAACGGGAGGTTGAGGTTAGCGGTTGCACCCAGCGCCGCCACCACTCCGAGCACAACTCCGGCCACGATCAAGGCAAGAACCGGAACAAGCAAACCGTTTACGGCTCCGGCACCACGTCCCATCCGCCCCGCCGTGTAGCCTCCCCACAGATAGGCCACAAACATCGTTGCTACCAGGGCGATGCCTGCCCCGAGCGTCGCTTCCTGAGCCTCATCTCCAATTTCCGTCTCGACGCCGGTGGCGGCGAGGATGCCGCCGACCAGGGCGGAGAGCAGGAATATTGCTCCGAAGGCCACTAAGACTCCAGTCAGGATCGCTACCAGGGATACGCCTCCCCTCACGTCCATAACCTGCACGTCGCGGCGCGGGCCGACCTCCGTTCGCCTTCGCCTGCGGAATACCATGGCGAACCCCCTTGTTGAAGTGTTTGATCGTCCAAGTAGCGCAATACCTTGCGCTACCCCGTAGAGTTCCCCCCGTTGGGCCTTCTAACCGCCCGCCCCGCTTACCCCGTGTCTGTCCCGGGAGGGTCCCATCCGCTATCTGGTCGTCGTTGACGGTGAGCACTACCCGCCGGTCGTTCAGTCCGCCCTAAGCGGACTGTTGTCGAGCGGGCACGAAGTGGCTGCAACAGTGCTTGTCGGCGGTGTGGAGAAGCTGCCTCGCGGGGGGGTCGATGCATACGGCGATGTGGCCGTAAGGTCCGGCGCCGATCCCCGGGTGACCCTCGATGAGGCGATCTCGGAACTTCGACCCGATGTCGTTTTGGACTTATCCGATGAGCCGGTGCTCGACTACCGGCGCAGACACGAGCTCGCTGCCGTGGCGCTCCACCGAGGCGTCCCCTATGAAGGAGCCGATTTCAGGTTCTCGCCGCCGCCTCGCCCACGGCTTGCGACCAGACCCACACTGGCAATAATTGGAACCGGGAAGCGGACGGGGAAAACGGCGGTGTCCGGATACGCGGCCAGGTATTTGAACTCCGCCGGGTACCGTCCCGTGGTGGTGGCCATGGGCCGTGGTGGGCCCGCCCAGCCCGAGGTCCTAAGGGGTGACGAAGTCGCCCTCGAGCCGAAGGATCTGCTGGCGCTTGCCGATGCGGGGAGTCACGCCGCTTCCGACTACGTAGAGGACGCCATGCTTGCACGTGTCCCAACCGTCGGTTGCCGCCGCTGTGGGGGCGGACTGGCCGGAGGGGTATCGATATCAAACGTTGCCGCCGGAGTGGAAGTTGCCAACCAGCTGCCCGGTGACCTGTTGATCGTTGAGGGTTCGGGAAGCGCGATCCCCCCGGTCCATGCTGATGTGACCGGTTTGGTAATGCCCGCGTCGATCCCCGAGGAGTACTTGAAGGGATACATGGGTCCCTACCGGATGTTGCTTGCCGACTTTGTACTGGTTACTATGTGCGAGAACCCATTCGGTTCACCCTCCCAGATCTCGGCGATTACCTCCCTTGTTAAGCAGTCGTGGAGAAGGGCCGAGAGTCGTCGGGACCCGGACGGGGAGATCCGAATAGTTCGCACCGTCTTTCGCCCTAATCCAACGCGTTCGGTTCAGGGGGCGAAGGTTTTCGTTGCAACGACTGCGGTCGAGGCAGCGCAACAAGCGATCACCCGCCATCTCGAAGCGGAGCATGAATGCGAAGTGATCGGTATCAGCCATGCCTTGTCCGATAGGGCAAGGCTCGAAGAGGAGTTGGGCGGAATCAAGCCGGGAGATGTTGACGTGCTTCTGTGCGAAATAAAGGCCGCGGGCATCGATACGGCTACCAGGTGGGCACTGGGTAACGATGTCGACGTCGTCTACATGGACAACATCCCTGTGGGTATCGACGGTGACGATCCTGATGCGGTTCTGGAATGGGCCGGTCGGTTGGCGAGGGAGCGCCACAGAAATGACTGAGCGCAGGCGCAGACACATCTTTATCTCCGAGAGAGAGTACGGACTCCCGTACTCCAAGGGCCTGACGGCCTCACAGCTGATGGTCATCGGGCTTTCGCCTGGTCGGGCCTACTCGGTTGCGAACAAGGTCGAGCAAGAGCTCGTGGGTCTCGGAACTCAATCGGTTACCGCCGATCAGTTGCGAGACCTGACTCTCGAGGTGTTGCGCCGCGAGGTCGGAGACAAACATGCGCAGGCCTTCGTGAAATGGCAGTCCGTTGCGGAGCTCGACATCCCGCTGATCATCTTGATCGGGGGCGCTACAGGAGTCGGGAAGTCGACTATAGCCACCCAGCTCGCTACCCGCCTCGGGATTACGAGGGTTGTATCGACCGATGCCGTTCGAGAGGTTCTGCGAAGTGCATTCACGGCCGGAATGTTCCCAACCCTCTACGAATCGTCGTTCAACGCAGATAAGGCTGTGAGACAGCCGATCCCCCACTCGGGCGACAAGCTGATTATCGGTTTTCGAGAGCAGGCGGCCGCAGTGGCCGTCGGCGCTCAGGCACTCATCGAGCGTTCGATTGAGGAAGGAACGGATCTGATAATCGAGGGCGCCCACCTCGTCCCCGGATTCCTTCAGAGCATCGAGCACGATCAGGCAGTGATCGTCTCGCTGCTTGTGGTCATCGACGATGAAGAGCTCCATCGCAGTCACTTCTATCTGCGAGGTCAGGCCGCGCGCAGCCGTGCGAGTGACCGCTACATAACCGCGTTCAAGAAGATCAGACGGCTGCAGAAGTACATGATCTCTTCGGGTCTGATGCGCGGAGTTCCGATCATCTCTCACTACGACCTGGATACGACGCTCTCCGAGATCATCGACCACGTCATAACGAAGGCTCTGGAGGCTGCCGAACGTGGCGTGAGGGTCGCCGGGAGCGATGACAAGTTGCTCGAGCGCGCGGTCGAAGCGATGGCGCGTGAGAAAGGAGTCACCAGTGAAACTCTTCCTTGACACAGCCAATCTCGATGAAATTCGTGAGGGAAACAGGTGGGGTGTCCTGCGGGGAGTCACCACCAACCCGACTCTGATTGCCAAAGAAGAGCAGGGTTTCCTGCCTCTCGTCAAAGAGATCTGCGCTCTTGTGGAGGGCGATGTCTCCATCGAGACGGCGTCGGACGATACAGAGACACTTGTCCGTCAGGGACACGAGATCGCTCAGATCGCCGACAACGCGGTGGTGAAGATCGCACTGACACCGAACGGCCTTGCGGCCGTGCGTGTGCTGTCGGATGAGGGGATCAAGGTCAATGTGACGTTGTGCTTCTCCCCGGCGCAGGCAATCCTTGCCGCGGAGGCCGGTGCTTACATTGTGTCCCCGTTTTTGGGTAGGCTTGACGACGTCGGGACGGATGGATTGCGGTTGCTCTCCGACATCTGCGAGATCTACGCCATCCAGGGCTACGATACGCAGGTCCTGGCTGCGAGCCTTCGCCATCCGATCCACGTCGTGGAGGCAGCTCGCATGGGTGCCGACATCTCGACGATGCCCTTCAAGGTTTTTGAGGGGCTCGTGAAGCACCCGCTGACCGATTCCGGCTTCAAGAGATTCATAAATGACTGGGAGGGAGCAAAGCCCTATCTGGGAGAGCTTCCTTCCTCGATGCAGGAGGCGTAAGGAGTGTCTGAGACGTTGGATCGCTCGGTTCTGGAATCGAAGGCGGTCGCTGAGCTCAGGGCCATAGCAAAGTCGCTTGATCTCAAGGTCACCGGTCTTCGCAAGGCCGAGATCATCGACCTCATAGCAGGCAACAAAAATGGCGGCTCGAACCACCATCGCGGTGCCAAGCGCGCTGCCAAATCCGGCGCGCCCGAGAAGCCGGCGGAGAGTTCGAGTCCTCAACAAGGCCGCTCCGACCAGAAGTCGTCCGACGACGCAAAGAGTCAGGAAGTCGTGCGCGAGGTCGCGCCGCCACTCGAGGCCACAAAGGACTCCGGTGGTGCCCAAGGGCAGACGGCGGTCCGCGACGAAAGTGCCGTCGACGAGCGCCGGGGTAACGAAGAGCGCGGACGCAACCGACGTCCTCAGAACAACCAGGGTCGGAACCGGCCGCGCGAGAAAGCGGAGCCGCGCGGCGAGGGCGGCCGCGGCCGGCGGCGGCGGCGCGGGCGCGGCGGCGGGGGTGGAGTTCCCCATTACGCGCGCGAGGACCGGTGGGATGACACGGAGGTCGAGGACGATCCGAACGCCGAGGTCCGGACGGGGATCCTCGATCTTCTTCCCGAGGGTTACGGCTTCCTTCGCACAACCGGCTACCTGCCGGGAGACAAAGACGTATACGTCTCGGTCTCGCAGGTCCGTCGTTTCCGCCTCCGCAAGGGTGATGAGATCACCGGCTCGGTGAGGTCTCCAAAGGATTCGGAGAAATATCAGGCCCTTCTCAAGATCCGATCGATCAACGGGGGCGAGCCCGAGTCCATCGAAGGGCGTCCCCGTTTCGGCGACCTGACACCGCTCTATCCACAGGATCGCCTTGTGCTCGAGCACGATGACGATCCCCGGGCGATCACGGCACGGATCATCGATCTGATTGCGCCCATCGGCAAGGGTCAGCGCGGGATGATCGTGAGCCCTCCCAAGGCCGGTAAGACGACGGTCATGAAGGAGATCGCCAACGCGATCCGCACGAACAATCCTGAGACCTACCTCATCGTGCTGCTCGTTGACGAGCGTCCCGAAGAGGTCACGGACATGCAGCGATCGGTCGACGGAGAGGTCGTGTACTCGACTTTCGACAGACCTTCTGACGATCACATCCAGGTCACGGAGCTGACCCTCGAGCGAGCCAAGAGACTCGTCGAGGGCGGTGGCGATGTCGTGATCCTTCTCGACGGCATCACCCGCCTGTCGCGGGCCTACAACCTGGCAACACCGGCATCCGGACGAATCCTCTCCGGTGGTGTCGACTCGACGGCGCTGTACCCGCCGAAGCGGTTCTTCGGCGCGGCCAGGAATATCGAGTTCGGCGGATCGTTAACCATCATTGCGACCGCTCTGGTCGAAACCGGGTCACGAATGGACGAGGTGATCTTCGAGGAGTTCAAGGGCACGGGCAACTGGGAGCTGAGGCTCGATCGGAAGCTCTCCGAGAAGCGGATCTTCCCGGCCATCGACATCCAGGCATCCGGAACTCGGAAAGAGGAGCTCCTGCTCAAGCCGGAGGAGCTTCAGCTGGTATGGCGCCTTCGCAGAGTGCTCCATGCGCTCGCCGACGGCGGTGCCCTGGAACTGTTGGTTGACAAGATGAAGCAGACTCGAGGTAACGCCGAGTTCCTGCGTGAGATAGCTAAGGCGCCTGTCAGGGGAGAATAAGGTCCGTGCTTTTCGGGCTCGGGTTGCCGGAGTGGATCACGATTTTCGCTCTCATCGGCGCCCTGCTGCTGACGTTCAAGCTCATGGCGAGGGCGTCGATCGCCTACGAAAAGGCCCGGCAGGCAAGAGAACAACCCAGAGAACAGCAAGGTGCCACAGATCGAAAGGAAGATTCGGAATGAAGCAGGGGATTCACCCCGACTACGTCGAGACGCTGGTGACCTGCTCGTGCGGGAACACCTTCACGACGCGGTCGGTCAAGAAGGAGCTGCACGTGGAGCTCTGTAACCAGTGCCACCCCTTCTACACGGGCAAGCAGAAGCTCGTCGACACGGGTGGCCGTGTGGAACGGTTCCAGCGGAAGTACGCAAAGCGCGCCCAGCCGGCGCCGGCCGAGGCGACGACCGGCCAAGAGCAGGCGTAGCCCGGCTCCGCGGACAGGCGTTTAACGGCAGGTGGCACACGAGCACAAGCGTCCCTCGATAGGGGGCCAGGCGGTCCTCGAAGGCGTCATGATGCGCGGGCCGACTGCGTGGTCGGTCGCCTGCCGTAAACCCGACGAGACCATCGCGGTTGAGCGGTTCGCGCTTCCAAGAGCGGCCGAGCGTTACCCGATGCTCAAGTGGCCGCTCCTGCGCGGCTGCCTCGTCCTCGGGGAGTCGCTCGCGATCGGGATCAAGGCGCTCATGATCTCGGCGACGCACGCCCTCGATGACGAGGAGGAGCAGCCCTCCGATGCGCAGCTCGGCTGGACGCTCGGGATCTCGATGGTGCTGTTCTCGGCGGTTTTTATCGCGCTGCCGGTGTTCGGTACGAAGCTGGTCGGCAACGTGTTCGGATTGCCGGACAACGGCGCTCTATCGTTCAACCTCGTCGAGGGTGCCATCCGGCTATCTCTGTTTGTCGGGTACCTGCTTCTGATCGGTCAGTTCAAAGACATCCGGCGCGTCTTCCAGTACCACGGCGCCGAACACAAGACCATCTACGCGTACGAGAACGGTGATCCACTCGTTCCGCAACAGATCGACGATAAGTACTCAACCCTGCACGTCAGGTGTGGGACGAACTTCCTATTCATCGTCCTGTTTTTGACGATCATCGCTCACTTCGTCCTCGACCTGTTCGTCCACGGTCTGTTTCTGCGAATCGGCGTGCGGCTCCTGGCGATCCCGGTCCTAGCCGGCGTTTCGTACGAGGCGATCAAGTTCGCGTCACGCAAGGAGGATTCGGCGATCTTCCGAATCCTGATGTTGCCGGGTCTGGCTCTGCAGAAGATAACGACGAAGCCGCCGTCGCTCGATCAGATCGAGGTGGCCATCGAGGCGATGAAGGCCGTTACAACGGACCCGGACGAGAAGGTCGATCCGGAAGAGGTCCCCGAAGCGCCCGTCTCCTAGCCGGCGCGACGCCAGCTTCTTTGTTGCAGCGACCACGAAATAGGTGGTCGATTACACAAAGAAGGCGTGGTGTCCGGGCTCAGATCGTCAGCATCGCCGCCGCTGCCCGGGTCGACGGGGCGATCGCCACCTGTACTTTCTTACCGGAGCACGCCAGCACCGCGATCCGACCTTGTCTGCCGAAGGTGGACTTTGTGGTGCCGAGCGATTCGATGACGTTGTACGGCCCTTGCAACTTGCCCGGGGTAACGGCGCCTTCGAGCCACGATCCCATGGAGTCGCACAAGCCTTTGCGCCATCGACTCTCGACCAGAGATAGCCCCAGGGCGGTCCTCTCGCCGCGCTCCCACAGTTGCATGTGCCCGCCTCCCCACGCGGCGGCATGATCGAAGGGATCCATCACGGCGAACTCCGGCTCGTCGCCGGGCGAGCGAAAGAGTGCGAGCAGCTCGGACGCCCCGAACGGCGCCGAATACAGCGGGCGGAAGCCACGACCGGGGGGCACGAGCCGTTTCACCGGGAGAGCTTCGTCGCGCACGTGGTAACGCATGGGCCACAGCACCTGAGCAGTCGTCGTCGGTGGGTCTTCAAGAGCCCTGTTGACCGCATCCCACCCACCAAGCGCGTACAAGCTGCACACGAACTCCAGCCCGCTGATGTATGGAAACATCAGCTGGTCGCTTACCAGATGCGGGACCTGGGGCTCCGGTACGGGTACCTCTCCGGCGTCGTCGGGAACCCCGGTCGATCCGACCGAGTAGAAGTGTCGGTATTCAACCAGACTGGCCGCACCCTCCACGACGGCTCCTGCAGCAACCGTCGCGTCTGAGTCTCGCCCCGCGTGAGGCAGCCCGATGGCTTGATCCGATAGCGCATGCTCGAGCTCATGGGCGAGGACTGAGATGTCTGAATCCGAAAGCGATTCGCCGGAGTTCGCCGGAGCTACCAGCTTGTCCTTCTTCGGCATGTAGAACCCGGAGACGTCACCGACGACGGCCTCGAAGATGGGATCCAGGTCGACGTCCTCGGGGGCCACGCCGAGCGCCACCAGCATCCGCTTGGTTCGGTCGACCTGCCGCGCCCGCTTTTCCCGGGATCGCTCTCCCATTTCTCGCTTCGAAATCTCTTCGAGCGTCACAAACTCGGTAGCAACCGGGGAGCGGAACTTCAATCCTCGTATCTGCTCGACCTCATGTGCGACCCGGGCAAGTTCGGCAGGTTGGCCGGGGCGCTGGAACAGTCTCCGAAGTCGACTGGGCGGGTCCTCGGACCGAAGGGCCACCGAGGGAACGGTGCACAGTTCGACGGCGAGGTCGTTTTGGTATGCGGGAAGGAAGATCTCCCCCGCACCTGGTTCTGCAAACTCCGCCTCGAATTCAACGCCGCCGCCGTTGGGTACGGGGGCGGTGTCGCGCGGGAGGGCCGAGGCGTGCACAAACGGAGTCGTCTGCACCATCCATATGGCTCCGTAAAGCATGGACAGCATTACGAGCGCGCCGACGAAGCGCTTGGCGCGAAGATTCAGGAGTGTTGGTTGCCGTTCGATGCTCTATTTGTCGGCGAAACTCGCACCGTCTTGAGGCAAGGCGGGCAGCGCGCTTCTTGTTGCTGCGACCACCAAATAGACGGTCGTTTACACAAAGAAGGGAGCGGAGCTAGCGGCTCACCGCGCGTGCCGTGGCAAGGTCTGGACCGATTCCCAAGCGCACCTTCTCACCGGAGCAAACCAGCACCGCATCCTGCGACCCTTCGAGCGCCATCTCTTCACTGCCGCGTGTCGCCGCTTCGGCATCGTCGTCGAACGTCGCCTCGTACCACTCGGCAACCGACTCGCACAAACCGGTCTCACCCTTGCGCTGAACGAGTGAAACCGTCACGGCGGCGTCGTCTCCGCGGGACCACATCGATATGCGCCCTCCACCCCATGCGCTCACGCGGTCCACCGCATCGCTGAGCGCGACATCTTCGTCCCCGCCGGGCGCCTTGAACAGCCACAGCAGGTTTGCGGCGCCGAAACTGGAATCGAACGACTCCCGCCATCCCGCTCCCGGCGCC
>DASQUP010000206.1:0-14338 GCA_035641235.1 Actinomycetota bacterium
TGGTAGTAGCCGTAGTAATTGCGCGGAGTCGTGATCTCCGTGCTGGCGTTTAGCACCACCCCGAGGACCGGTGCCCCGAGCCGCTTGAGGAGTAGTCCAGTGCGCTCCGCGACCTCGGGAGTGGTCCGTCCTGCGCGCGCAACGAGCAAGACAGAGTCGACTTCCTGCACGAGATCCGCCGGGTCGCTGGTGGTGAGGATCGGGGCGCTGTCGATCAAGACCAAGTCGCATTCGCTCCGAACGTCCCGGATGATCGAACGCATCTTGTCCGAACCGAGCAGATCCGCAGGGCGTTCCGGGGGGTTCCCGCTGGGGATGAGGCGAACGCCCGCGAGAGAAGTGGGCTTGGACTCAGGCTTTGCACCGTTAGGAGACTGCAGCGCCTCGGCCAGGCCGGAGGCAGTGGAGACACCAAGCAGCATGTCGATACGCGGCCGTCTGAAATCACACGAGAGGATGACGACGCGGTACCCGCGCGTGGCGAAACTCGCGGCCAGGTTGGCAACGACGGTCGTCTTCCCGTCCGCGGGCCCGGGGCTGGTGACGAGAACCGCGCGCGGCGGATCTCCCTCGGTCGCGCCCATTGCCTGGGCGGGCTTGCCTCCACGCAGCGGACGCCACACGGTGAGCATCGCTCCGAGCACGCGGAAGGCATCCGAGAAGCGCGAGCGGGGGTCGGACACAACGGCGTGGGCGAGGCCCTTACGCTTGGAGCGCGGAACGCGCGGTACCTCGGCGAGTACCGGGAGCTCGAAGTGGCGTTCGGCTGCGTCCCGGTTCCTGATGCGGGTGTCGAAGGTTTCGAGGAACAGCACAATCACTACCCCCGCAACAAGCCCGAGGAGGCCGGCGATGATCATGCGCCCTTGCCGGCTCTGCGGAGGCTGAATGCCGCCCGTCTCGACCTCCACGGGGTAGGCGGCCTGGATGATCTGGAGCCCGCTGGGATTGGTGGCCGCCGCCGCCAGCTGCTGGTACGACTCGTACAACAGCCCGTACTGCCGTACCTTGGCGTCCCTTTCCGCCTGGACGACGGGGCGTCCCCCCGGCGGTGCGTCGGCTATGGCTCGATCGAGCGAGTCGATTTCGCCCTTCAGCCGATCCAGCTGCCGCGAGAGGGGCGCGCCTTCCTGGGCAACCGAGCGAGCCTTCTGATCCTCGAGGAACCCAACCAGTTGCCGTGCGAAGGTGTTTGCGAGGACTCTTGCGTCGCGCGACTTCGTCGACCTCGCGGTGATTTTGAGAATTCCGGTTTGGAGGTTCGCGGACGCACGCACCTTCTCGGTGAGTTCCACGGGATTGCCGTCGTAGTTGATCTTTTCGGCGACACGCTCGGGGACTTCGCCGACAGTGGTCAGGGCCGCCAGAGCTCCTAGGTTGGTGATGCCGGGGGCCATTACATCGCCCGTGCTCACCAGGACCGTGGTTGCCTGAAACGAGCTTTGGCGCTTGCCCGGAGGCGCTACGGAGGTGAGGAACCATCCGGCAACTAGCGCAATGACAACCGCGAGCGCTATATCAACCCACCGTCGCCGCACCGCTCTGACATAGTCGATCAGCTTCACAGGCCCGATCCTCCTATCCCTTGGGCCATCGCCACCCTCACTGCCGCGGCCTGGTTTGGCACCTGCAACTTGGCAAAGATGCGAGCCTTGTGCTGCTCCACGGTCTTTTCGCTGATACCGAGCTGGTACGCGACTTGCTTGGCGACCATCCCGTTTGCTATGAGGCGAAGGATCTCTCGCTGGCGAGGGCTGAGCGACTGCGGCGTGCCGGCGGCCACAACTCCGGGGACGAGAGCAGAGGCAAGCGCCCCGATCGACGCGCGGATGGGCACCCGAAGGTCTTGGTGCTCTTCCGCTCCGTCGCCGAGCAGAACCACACGCACCCCCGCGCGCCTCAAGCGAGACGCGGCGCCAAGCGCCCCAACCATGAACTGGTCCAGCACAACCGCATCGGAACGGCGACCGATCTTCTCACCCTCGGCCAGATCTGTAGTCGAACCCACGGTAACGATGCCCGGATATTGAGCGATGGCAGCGCCTACTCCCTCGGCCACCATTGCATGACGGTGAACGACGACCACAGCACGTGACCTCATCACACTGCTCCCTGGATCGGAACTCGCTCGCGTCCAGCCACGACGACCTTCAGGGATGCACCCAGCTCGTCGCTTTCATCGGCGAGCGCGAGCAGCTCGAAGTCGCGGATGGCTCTGCGCAGTCGCGCAGGGTCGGGAACCGCCGGCCGCGACACACGAATGCCTGGATGGGCGCTGGGTAGCAGATCTTCCGTCAGATCGATGATGTCCTCGACCAGCTTTTCACCGGGCCGAGCACCGACGATTTGGATGGTGATGTCCTTCTCCGGAACCTTGCCCGAGAGCCGGATGAGCTTGCGGGCAAGATCGAGGACATTCATCGGTTCACCCATCTCAAGGGTGAACACCTCACCACCGGTGGAAAGCGCCGCAGCCTGCAGAACGAGCTGAACGGCCTCGTGAACGCTCATGAAGTAGCGGGCCATTGACGGATCCGTGACGGTAACCGGGCCGCCTTGGGCGATCTGTCGAAAGAACGTTGGGACCACGCTTCCCCGACTTCCGAGAACGTTCCCGAAGCGGACGGCGCAGAAGTGGCAGCCGTGGCCATCGAGGCTCCGAACGATCTGCTCGGCGAACCATTTCGTCGCACCCATCACGTTGACGGGACCAATGGCCTTGTCCGTGGAGATCAACACAAAGCGCTCGACTCCCGTCGCCGCAGCCGCGTCGGCGACGTTCGCAGTTCCGATGATGTTTGTGTAAAACGCTTCCTCAGGATGGGCTTCCAGCAGCGGCACGTGTTTGTGCGCCGCAGCGTGAAACACGACGTTGGGTGACTCCCGTCGGAACAGGTTGAGCATCCGTTCGCGATCGCGGATGTCCGCCAGCACGATGCGAATGCCGGTGTGACCGTCGAGATCCACCAGTAGATCGTGGAGGTGCGTCTCGTCGTGGTCGAGGAGCAGGAGCCGCGCCGGGGCGAACGAGGCGACTTGCCTTACGATCTCGGAGCCGATCGACCCTCCGGCTCCGGTAACGAGCACACTTTGGTCACGGATCATCCTCCCAACAGAGTCGAGATCGGTCTCCACCTGGCGACGCCCAAGGAGATCCTCGATCCGGAGGTCACGGATGTCGCGCGCAGTCACCTTTCCCCCCACGACCTCCCTGCGGGATGGGAGAACGCGCAGAGACACGCCCGCGGCCTCACACTGCGAGGCAACGTCTCGAACGAGATCACTTGCCGCCGATGGGATTGCCAGCAGGACCTCGTCGATCTTCAGGCGGTCGACAAGCCGCGTGATCGCGTGTCGCTTGCCGATTACCGCGACTCCGTGCAGTGCCCTGTGCAGCTTTCGGGGATCGTCGTCCACCAACGCGACCGGATCGAGACCCAAGTAGGGATGGTTGAGGAGGTCCTTGACGATCATCGCGCCGGCATCACCGGCTCCCACGACCAATACCCTTCTCACGGCCTCCTCCGTCTGGCGGCGTCGAAAGCCGAAGAGGCGGTTCTGGAACCTGATGGCTCCGAAGCCCATCAGCGACAGCGTCGACCCGAGGACGACAACCGAGATCGGCAGCGGATAAAGGCGCGTACGGAGGCTGACGTCCAATGCAGTCATCAAGGCTCCGCCCGCAATTCCTGCGAGCACCACGCGTCGAGCCTCTTGAACGCTCGCGTAGCGCCATATCTCTCCGTAGAGCCCGAACATGTAGTTCGCGAGCAGATGAATGAGCGCAGCGACCGAGGCAAACCACCAGAAGTTGCTCCAGTACGCGGGCGGCACGCGGCCGTCGAAGCGCAGTACCAGCGGCGCGATATAGGCAACGAATACGACTCCCAAATCGATCAGCGCGAGCGGTCCGTTGCGCCGCAGGAGGGAAACGATCCGCTCTGGGAGCCGGTGCTCTTCATCCACGGAGACTGAATCCTCGATGGAAATCGATCTCATGGGCGCGCTCCCGCGCCGTTGAGAAGCGGCCGCCGCCCGCCCAGTGCCCTCTGAAGCGAGTCCAGCATGTCCCTAGGACTAGCGAAGCCCACTCCGTAGCAACGAGCCCCTGCGACCAGCCGACCGAGCCCTTCGAGGACGCTCCCACGCAACTCATCGACATTGTTGACCGAGCCCGTAAGCCGATGAAGGGTGAGTCCGCGGGTAATCGGCTGCAGCAGGGGGCCGCTTTCCGTGTGCGTACAAACGACGTCGATCGGAGTGGCTTCGTCGACGAACAAGCGGTCGCCGCCGGCCTGCCCGTCGGAGCCGAATCGACGCAGCGGGCGCTCATCAATGTCGAGGCGCCGCTCGACGGGGACGACGCGGCCGGTATCGGCATCAATCGCCACCCACGTAGACCCGGACAACGCAAGCCCGGAATGCTCCACGCGCCTGCCAAGCTCGCCGAGGCGCGGGACCACCCACCAGGGGACGATGGCGGACACACCGTCAGCCCGAACCAACGCGCCGCGGACGAAGATGGAGTCACGCCGTGATTGGAACGTAACCGCTTCCAGCTCGGCCAAGAGGCCGCGCAGCAGTGTCGACAGGTGGAGGGTCCGAATCAGTGCGGTCGTGCCCCAGTAGAGGATGTGGAAGCCGCGGCCGCTGCGGCGATTTCCGGTGGGCTCCCCACCTATCACGATGGAATATGAGGGCGAGGCCTCCTCCGAGGTTCGATATCGGATCAGGGCATGGTCGAGCGTCCGCCCGAAGTCCACGGAGGTAGTTCTGATACCCAGCGTGACTTCTCCGAAGTCGTAAGTTCTACTCATCACCCACCCGAGGCGATCTAGTTTGCTCTGTCAGGGACTCGCGGGCGTCCTTGATCGCACCCGCGCCCGCTCGTCTGTTTCAACCATGAGCCTGGTCCGACCGATCGACGAGGAGATCCGCTCTTCGCAGCTTGCGCAGAAGAGACCTGATCTGCTTCTCAACGTCGTCTTCGGGGAGCTGGAATGCGTATGCGATGTCGATCGCCAGCTCCCTTATCGTGGCGCTGCCGTCACAGAGCTTCGCGACTATCGTCGCCGTTGAGTTCAGGTGGTGAAGGTCACCGGTTCGATCGTCATAGATCACGGCTTCGCCATCGAGCTCAACCGTGGTCAGATCCTCGCGGATCCTCGGTTTGATGGGAGCAGTCACGACTTCACCGGCTGCTGCTCGACAGTTCTTCATGGATACCGTTACGCACCACAAACGCAGCGGCTTCGAGGCGTGAGTGAAGATCGAGCTTGCGGAACAGATTGCGGATGTGTGTGCGAGCGGTCTGTGGACTTATTACGAGAACTCTTGCGATCTCGTCCTTGTCAGACCCCTCCGCCACCAGGGCCAAGACCTCCTTCTCCCGGCGCGTGAGGCAAGACATCTGACGTAGGGCGAAATCCTTCTCTCGGCCCCGATTGACGAGGCTAGTGATGAGCCCCCCGAGCATTGCCCTGGGAATGGGAGCCTCGCCGCGCGAGATGCCTCGGGCCGCCTCGAGCAACTGATCAAGCGGAGAGTTTTGAGTCAAGTATCCGGTGGCCCCGGCCTCGACGGTCTCCAGGAGCGTCGCCTGGTCTTCCTCGTCCGCGATAACCACAACCTTGCAGGCGGGGACACGCTTCGTGATGATGCGTGTCAGCCGGATCCCATCGCAATTCGGCAACTCGAGGTCGACAAGCGCGACATCTGGATCTACGCGCTCCGCTTCGGCTGCCGCCTGAACGCCATCGCGTGCGACGCCCACTACTCGGAGGTCGCTCTCCCTCTCGAAGGCAGACCGCATCGTGTCGCAGACCAGTGACTGCCCGTGGGCGATCAAGATGCGGATCGGTGTACCGTTAGCCCTCGACACAACTGCACCCATCCCCTTGGAACCGCGGCGTGGTGTGAAACGCTAGTTACGCCGACCGCCAACTACACGCGATGCAAGGGGTAAACGACCTACCCCTGACGTATGAAATCCGTTTGAGTCGCGGACCTGCGCTCGATGGGTGTTGACCAGTCCCAACCGAACAGCCGTGGCCGCAGCTTCGATACGCGAATGGACATGGAGCTTGGTCAGAACGCTCTGAACATGGGTCCTGATTGTGTTGGGACTGAGTACGAGGCGTTCGGCCATCTCGCTGCTGTTTGCGCCCTCGGCCAGCAGCATCAGGACCTCGTACTCCCGAGGCGTCAGGAGTTCCACCGATGAAGATTGCACGCCGCCTCTAACCCGCGTCATGCTCCCGCGTCCTACCCGGGAACTAGCGGGGAGGCTTACTACGGTTTGCCCGTCGAGGACTCCCTGAATCGTTGCTACGAAATGGTTCAGAGGTGTGTCTTTTGTGACGCACGCCTGGAAACCGGCCTCGGCTGCGTTCCGCACCGCTTCACAGTCGGTGTAGGTAGTGACGGCGATCAGCTTGGTGTCGGGAAAATCCGAGAGGATCCTGCGTCCGATTGAGATCCCGTCCTCGCCGCCCAAGCTCAGGTCCAAAAGCACTAGCTCGGGCCTCTCATGTCGAACCGTCGCGAGAGCGCTGGGACCTGTCGTCGCGAGACCTATGACTGTGTGTCCTCGCTCCTCCAGGGGAGGTGTAATGAGATCCGCGAACAATCTGTGGTCGTCAACGATGAGCACACGGGGTTGCTTCGGGCCCATAATTCATCCCCCCTTCTGTGAGCTTCGTGCTTTTCTTTGCTGAACTCGCTCGCAGCCCCAGTGCTACGGCATGCAGTTCCTCAACTTCCACGAGTAACGATCGATCTCCTGCCGGAGACAGAAAGAATCTGGTAGAAGATGGTGCGACTGACTTGCTTGCTGTGCTTGCGCGGATAAGCAAACGGATGCTGGCTTGCGGCGACCACAGGTACTGGTGTTCTTTGCATTTCAGCCCTCAAGCGATCTGACTCATAAGCCACGATTGCTTTGCTTTTGCCCGCTACGAGAAGCATGACTATATGAGCGCCGTTTATAGCTGCCTAGGTGCAATGGCTAGGTTTTCGCGAGATCCCCCATCCGGGGTTGTGGTTACCCCCATCCGGGGTTGTGGTTTGCACCTGAGGAGTCGGTCGCCGCCGAAACTAATTCCTTCTTGACGTCCTCGTGCCACCCGGCGCGCCGGACTCGCTGAAACGGCAATCAGCTACGAAATAATGAGGCTAACTGCCAACTCAGGGTCGGGGCGGTGACCGCAACCCTCCACGTCTGAAGGCCTGGACTGCTTACGGGCACAAGACCCCCATACATCTCCGGTCTGCAGCTAGTAGATCGACCATCCATTGGGGTGGCTCGCTGCCGGCCTCGCCGCCGGCAACAAGGTTCTCTAGCTGCCACGGATCCGCAAGCAAGTCGTAGAACTCCCGTTCCACAACGACCTCGGCGTCCGGGCCTTCGCCGTAGTACTCCGTGTATTGGTGTTCGGCGGTACGGAGCGACGCCCACCCGGGAACGCGATTCCCCGCTTTACCCCAGAACTCCAGGAGGACCCGGTCTCTCCGCCACGCCCTATTGAGGAGCGAACGACCATCCATCCCTCCTGTAGAAAGCCCCGCGGCGGCCAGCGCGGTCGGAGCAACGTCAACGTTCGAAGCAAACCGGTTGTCGGTCGCCCCTCTTAGAACGTGTCCGGGCCACCGGAGCACCATCGGTATCTGCGTCGATTCCCTGTACGGAACACCCTTCCCCGATCGGCGGTGCTCGCCCCACAAGAACCCGTTGTCCGACAGAAAGATCGCAAGAGTGTTCCGCTTCTCGCCCAAGCGCTTGAGTCTTGTGAACAACCGGCCGACCATGTCGTCCACACTCATGAGCGTGCGAAGTTGTTTGGTGCGGAGTCTGGTCACACGTCTCGGTTTCGCATTTGAAAGCTGCACGTATTTGGGTTTGTCGACGACGTCCTGCTCAAAGGCCGAGGGGCTCCACTCCCACTCCTCAACCGGCGCTCGCCAATACTTCGGTTCGGGGACAGCCGGGGCGTGCGGTGCAAACGGCGCGACGTAAAGGAACCAAGGCCGATCGTCGTCGAGTTCGAACCACTCCAGGAAATCAAGCGCACGATTCCGCACGTAGTGGGTCGAGTAGTTCCTCGCAATCTTCTGTTGCCCATCGACATTTAGCTTTAGGTCGTAATAGCCATCCGATTCCGCCTGCGAGCCCCTCGAGAAGAACGCCCAACGATCGAAGTACGGAGGATCAATATTCTGCTTCCAGTTGTTGATGTACTTGCCGGATATGGCGGTCAGATAGCCGGCGTCCTGTAGGTGGGCCTGCATCGTTTCCTCTTGGTCGAACTTCGACGGATCGGTGCCGCTCCGAAATATCCCGTGGTTGTGTACGTAGCGGCCCGAGAAAATCGAAGCGCGAGCCGGACAGCACAGGGGCGTCGATACAAATGCGTTGGGGAATCGTGTGCCGTTGCGTTCGAAGAGACGCCGAGTCCCGGGCATCACGTCCAACGTGTCGGCACGCTGGTCGTCGGTCACAATGACCAGGATGTTTGGCAATTCGGCGGCGGCTTGATCTGAGGGCTTCAGCCGCGGCGTTGCGTCCGGGCGGGGGGCTGCGACAAAGAGGGCGCATGCCGCGAGCAAGCAGATGAGCGGCCGGCGCCCGGAAGTCCCTGGGACCATTCCCGACACCTTGGGCGTTGCGGTGCTTCCTCACAAGGGGGACAGGACTTAATTCGTGGCCCGGGATCTGGACAAATCTCAAATTCTCTGACTATAGTCAGAGAATGGACCGAACGATGGTCGACCAAGTGCGGCGCTTCAACCGGGTGGTCACCCAGCGAGTGGGCGCCTTGGACGACCACTTCCTGTCCCGGGACCGGCCGCTCGGCGAGGCGCGTGTCCTGTGGGAGATCGGCGCCGAGGGGTGTGACGTCCGCGCGCTGCGCGCTCGCCTCGATCTCGACTCCGGCTATCTCAGCCGCCTCCTGCGCTCGCTCGAGGCAGCCGCCCTTATAGAGGTCGAACGAAGCGAGCTCGATAGGCGCGTTCGAACGGCGCGCCTGACTGCTGCGGGACTGAAGGAACGAGCGATCCTCGACGAACGGAGCGACGAACTCGCCGCAACATTCCTCGAGCCTCTCAATGAGTCACAGCGCACACGACTCGTCACTGCAATGAGCGATGTCGAACGTCTCCTAACGGCCGCGATGGTGGAGGTCAAACCGGTCGACCCCCTCCATCCGCACGCCCAGTACTGCATAGGTCAGTACTTCGCCGAGCTCGACCGGCGCTTCGACATCGGCTTCGACCCCTCAATAAGCATCTCGGCGGACGCCGATGAACTGAGGCCTCCCGCGGGACTCGTCCTTCTCGCAACGCTCCGCTCGGAGCCGATCGGATGCGGTGCTCTGAAGTTCCACGACGATGCGCCGACCGAGCTGAAGCGTATGTGGGTCGCCGACTCGGCGCGCGGCCTCGGCATCGGCCGCCGGCTCCTCGCCGAGCTGGAAGCGGAAGCAAGCCGCGCCGGAAGCACGATCGTCCGGCTCGAAACGAACGGCTCGCTCACTGAAGCAATCGCCCTGTATCGGTCCTCCGGATACACAGAGGTCGAGCCCTTCAACGACGAACCGTACGCACATCACTGGTTCGAGAAGCGTCTGCCGTCCGGCTGAGATGGCAACCGACCACCGACAGGTGGGGGTCAATTGCCATTTCGCCTCACATTAGGGCCGCTCGGGCCCGTTCGCCCAGCTGCTTTAGCCTTTCGACGGGCTCGTTGCTGAACACAAAACGCAGATAGCGATCGGCGATATCTCCGCCCCACCCACGCATCTGCGTCGCCGCTACCTTCTGTTCGAGCATCCGCTGTGATGCCTCGGCACAATCGATTCCAAGCGCAGCGGTATCCATCAGCAGAGACCAGCCGCCGGACGCCGGCGATATCGGAAAGCCATCGAGTTGCCGAACCGTCTCGTCGCGCCTGCGCTGGAACTCGGCCACGGCATCCGCGAGATCCTCGGCCGGCGCGCCGAGAGCAACGCGCGCCCCGGCCTGACCGATGCCGCCCGGTACGAGGGAGTTGTAGATCTGCACAACTGACAGATCCGAACGGAGCGGCTCCGGTCCAACCGTCCAGCCGACGCGCCAGCCGATCATTCTCTGCTCCAGCGATACGGAACCGGCGATGATCACACGATCGCGCATGCCGGGGATTGCAGAGGGATGAATGATGGGTAAGTCGTCGTAAACGACGCCCTCGTACATCGAGACGTAGACAAGCCATAGATCGTTGTCGCGGCACACGCTGGCAACGGTGTCCCACTCTCCTTCATTTAGTACACAGCCGGTAGGCAGCGATGGGTTCATGATGAACACGGCACGGGTCTTCGGAGTAACCGAATCCCGAAGTGCGTCCAGGTCCAGTCTCCAGCCCGCCGGCTCGGGAATCAGCGGGACGAGCTTCGGAACTGCGGAGGCCAACCGCACACGATTGACCATGCCGGCGTACGTCGGATCGGTAACGATCACCTCATCGCCCGGGTCCGTAGCCACGAAGAGGGAGTTGAGCATCGCGTCGCCCTCGCCGGAGGTGATCACAACCTCGCGAGCGGGGTCGTACCGCACGCCGCTGCGCATCTCGATGTGGTCGGCCACCGCCTCCTTCATCTCGATCTTGCCGTCGAACGGCAGCCAGCTGTTGGCGTCGTCATCTCCAACGGCCTCCCGAGTCGCTTCGATGACGCCGGGTGGCGGCGCAACATCCGTATCCAGGTTCTCCATCCGAAGAATCTCGGGATCATCCCCGGCGGCGGCCGCGACGCGGTCGATGTTGAAGCCCGGGATATCGGCGAGGCGTTCGTTCGTCACGCCGACATAATGGCATCGTTCGCAGGTTCTGCGCTCACGAGGGAGGGCACATAGATTTCGAACCAGCGTCGGTGGAGGCGCTGCTCGACTGGAAGCGCGCCGTGTTTTCGCTCTATGCGGAGATCCGGCAGACCAGCGAGCCCGAGGCTATGTGGCGGAGGTGGCGTTCCCGGCGCGACGAGTTGTTTGCCGGCCACCCCCAATCGCCACTGACCGCCAAGGCGCGCCGGGATTTTCGCGGCCTCGAGTACTTCGACTACGACCCCGCCATGAGGGTGCTCGCCGACGTCGAGCCGGCCGAACCACAGCGATACGAAATCAGCACGAGCGGGGACGGGACCTACTCGTTCGTTCGCTACGGCATCGCACACTTCGTCCTGAACGAATTACGGCAGAGTCTCGAGCTTTACTGGCTCGAGGGCTACGGGGGCGGCGTCTTCCTCCCGTTCCGCGACGGGACCAGCGGCGCCGACACCTACGGTGCAGGCCGGTATCTCCTGGATTCGATCAAAGGAGCCGACCTCGGGACGGCCGAGGGCCGATTGGTTCTGGACTTCAACTTCGCGTACAACCCTTCGTGCGCGTACGACCCGCGCTGGGTCTGTCCGCTCGCGCCTCCGCCCAATCGACTCGACGTGGAGATCAGGGCCGGTGAGCGTTATCCATAAGGGAGGAGCCAGGCCGGGAAGGGGCCCGCTCGGGGCCCCCTCCTCATAGGGCTACGACTCGGATGCTAGATCGCTGACTGCTTGGAGCCCGTACTCGTCCGCGGTCTCCTGGGTCACCACGAAGGCATTCGTGTCGTTCGCCTCCGAGAACTCGAGGATGCCGATGCCTTTCCCGTCTAGAAGAGGCACCAGCAAATCGTGGTTCTCCTGAGGATCGCCCGAGGCCGCGGCTTCGGGATCGAGGAACAGCAACAGCGATCCGAGGTACTCGGGAGCCACGTGAATCTCCCCGGACTCGAGCGCCGGCTGGAGGATCTCTCGTGATCCCAGGTCGAGCTGACGCTTCACCGAGTAACCCGCCTGCTCTAGGACCTGCGCATACATCTCCGCGACAATCTGGTTCTCGGCAAAGGCAACGGCGCCCACTGTGATATTGCCCGAACCGCTTTCACCCTCACCCGAGATTCCTTCGGACTCGAGGAAGTCGGCGGCCACATCAGCAGGCTTCTCTCCGTCAATCTCGACGCGGCCGTTCAGCTCGGTGATGTTCTCGGTCGTGAGTGCGCCGCTGATCTGGTTCAAAAGTCCCTCGATAGCGGCGTCGTGGACACTGTGGTTGATAACGGGCGTGATGTTCTCCGCCGTTTGAAGACCTTTGTCGTCCTCGAGCAATACCCATCCCCGATCTGCGATCACGGACTGCGTAGAGAAGAGGAGCGCAACGTCAATCTCGCCACCCTCAAGCGCCCGGACGGTCAGCGGGCCCGCGACATCAAGCGGCTTGAAGTCCTTGAACTCGATTCCGTAGGTCTCTTCGAGTCCGGGGATGCAGAACGGCCGCTCGGGACACTCGGGCGGTCCGCCGAGGACCAACTGCGACGCAACCGGTTCGCCGCCGCCACCGCCGGCGTCTCCATTACCGCCCCCACCATCGTCGTCGTCGCCGCCCACACCCGACCCACAGGCGCCGACGAACAACGCGAGCGCCAGGAGGGCCGCCCCATGGGCGGTTGTGCGGAATTTCCGCATGGGTTTCCTCCATTCGATTGTTGGGGCCTCCCGCCCCACCTTCTGGTCCCGGCAAAGATATCCCGGACTTGTAATTACGACGACTGTCGCAAGTCGCGGGTTCAGGAGTTACGCCGATCGTAAGGACTGGGACCTGTGGTCACAGAACGACAAGGAGTGTCACCTGGTGTCCCCAGGTTCCGAAACTCAGGCCGCGCCGAGGCCGGCCGCACCTGTCTGAGTGTCGGGGGGCCCGGTCTCGGAGTCGGACCTCCGAAAAAGGCGCCGGTGCCCCGACGACATCCGCGGCGAGAGCAGGCCCTCCAGGACGCTGAAGGTCACCTCCGTCAGGATGGCGAGCATCGCTACGAGAATGGCGCCGCCAAGGATCCTTTCCATCCCTCGGACTGCAAGTCCATCGATGATGAAGCGGCCGAGTCCACCCACCGACGTGATCGCACCGATGGTCGCAGTAGCGATCACCTGTACGGAAGCAGTCCGCAGGCCGGTGATGATCAGCGGCACCGCCAGAGGGATCTCGATCCGGAGGAGTATGTCGCGGCCCGTCATCCCCATCCCGCGCGCCGCTTCAACGGTGTCGGGATCAGCATTGCGAATCCCGACGGCTGTGTTGATAAGGATGGGCGGGATGGCAAGCAACACCATGGCGATGAACACTGCCCAGTATCCCAGGACGCCCGGCCACGAAAGCGTAGGCACCCACAAAATTGCAATCAGGCCAAACGATGGGATAGCGCGCCCGATATTACCCACTGATATGGCAGCAAACTCAAATCTCTTCTTGTGTCCCACATAGAGACCAACTGGAAGAGCAAGCAGCGTGGCAAGTAGAACTGGTTGCGCAGACAACTCTATGTGCTCGATGACCCTTGTCGGGATACCACCCGGTCCCGAATAGTTGGCCGGATCGGTGAGCCATCTCAGGGCGTCCATTAGCGTATTCACGTTGCGGTCTGACTCCCTGCAACCTTACGAGACCACGGAGCAAGAACTTTCTCTCCAGCTAGCAGCAACAAATCTGCAGCAACGGCCAGCACCACTGAGAGGACTGCCCCAACGAGCATTATGGTGTTTGCGTTCTGATTTATCGTGCGGAAGCCTTCCAGGATGAATCGACCGAAGCCGCCAAGGCCAATTAAGGCCGTCACAGTAATGAGTCCGATGGTTGTCACGGTAGCGATCCGGATACCGGCAACGATGACGGGAAGTGCAAGCGGCAATTCCACGCGCCATAACACCTGCGTCGGCGTGTACCCCATCCCGACGGCGGATTCTTTGACGTCTTCAGGAACTGAATTCAAGCCGGCCACAATGTTGCGAATGAGTATGAGCAGCGTGTAGCCGACGAGACCGATCTCCGCGGTCCAAAACGAGAGACCGGTGTATGGCAGGAGAAACGCAAACAGCGCAACGCTTGGAATCGTGTAAAGGATTCCAGTGAACCCGATCACAGGCGGTAGCGCACGCCGGTGCCGCTGTGCATAGATTCCCACTGGCAGTGAAATGAGCAGACCCACGAGAATCGCAATGCCGGTGAGCTGAATATGCTCGATCAGTTGTTCGACTATCCGGTCGGAGTTGTCGGCTACCCACGACCACCTGAAGACAGGGTTACCCTCCACGGCGCGCCCTCACGAGATGATCTCCTGCGACACCCGCTCTAGCGTGAGGATGCCGCGGTAGCGGTCCTCCTTGTCGACAACGACCGCAACCTGAGTCCGCGATGTCACGATCGAATCCAAGGCGTGGCGCAAAGTGTTTCGGGCAGTAACGTACGCACTGAACTTCCGTGTCTTGGCCTCTCCAAC
>DASQUP010000207.1:0-3459 GCA_035641235.1 Actinomycetota bacterium
CGGTATTCGGGAGGTTAGCGAGAGGTTAAAAAACGGTAGGCCGCAGCGTGCGTCGGGCTCCCGCTTCTAGAATCCGTGTGTGAAACGTCGGCGAGTTCTCTTGATCGAGGACGAGGAATCGATATCAGCGCCCCTCGCGGAGGCGCTCGAGCGCGAGGGTTGGGACACGGACGTGTCGGCCACCGGTGAGGGTGGATTGGAGTCGGCGCGGGCGCGCCCTCCGGATGTCGTGCTGCTCGATCTCATGTTGCCGGATATCGACGGCCGGGACGTTTGCCGTGCCCTGCGCGCCGAATCATCCGTGCCGATCATCATGCTGACGGCGCGTGGTCTCGAGACGGACAGGGTTGTGGGACTGGAGCTGGGGGCCGACGACTACGTGGTCAAACCTTTCAGCGTTGCCGAACTAATCGCGCGCATGCGTGCCGTTCTGCGCAGGTCCGTCTCGAGCGGTGAACGCAGCGCGGACGAGATTGTTGTCGGTGATGTGAAGCTCGATCCGCGGACGTGGTCTGTGACCAAGGGCGGCACGGGCGTGGAGATCACTCGGCGCGAATTTGAACTGCTGCGTCGACTGATGGAGAACGCAGGGACCGTCCTCACGCGGGAACAGTTGATGGAAGAGGTGTGGGATCCCAATTGGTTCGGCCCGACGAAGACGCTGGATGTCCATGTGAGTACGCTGCGGCGCAAACTGGGGGACGAACCGTCGGCCCCCCAGTACATCCACACCGTTAGAGGCGTAGGGTTCCGATTCGCATCCCATGAGGAACTCGCTGAGTGAGCTTGCGCGGTCGCCTGCTGGTGGCCTTTGCCTACCTCCTCGTTCTGGCGGTTGCTGCGCTCGCAGTACCGCTCGCCATCAACATCCAGCGCAGGGCGCACTCGGAGGTCGAAGGCCTTCTCGGAAGCCAAGCTCAGATCATCTCGTCGTCCGTATCGGATGAGGTCGATGACAGCGATGCTCCTGAGCTCCTGGCGCCGATCGTCGAGGACTTTGCGGACCAGCTCGATGCCGGCGTATTGATCGCCGACGAGGACGGTGAGGTACTCGCAAATTCTGAAACGCTGCCCAGCGTCGGCAACGACATAAGTGGCGAAAGCGAGTTCCGTACGGCTCTGAGTGGATCACTGGTTGGCCGGCCTATGGGTTCCCGTCTCCTCGTGGCGGCTCCCGTGGCCCTGGAGGGGGAAATCGTCGGTGTCGTGCGGATCGATTCCGATATCTCGGCCATCGAGTCGAACGTGCGGCGGAGCTGGCTGGTTCTGGCCGCCGTGGGGCTCTTCGTCGTGGTGCTCGGACTGGGCGGGGCCTGGCTTCTGGCGTCGTCGCTTTCCCGGCCACTCAAGAGCCTCGGCGCGACGGCGCGGAGCCTTGGGGCGGGACGGCTCGACTCCCGAGCGGAAACCGCCGGCCCGCCCGAAGTTGCGGATGTGGCCCGCGCCATGAACCACATGGCCGAGGACCTCGAGGCCACGATCTCCGCCCAGCAAGACTTCATTGCCAACGCATCGCACCAGCTCCGGACACCACTCACCGGCCTCCGCCTGCGACTGGAAGGCATCGCTGTGGGAGGAGGACCCGACGCAACCTCGGCTAGCGAGGCAATCAAGGAAGTGGACCGGCTCGGGGTCCTCGTCGAGGAGCTTCTTGTGCTCGCCCGCGCGGGGGGCCGACAGGCCCCTGGTGGCGCCGTCGACATCGGCGCGCTCCTCCGCGATGCTGCGGACCGATGGGCAGCCCGCGCTGCGGAGGGAGGGGCAACGGTAGTGACACGCGTGGGGATGGCAGCCGTCGTTCATGCGGACGAGGCCGAGCTGGCGGGGGTGATCGACAACCTCATCGAGAACGCTCTCGCGTACAGCCCCGCGGGCGCAACCGTCGCGCTTGCGGCGGAGTCGGGGCCGGATGGCGCCGGATTCAGCGTCGCGGATGACGGGCCGGGCATCCCTCCGGAGGAGAGAGAGCGTGTGTTCGACCGCTTCTACCGGGGAGGTACGGGCCGCCGGTCCGGTCCCGGTTCCGGACTGGGGCTGGCGATCGTGAAGGAGGTCGCCGAGAAATGGGACGGGCGGGCGGAGATCACCTCGTCGGCCGTGGGAACTACCGTGACGCTGCGCTGGCCCCGCGAGGGGGCCGCGGGGGGCGCCGCCACCGAAAAGGAAGCCGGCTTTACCAATCCCTAACTCTTCTGTGTGCGTCCCATGAGAGGGCTCCTTCTATCCTGGAACGACGATGAAGAGCTTCCTGATCGGACTTACCGCTGCGGTGGTCGGCATTGCGGTGGGGGTCGGCCTGTCGCTGGCCGTCTTCTTCGTGTCGGAGGCCGCCTTCGTCGCAGAGCCTGCAACCGTCCTGCAGGAACCCGCGCGCGCCGAGCCGGGCGGCGATCGCACTCCCCCCGGCCGAAAAACCCCCCCAACCTCCTCGCCGTCTCCCGACGATGATCATGGCGGCAAGGACGACGATGACGACCACGCCGATGACGACGACTCCGACAATTCGGGCCCGGGGTCGGACAACTCGGGCAGTGGGTCGGGCTCGGACGGCGACTCATCCGGCAAGGGCTCGTCGGGCTCGGACGGCGACTCGTCGGGTCCAGGCTCGGGTGACGACTCATCGGGTAAGGGATCCGGCAACGACTAAGAGCCGGCCGCATCGTCCCAAACCGGCCGGCGCCCCCGCAGCCATCGTCTGAATTACGTATCCGGATCGGCGGTTTTCTTCGGGCGGCGCACCACAGGGACGAGGTTCTGGTGCCGATAAGTTCTTCATCTGCTGCCGATTCAGGTGAGGACGCCGCCGGAGTGACAATGAGTCCACAACAACATCTTTGGGAGCTCGACGATGATCACGTCGGGCGCTACGGTGAAAGTCTCTTTGCACCCCTAATTCACAATTCTTTCGACGTAATCGCCGTGATGGCCGAGTCGGGGCGGATCCTGTACGTGACTCCCTCCGTGGAACGGGTCATGGGATATCGCCAGGACGAGGTCCTGGACAAAGGTGTCCTCGAGCTCACCCACCCCAAGTCCGGCGAAGTTGTGGCCGCCCATCTCGAGATGATCCGCGGTAAGCCGGGGGCGGTAACTACGTACGAGCTCGAGGAGAGGCGCAAGGACGGATCCCCGATCTGGCTCGAGGTGACCCTGACCAACCTTCTCGACGACCCGCTCGTCAGCGGCGTCGTAGCTAACTTCCAGGACATCTCCGAGCGCAAAAATGCGGAAGCGGAACTCCGACGAAGCGAAGAACGTTTCCGCTCACTCGTGATGAATTCGTCCGACATCATTGCCGTCATCAGCGAAGACGGAGACGTGATGTATGTAAGTCCCTCTGTAGAACGGGTGCTTGGCTATTCTCCCGCCGAGTTCGCAGGCGGGTTGGCAACGAGCTATCTCGTGGAGCAAGACTTACCCGCAGCCACTCAGGCATGGACGGAGGTCCTGTCCGAACCT
>DASQUP010000208.1:0-6358 GCA_035641235.1 Actinomycetota bacterium
CCCGTGAGCCCCAGAGCCGCTGCAGTCTCAGAATCGATGTCGTGCGCAATCGGCATCATCCGCGCTTCGTCGACCGAGCAGAGTTCCGCCATCGACCCCATTGGATTGTCGAAGCGCTGGAAGTCAAACCACACCCGCGTACCCGGCTCCAGTGCGTCGCCCTCCTCCACCCTCCCAACGCCTTCGACTCCAGGCACGTAGGGAACTTCCGGAGCCCCCCCGTAGAAGCGGCCCGAGGCTATGAGCAGGTCAAGCTGATTGATGGGTGCAGCATCCACACGCACAAGAGCCCGGCCACCTCCGCTCGGTGGTCGCGAGAGATCTGCCGGTATGGGAGCACTGCCGAAGTCCTTCAGCGATGCTGCGCGCATGGCAGTCTGTCAACCGGCAGCCGGCACCATCCAGTTGGGATCGCGCGGAACCCGGCTGACCAGATAGTCGCGCGACTCCTCCAGCAAACGACGTTGTGGTTCAAACTCTGCTAGGAGCTTGCCATCTCTCTTTTGAAACTCACCGTTGACGATTACGGTGTCCACATTGGAAACATCGGCGAACAGGACGACAGTCGCTACAGGATCGATTATCGGAGTGACGTTAGGACTCTTCCCATCGATAACGACCACATCTGCCCGCTTACCCGGCGTGAGCGATCCGGTACGATCCTCAAGACCGCAAACGTATGCACCGTCGATTGTGGCAAACCTCAGGACGTCACGAGCCGTCAGCATCGACTTCGGTACGTCAACGTCCGCCTCCCAGCATTCGGAGTTCACTGTGAACCTCTCTGCTGCGAATACGGATCGCATCTGCGTGAACATGTCCCCAGGCACCGTCGTAACGACATCCACACTGAGACCGGGACGGAGTTCGAGCTCGCGTGCGCGAAGGCTTGGTGGATATCCGTGCCCCATCTGCATTTCCACCTGCGCCGAGATTGAGACCTTGCCTCCCGAATCGGCAACCAGCTTCCACTCCTCCTCGCTCAGATAGCAAGAGTGGATAAACGTTGTGTCGGCGCCAAGGAGATTCAGTTCGTGAAGTTGGGAGACCATGTTGAATCTGCCGGCAACGCGCCCCATTCCTACATGGACGGTAATCGGCAGGCCAAGTTCACGAGCTAAGCCCCAATCATGTTTGACGACGTCCGGCTGGCAGAATCCGGGACCGCGCGTTGCAAGGGCCATCGTCATGAGCCCGTCATCAGACGAGAAGTACGTCTCCCGGACACGTCTCACGTCATCGGGGGTTTTCAACGAGCTGTTGAACCACCAGTCGGCAAGGGAGGTGTTGGGAAAGCCGTACGCGAAGACCGACCTGATGTTGGATTCGCGAAGGCCACGAACCGCTTCGTCGGAATGGTCAGGGGTGTTCTGGATGTGAGACCAATCCAGAACCGTTGTTATCCCGGCATTGATGCACTCAATGGCACCCATGTAGTTCGCCACGTACACATCTTCGGGCCGGTACACGACCGCAAATCCGTCAAGGACGATGCCAAAGTAGTCGTCCAACGTGGCGTTTGGAGCACATCCTCGGATCGACGTTTCCCATACGTGACGATGCGTGTCGATGAGGCCGGGAATGACGACATCGCCTGTAACGTCGATGATCTCGGCATCAGTGACATCGATGTTTGGAGCGACCGCCGCAATCGTATCGCCCTCGATCAGGACGTCACCGCCGTTGATATCCCCGATCTCGGGATCGACGCTAATGACGTATCCGCCGCGCAGCAGCATGCGGTTCGACATGCTCCTTCCCCCCAATCAACCCCTAAGCCGACGATCCTTTGACCACACTGATGTCGCATTCAACCGTGAAGAACGGTGACCGAACCTCCAATTCCTTGGCGCGCACCTCATCTGTCTCCTCCGACAGATTGACCACGAGGTTTTCCTTGACCGCTCCCACAACGTCTGATCTAAGCCATTCGTTGTCTGCAAAGAAGATCTGCGTTGTTAGGGGTTCGTAGCCGTCGGCAAAGACTTTGATGTGAATGTGGTTGGCGCGGAAGGCATGCCGGTCGAGATATTCGAGCAACCGGCCCACCGGTCCCTCTTTAGGAATCTCGTACGAGGCCGGGACGATGGTCCGGAACAAGAAGTGCCCGTCCGGGTCGACTGGGACCTTACCTCGCAAGTAGTAGGGGCCCCTCTCAGGTTTCTGCTGCTCGTAGAAGCCGTCGGCACTTGCCTGCCACATGTCCAGCACCGCACCCGGGATCGGTTCACCCGACGACGCGTCGGTTACTCGTCCAGAAACCACCAGTGGGAGGCCGGGCTCATCGAAAGCACACAATCGGTACGGTGGCTCAAGAATGGGATTATCGGGAAGATAGAAAGGGCCCTCTACGTTGGTCGCCGTCCCGCTCGCCCGAGCGCGATGGGTGAGGTCATCGATGGCAATGGAGAGGTGCATGACATCACCGAGAAGGATCATCTCGTCGGCGCGCCCTACCTCCGTCAGAAACGCAAGCGCCCGGATGTATTCGTCGGTGGTGATGTCGTGGCGAGAGGCAAAATCGAGCAGGGTTTCGACAAGGTCACGGATGACTTCCTGGTATTCCTCTGTCGTCCTTCCCACCCAGGCCCCCGACCTGACGCAGTAATGTCCGTTTAGCGGACAAGTGTCCGTCACAGAAGCCTAGGAACGTCCGAACTTCCTTGTCAAGGCGGAGGCTAGGCTGCGGTTGTCAATGCCAGACGGCGGTCGCTACGCTACGGACCGTTGTCCGCCTAGCGGTTCCGAGCGAGGGTCAAGCACGGGAAGGGCTGCTGATGTCCAGATCTGACAACCCCGACTTCGTCGAGGCGATAGGCCGTGGCCTCGACGTCTTACGGGCCTTTGGGCCGGACTCCCCCTCGCTGTCGGTGGCAGAGGCCGCAGCCGTCACGGGTCTTCCACGACCGACAATCCGACGGATCCTGGTCACCCTGGAGACGCTGGGATACGTACGGAGCGAGGATCGGCGTTTCACCCTGACGCCGAAGGTTCTTGATTTGGGCTACGCCTATGTCTCGTCCAAGGGTCTATGGCAGATAGCGCGGCCTCATCTCGAGGATCTCGTTGCGACCACTCACGAATCGAGTTCCATGGCGCAGCTCGATGGTAGCGAAATCGTCTACGTCGGGCGTGTCGCCGTCCCAAAAATCGTAACCATCGCCGTCGCGGTCGGCACGCGCCTTCCGGCTGCCGTTACGGCGATGGGAAGGGTTCTGCTTGCCGGACTCTCTCCAGAGGAGATCGATAAAGTCCTCGATGCGCCGCCTTTAGGCAGCGTCGTCCCCCGTAGTCCTATCGACCGACCCACGCTGCACAAGACGGTTGCTACCGTCCGATCACAGGGGTGGACGCTGGTGGACCAGGAGCTGGCGGTCGGAATCCGATCGATTGCAGCGCCACTCGTCGACGAATCTGGAACGGTAGTCGCCGCAGTCAACGTGTGCGTGCAAGCTGCCGAACACAGCGTAGAGAAACTCGAGACCGAGTTCCTCCCCCTGCTCCTCGACAAGGCGGCCGCCATCAGCGCCGATTTCGTTCGGGCGAACCGGCTCACTAAGGTCGTTGCTGCAACTTAAGTGCCTCAGAAAATTGGCGTGCATCCAGCACCTCGACTCCAAGGGAGCACTGCGTGATCGACCATGAAAAGAGCAACCATGTGCGAGCGACGTTTCTGGAGGCAGCACGATCCGCTCGAAACGTCCTGGACGACGGCAGGATCGCCGAGCTGTGGGACGGTCCCAGCGCGCTTGCGGAATTCTCCCTAAGGGGACTCGCCGGTCACCTGGTCCGCGGCGTGACCTCCGTTGAGGACTATTTGAACAATCCGCTCCCCAGTGAAGCCCCGATTACCGCAGCCGAGTACTACGTGGCCGCCGTGGACACGCAGGACATATTCTCCCCTCTTCACGCCGGCGTTCGTCAGAGAGGGGAGGACATGGCGCGCGTCGGCCACTCACAGCTTCTCCAGAACCTCGGCGCCGCCATCGACCGGCTGACCCACCGCCTTCCCGAGGAACCCGTGGACCGCGTGATGCGAGTGTTTCGTGATCTCGTCACCACGCTGGACGGCTACCTGGAAACGCGGATTGTCGAACTAGTCGTCCACATGGATGACTTGGCAATCAGCATCGGCAAGATCGACACCAAGCTGCCCGAGGTCCCCCTCTCATCCGCCATCGCAACCCTGATTGACGTCGGCCGGCACCGCCACGGAGACCTTGCGGTCCTCAGGGCCCTGTCGCGCCGTGAACGTGACGAGATCCAAGCGCTTCGGATTTTCTAGGATTGGTACTGCTGGAGGAAGCCTTCAATCACGGGAAGGGCCTCATCGATTGCCACCGCGAAACCGATGTTCTCCGCGGATGCGGCCGAGGCTGCTGCGGTGTTGATGCCGATCAGGTGCCCATTGGCATCGAGCAGCGCGCCGCCCGAGTTCCCCGGGTTGATGGCTGCATCGGTCTGCAACAAACCCGTCAGCTCTTTGGCATCAAACGGTCCGTCGCCTACCTGAACGGTGCGATCCAGTCCGGAGACTATTCCCTCAGTTGCGGTAGGCCCCAGGCCCAGGGGATAACCAAGGGCCACGACGGAGTCGCCAAGGTCGAGTTGCGTTGAACTTCCTATCGTGATCGGAGTGAGATTCCCGGCGTCGACCTTGAGTATCGCCAAGTCGTGTTCGGCGTCGCTGCCCCATACCGTTGCTTGAAATGACTCGTCGCTATCGGCGAGGGTGACCTGGACCTGAGTAGCACCCTCTATTACATGAGCATTGGTCAAGATGATCCCATCGGCTCGGATGACTACACCGGAGCCCATGCCCTGAACTTCACCCCCGAATGGTCCGCCGAAGGAACTTGCCTGACTGACGGTCCTCACCGAGACGATCGAATCCATCGCCGTGGAGATGACGTCCGCCAGGGAACCGGAGTCAGAAGAGGTTGTAGAGGTCTCGACGCTCAACGCTTCAGGGGTCGCTTCAACACCGGCATCGGATGTGGTCGTGAGCCGCCCCCCGACGAAACCGAGCGTCACCGCGACAATGACTGCGATCGAGACGTACCACCGCCGACGACGAGGGGGAGGCTGCTCCGACGGTGGAGGCGTGCGGTTCACTCCCTGCGAGATGAACTCATCTACTGGATCTGCTGTCTGCCCGGCGGGCTCGCTCTTGATCGTCACCTTCTTCTCCTCTGTGTGTATGAACTGAACACGCTCAACTACACACCGGCGGCCTCAGACGACACTGAGCGATTCCTGAGTGGCAACTGAGAAATTCATAGGCGGGTAGAGGCAGAATTGCGCTATGTCCAACTCGAGTGAAATCATCGAGCACCTGCGGTGGCAGGCTGAGTGGTGCACAAAACTCGGGTCTCCCCTCTACGGCTACATGCTCGACCACGCCGCCGACGATGTTGCCGCCGGAGGCCCAGTCGCCCTCATACTTGCGGGCCGCGAGGCGTCGCCGCGCTCAATGCTGGGGCTCAAGCTGATGGGCGCCGTCCATCGTCTCGTCCTCGAAGGGCGGGCCTCTGAGCTCGGGGCCTATTACCCATCGGTGGGGGGAAGCGCAGACCCGGAGATGGCCTGGACGGCGTTCAGGGAATTGGCGAGGGACAGGAGCCAGGAAATCGAGGCGGGCCTCGAACGTCCGGTCCAGACCAATGAAGTCGGCCGCGCTGCGGCACTTGTTGGTGGATTCCTTCAAGTGTCCAAGGAAACCCAGCTTCCGCTTCGAATCTTTGAGGTAGGAGCCAGCGCGGGTCTCCTCCTTCGCTGGGACCACTATTTCTATGAGGCCCGCGGCCTGACTTGGGGACCGAGCGATTCTCCCGTCAGGTTGTGCTCATACAACAGCGAGCGGGCGATGCCATTCGAGGTGGCTTCGAGCGTCATCATGAGAAGGGGGTGCGACACCGATCCCGTTGATCCAATAACCGAAGACGGACGACTGACCCTGCTTTCCTATGTGTGGCCCGATCAGATCGCACGCCATCGCCATTTGCGGGGAGCTTTGGAGGTTGCCAAAGTGGTTCCGGCCACCGTGGACGACGCCGAGCTGGTCGGATGGACAGATCAAAACGTGCGGCCTTTGCCGGATGCTGCCACCGTCGTTTACCACTCCATCGTCATGCAGTATCTGGCCGCGGAAGAGCGGAGCATGTTCGAGCAGCTCATTGTGGATCGAGGCGAGTCGACGAACTCGACGGCGCCTCTAGCATGGCTGCGCATGGAGCCGGGCGGAGAGGAGTCGGAGGTACGGCTGACGATTTGGCCGGGGGGCGAGGAGAGGGTCGTGGCAACGTCCGGCTACCACGGCCTGAATGTCCGCTGGCTGCTCTGAATAGCGGTTCGGGCT
>DASQUP010000209.1:0-5854 GCA_035641235.1 Actinomycetota bacterium
GGGACGTTGAGCGTCATTGGAATGAACCCGGTCTCCCAGGCGTCGGAAATCAAGCGGCGGATCGGAGTCGTCCCGCAGATCGACAATCTCGATATCGAGCTCACGGTGCGCGAGAACCTGGAGATGTACGCGCGCTACTTCGATATGCCCCGAGCCGAGTCGGAGGGACGAATAGACGAGTTGCTGGACTTCGTTCAGTTGACGGAAAAGGCGGACAGCCGCGTCGAACCTCTTTCCGGGGGAATGAAGCGGCGCCTGACCATCGCCAGAGGGCTCGTCAATCAACCGGAACTAGTCCTGCTCGACGAGCCGACGACGGGCCTGGATCCGCAGGCGCGCCACCTCGTGTGGGACCGCCTGTACCGTCTGAAGCAACGCGGAGCAACCCTCATCATCACCACGCACTACATGGACGAGGCCGAGCAGCTGTGCGACCGGCTCGTGGTGATGGACAAAGCGAAGATCGTGGCGGAGGGCTCGCCGCGCGAGCTGATCGACAGGTACTGCACTCGGGAGGTGCTGGAACTCCGTCTGGCCGACGACCAGCGCGAGCGCCTTTCTTATTCTCTCGACGGCTTGGTGCAACGGGTGGAATGGCTCCCGGACCGCGTTCTCCTGTACACGCAAACGGGCGACGCGACCCTGGCCGAGGTTCACGAGCGAGGTGTGGAGACGCTCACGGCCCTGGTCCGGCGGGCAACGTTGGAGGACGTTTTCCTGACCTTGACCGGGCGATCCCTGATCGAGTGAACGCTGCAAAGGTCGTTCATCGGAACTCACTCGTCCTCTGGCGCTCTTGGAGGAGCTCGATCTTCCTGAGCGTACTCGGACCGGTTTTGTTCCTGGTGGCAATTGGCCTTGGGCTCGGCTCCATGGTCGAAAGCGACGCGAGTGCCTTCCAGGGAGCCGACTATTTGGCCTTCTTTGCGACGGGAATGCTTGGTGCAAACGCAATGCAAAGCGGAGTCTTCTCGGCCACGTATCCGCTACTTAACAAGATCATCTGGCAGCGCAACTACGAAGCGATGCTCGCGACACCACTAAAGGTGTCCGACATCTTCTACGGGGAGCTGGCATGGATCGGCGTTTCTCTCGCTCAGCACGCAATCCCGTTCTTCATCGTCATGTCGCTGTTTGGGATCTTCGACTCGTTCGCCGCAGTGCTGGCTGTTCCCGTGGCAATTCTTACGGGCCTTGGATGTGCCGCTGCCACAAGTGCGTTGACCGCGACCATGGAGCGGGACGAGGCCTACACATGGGTCTTCAGATTCATCGTGACCCCGCTCTTTCTCCTCTCCGGGACGTTCTTCCCGCTGGATTCGCTGCCTAGCTGGATCGTCGTGATCGCCAACTTCACCCCGCTGTACCACGGCATCGAGTTGATCCGTCAGCTGACGATCTTCGAGTTCAACACCCTTTCTGCGAGTTGGCATCTGCTCTATCTCGTCTCCTTCCTCGTCGTGGCGAGCAGGATCGCGCTCCGCAACTTCGAGAGGAGGCTGATCGTCTAGTGGCCACGGCGCCCGTCTATCCGTTCCCATCGGCCCGCCGCGCGCTGAAGCTCGTGCAGCGAAACACACTTGCCTACCGGCACTACTGGATGGCCTTCGTGAGCGGATTCTTTGAGCCCTTGTTCTATCTGGGAGCTGTGGGATTCGGCTTAGGGCGGTTCGTTGGGACGGTTGAATACGGTGGCGCCGAGCTCGAGTACGTCTCCTTTCTCGCTCCCGGAATGCTGGCGGCGTCCGCGTTCAACGGAGCCCTATTCGATGGGTTCTTCAGCCCGTTCTTCAAACTCAATTGGATGAAGACGTACGACGGCATCATCACAACCCCCGTAAACGTCTCCGACATTGCCGTCGGGGAGGTCATGTGGGCGCTAATCCGGGGCACGATCTACGCCACGGGTTTCCTCCTTGTCATGCTGGCACTCGGATTGATTCATTCGCTGTGGGCGATCTTTGCGCTCCCCGCCGTGATGATCGCGGGAGCCGCGTTGTCGTCCGGGGCCATGGTGATGACGGCCAAGACAAAAGAGATTTCATCTCTCGAAAAAGTGATGACACTCATTGTCATGCCCATGTTTCTTTTCTCGGGCACGTTCTTCCCCGTGTCCCAGTATCCGGATTGGCTCAGACCAATCGTTCAGATGACACCGCTCTATCACGCTGCATCGCTCCTTCGAGCGCTCACGACCGGAGTCGTGAACTTCGGCCAGATCATCGACCTTGCGTATCTTGTCGCCATGTTCGTGCTGTGCAGTGCGCTGACCATCAGGTACATGCGCCGGAGGCTCATAACCTAGGCTCGTGGTGTGGTCACGCGAGAGGAAGTCCTCGCCAAGATCGACTTGGCCTTTGCGGCCGTCGAGCGCCCGCACAACGACGAACTTCACCACCCCGAATCGTTTGACGACATGGACCTCGAACCTTTGTACGGGATCGAATCATGGCGCGACATGAACGATCATGATGTGATCGAGTCCTATGCCGCTCCTGCCTTCTTGAGCGCGGCGGGTTTCCGCTACTTCTTGCCCGCTTACATGCGCTATTGCCTCAATAACCCGGACAGCGCCGAGGCGGTTGTGTCCTCGACGATCTGGCATCTCGATCCAAACCTGTATTCGGAGCGGATCGCCGCCTACACGCGTTCGCAGTTCGAGTTGCTCGACGAGGCACAACGCGCGTCCATCGTTTCTTTCCTCGAAGCAATGATGGAATCGAGCTACGGAGACGATGCCCTTCACGCACTAGTGGAGTGGACCTAGCGACATTGCCCGCGGATCGCCATCCCTCTGTATCCGGGACTTGTAGCAGGCTGGGGCTGTCCGCGCTTGACGTAGATTAGATAGCCTGCTATATATAGCAAGCTATGAAACCTGCGCTGCGGATTAAGGTGCGTTTCGGTCACGGTGTGGCGGGGGGCATTGCACTCTCTCTCGCCCTGGCGTTCCTCGGGGCGAGCGTCGCGGCGGAGGTCCTCGGTTCGGACGATACAGTCGCGAGGGTCAAACATGCGATCCTGTTCGTCATTCCGCTCCTCGCGTTCTCTGCAATCGTCGCGGGCGGCTCCGGAACGTGGATGTCGCGGAAGTCCAAGGCCAAGATCATCTCGAGGAAAGCAAAACGGATGCGCATCATTGGGGCCAATGCGGTGCTCGTCCTGATCCCCTGTGCAGTCATCCTCGATCGACTGGCGAGCGGAGGCGAATTCGGCGCCCGATTCGATGCCCTGCAGGCCGTTGAGTTCGTGTTTGGGGCTACGAACGTTGCGCTGCTAGGCCTGAACATGCGGGACGGCCTCCGAATGCGAGCGCGTAGAGGACGCGCAGCCGGGGCCCGTCGCGTGCATCGGAGACCCGCGAGAATTGGACAATGACACGCAAGAGAACCTTTGAGCGCCAGGAGTCGCTTGGCTACATGGTCAATCTCGAGGCGCGAATGCTGGCCCAGGCGCTACACCGTCGGATCGCGCCGTATGGTGTCGTGCCTGGTCAGTTCCCCGCATTGCTCGTGCTCTATGAACGCGATGGTCGCACGCAGGCCGAGTTGTGCCGCGAGGTCCGCATAGAACAGCCGACGATGGCGAACACGCTGCGCCGCATGGAGCGCGACGGCTTAGTCATTCGCCAAGCAGACGGCAAGGACGGAAGACGACAGCTCATCTTCTTGACCGAGCGCGCAAGGGGCCTGCGGCCGAAACTTCTAGCGGTCGCTCGTGAAGTAAATGGGATCGCGACCAGGGGGCTGACAAAACGAGACGCAACGCAGGTGCTCGCGACGATCCGCCTCGTGATCGAGAATCTCGAACGCGATCTCGACCGGGAGTAGATCGCGGGCGGTGCCGGGATTGCAAGCTCGCTCAGAACTGGAAGTAGATGAAGGGAACCGCCGACGAGCCGCTGAAAAGCGTTACCAGCGTTAGCCCCGCGCCCGCGAGTGCTCTGGCGAGAACCATTGGGGCGACTAAAACGTGTGGACACAGGACGACACATATTGTCCGTTTGTGTCCATACGTTTCGACCGGCTGGGTCCTCAGGAGGGCCATGATGCCGCTTTGGCCGCCTTGCCCGTATTTGCACTACGATCAGTGTAGTTGACAGAACCCGAGCAAGCGGCATTATGGTGTCGACGGGCCGTATGGGGGTGGGTGCCCTTCCAAAGGGGGGATCCAGAAGGGGCGGATGGGACAAGTCTTCTACCGCGACGGACAACGATCTATCTCTTAGCGACCGCGTCCGGGCCTCCTCTTGTGCGGACGTACGAACGAACGAATTGGTGCCGTTGGCAATCACGCGCCCTCGCGCCCCGAAGGTGATGTCAAGCGGTCGCCGCCAAACCCGTTTGGGAGGGTGGGGCACACCCCCTCAGGCGTTTGACGAAACCCGACAAATTCGAACTGGGGGAGATGTGTACGTCGGAAGGCGAGTCGAAGGGGATCGGAGGGCAGGTACGGCACCTGGCTCTTCGTTGTCCCACGAGTCGCTTGGGCGGGCGCGTCGCGCTCGGGACCCGCCGTTCGCGTGGCAGGCACGGCCCAACATCTCGCGATTTCTTTAAGGAGGTAAGTGTTGCGAAAGATCCGATTGTCGGCATTGCTTATGGCGTTCGCCATGCTCGTCGCGCTGGGAGTCCCTGCGTCGGCGCACCATGAGAATGATCCTCGTACCAAGAACTTGCATCCGATGGGCCACATCGAAGAGCCCGCAAGTCTGTTCTTTGGACCTCCGACGGTCCACACAGATATTGCGTTCTGGGGAAAATACGCAATACAGGGCAACTGGCTTGGCTTCAATATCCGCGACATCTCGGCTCCCGGCAACCCCAAGCCGGTCTCGTTCACAAGTTGCGAGGGCAACCAGGGCGATGTCGTGGTGTGGGAGAACATCGTTGTGCGCTCGTGGAACTCGCCGGCACCAGCTGACGACCCCGCGACGCCGGAGGACGAAACCGCGATGTGCGATGGCGAACCGGTCCCAGCCGGATTCGAGGGACTACATGTGTTCGACATCAGCGACGTCAACGACCCCGTTCTGGTTGGTTCTGTCGAGACCGAGTGCGGCTCGCACACCGCGTCGGGGGTACCCGACCTCGATAACGGCCGGCTGCTCGTCTACAACACCCCGTCCAGCGGGGCTTGCCCGGGAATCGACATCGTCGAGGTTCCTCTCGATGCTCCTGAGAACGCGGCGTACGTTCGGTTCGAGGCGGCGGAGCGCCCGTGCCACGACACTGGAGTGATCCTCGGTGACGCGATGACGGCCGCCTGTGCCGGCGGAAATGGCTTCACGGTGTGGGACCTCGACGCTGCCAATCTCGAGGATCCCGAGTTCAGGTATTCGAAGGATGTAAACGACGAACCCGAGATTTCCAATGTCACTATTGGGCACTCGGCGGGATTCTCGTTCGACGGCGAAGTGTTGATCTTCGGACACGAACCCGGGGGCGGTGTGGCGCCAAATTGTCAGGAGAGCACCCCGGACACCGACAAGTCGGCCTTTTTCTTCGATGCAGAAACAGGCGACTTACTCGGTTTGTGGACGATACCGCGTCCGCAAAGTGCCACGGAAAACTGCACAGTCCACAACTACAACTTTGTGCCCCTTCGAAGCGGCAGAGACGTCATGGTGGTCGGTAATTACCAGGCGGGAACCTGGGTCGTGGACTTCACGGATCCGGCGAATCCCGAGGCGATTGCCTGGAGTGACCCGCCGCCCGTCGTGCCGACCGATCTCGCGGGAGTCTGGTCCTCGTACTGGTACAACAATTTCATTTACGAGACCAACATCACCGAGGGACTAAACATCTTCCGACTCAGCGGAAAAACGGCGGCGGGAGCTCTCAAACTAGGCCAC
>DASQUP010000210.1:0-4400 GCA_035641235.1 Actinomycetota bacterium
CGATCTTGCGTTGGCACCGCACCCGACTCACCAACGCCGCCACCGAGGGCACCAACCTGGTCATCAAGAACATCAAGCGCCTCGGCTTCGGGTTCCGGAACTTCGACAACTATCGGGTCCGGCTCCTTCTGCGCTGCGGCACCCCATGGCAACATCGACCGGTCGCATCAATACGACCCCGCCAACCACGCATCAGCGCGTAGAGCCGCTTGTGGGTTCATCCGATGCAGCCGACCCGCCGGTCAGCTCCCGCTGTCCGAACAGGCCCCATCCATTCCCTCAACCGAGTCCACTCGGGAACAGGACCCCAGCTACGATCTCTTTCACGAGCCCCGAAGCCCAGCCGAAATGCGTCACTGAACCGCCCTGGGTTCGTTGGAGGCTCCAGACCTTGGAAACGAGGATGGAGTCATGCCGAAGGAGAAGTCCCCGGGGAGGCCGACGACGCGTCGGTACACCGACGCGGAGAAGGCCGACGCGGTTCGGCTGGTGCGGCAGTTGCGCAAGGAGCTCGGCACCGATCACGGGACCGTGCAGCGGGTCGCCGAGCAGCTGGGCTACGGCGTCGAGTCTGTGCGGACCTGGGTGCGCGAAGCGGATGCTCGTGATGGGCTCGCTGGTCCGGACGCGCAGCGTGTGCAGCAGCTCGAGGCCGAGAACAAGACGCTCGCGCAGGAACTGCGTGAGACGCGGCGAGCGAACGAGATCCTGAAGAAGGCGGCCGCGTATTTCGCCCAGGCGGAGCTCGACCGCCCACAGAAGTGATCGTCGGGTTCATCGACGAGCATCGCCAGGAGTTCGGCGTCGAGCCCGTCTGCAGCGTGCTGGAGATGGCGCCGAGCACCTACTACGCCGCCAAGAAGCGGGCGGCGGACCCGTCGGCCCGGGCCAAGCGCGACGCGGTGTTGATGCCGATCCTGTTGGCGCTGTGGATGGCGAACCGGAAGGTGTACGGGGCTCACAAGCTCTGGAAGGCCGCCCGTCGGGCCGGCCATGACATCGGCCGGGACCAGGTCGCCCGGCTGATGCGTGAGCTGGGCATCGAGGGCATCTCCCGCCTGCGGAAGAAGGTGTTCACGACCCGGCAGGACCCCGACGCGCTCCGGGCGCCGGATCTGGTGAACCGGAACTTCAAGGCGACAGCGCCCAACGAGTTGTGGGTCACGGACCTGACCTACGTCCCGACGAGGTCGGGGATGGCGTATGTGTGCTTCATCGTCGACGCGTTCAGCCGCCGGATCGTCGGCTGGCGGGTCGCCGCCAACATGAAGACCGAGATGGTCCTCGACGCCCTCGAGATGGCCCGTAGGTCGCGCGGTTCTCGCCGACTCGTCGGACTGGTGGCACACTCGGATGCCGGGTCGCAGTTCACCTCCGTGCGATTCACCGAGCGGCTCGAGGAGATCGGCGCCCGCCCGAGCATCGGCACCGTCGCCGACAGCTTCGACAACGCGCTGGCCGAGACGACCAACGGGCTCTACAAGACCGAGTGCGTCCGAGGACCCGACGCACCAGCGGTGTGGGACGACGTCGATGAACTCGAGCTCGCCACCCTCTCCTGGGTGCACTGGTTCAACGAACACCGACTGCACGGCCACTGCCGCGACGTGCCCCCAGCCGAGTACGAAGCAGCGTTCTACGCTGACCAACAGGCCGACCCGGCCGGGGTTGGAACCCAATAGCCCGAGCCTCCATCAAACCCAGGGCGGTTCACCACTGCCGAGGCCCTTCCCCGAGACCACCCTACGTAGCCCATCGCTCAGGACGAGCGGCTCCCTCAGTGATACAAGTCGGATTAGCCGTCGGCCGCGACTACGCGAGCTTGGTAACCGTTGACGGATGGAGGAGCTGGCCCGGCTTTCTCAAGAGATATCGTTACCCTTCTTCAACCCGGCTAGCGTGTTATCGGGCACGATGCGGACATGGCGGAACGGCAGACAGTGCGCAACCATGGCGGCTCGACTCGTGACCCACGACAGGCTGTCGTTCACGGCCAAGTAGATCCGTCCATTGGATCGTTCCGCGAGCAACGTGCCATGGTACGGCATCTCGCCCAACTGGGACGTGCCGCCAGGCGGGATGACGCGTACCTGCCTCCAGTCAAAGCCGGTGGCGAAGAGTGCGTTGCTGTCCAGTATTTGAAACTTGGCGCCCCCGAAGCAGACGTAGACCTCCTGTTTCATCCATTCTCGAACCAAAGTGCCGTCAACCGGTTTGACGGGAAGCTCCTGGAAAGGAATAGGGTTGACAAGCAGCCTCACGACGTTGGTAGCGGCCGTTTCTGACGCCAGCGCATCGGCCACCGAGAGATTCTCCGGCGCCAACAGGTAGGTAGCGTCTTCCTTAGCCAGCGTCACAAGGTACGCGAGGTAGGCGGGGTCTTTCACTTCAAAGGCCGCGCCTCCAAAGACGACGTAGTAGACAGGGACACCCCCGCGTCGCGCCTCCATAACCGTGCCATCTGGCAACCGAACGAGAGGGTACCTCGGTGCGGGAGTCGCATCTCCCCAAGGGCCTGCCGTATCGTCCCTGAACCAGTCGAAGGTCACGGTGCATCCGCCCCAGAAGTCCCAGAGATCGTCTGGTGGGAACCAGTAGAAGGCTTTCCGATGCCCCCAGGACTGCCGCGCGAGCACGAGGGTATCGACACCGCTTGCGCAACTCATTCCCGGCGTCCGTCTCTGGATCTTCATAGACTTGTCCAGGCCGGCGCTGGTCCCGACGGCCGCGACAAACGCGTTCAAGGAGAAATTGAATGCCTGGATCTCCTTGGGCTCGAACAGAGTCGTGACGAGATTAACTTTCATTTCGCAGTTACTGAGTTCCGGATCGCGAGCCACTGTGATCACAAGGGCGTCCCTGGCCAGGTTGTAGCCATACTTATGCGGGCCAGGTCCCGCCGTCCTACGTGGATCGAGTACCGGATACATACCTTGCAGGCTAAGAGAACCCATACCTGCGGGGTCAAAGGGTGAAACACCGACGGCGGTGATGCACGTGCTCATCTGGTCTCCTCGTCCGGTAGGAACCGCTGCCGAACCAACCCTTGGATACGTTCGTGAAGCTCGGCCTCAGCATCCGGCTCGAGCGTCAATCCATGTATGGCAATCTCTATGTCGCCAGAAGCGTCAGGTGCGTCCTGAATATCCGCGCACGCCTGACTTGTGCGCACTGAATCCGGATCCAGGAGGAACGCATGGATGAGCAACCTGACGTCCTCAACGAGGCCGACGGCGCGGGGATCCTCCTCCGCGGCACCTCCAACAAAGACCAAAACCGGGAGGTCCGCTGTGGGAGACCGCGGTGCTTCGTCACCCCAACCGACGCCTCCGACCGTCCCATCGAGTGGCGTCCTCTCGATCGGTGAGCCAGGCACGAACCCTCCATCCGTTGCCAGCGACACTCTATGTGGTTCGGCTTGTGGTGCCAGTCTGGTACCAGCAAGCCGACCCAAGCCACCTTGAACAGCTGGCCAGCCGACATCTCGACTGGCTCGACGACCTCGCGCCACAGTTCAGCCGATCGTCAACCAGCCCACCAGCCGGCGGTATGGGGCACACCCTTGGTCGAGGCCGAACCCGCTCCTAGCATCCGGGCGATGCCTCGAACGGACCGCGCCTCGCGCGTCATCAACGCCCCCGTGGCCCGCGTGTTCAGCGCGCTTGTGGACCGCGATGCCCTGGAGATGTGGCTCGCGCCTTGGTGGGATGACGGCGAGGTTCGAACGGTTCGACCCCACTCCGGGCGGCTCCTACCGCTCGGTCTTGACCTACCTGGATCGAACTGACTCTCGCGGAAAGAGTTCAGCCGACTCGGACATCGTCTAGGCGCGCTACGTCGACATTGTCCCCAACGATCGTGTCGTCCAGGCGGTGGGACTTCGTTTCGAACGACCCGGCGTTTGCCGGCGCTATGACGATGACGTGGGCCGTGCGGCCGGTCGACGGCGGGACTCGTGTCGATGTCACCGCTGACGATGTCCCCGACGGCGTCTTCGCCGACGACCACGCGTCAGGACTGACCTCCTCGCTGGACAACCTCGCCAGCTACGTGGAGTCGTAGCGATCTCGGACTCGCCAGCCAGACGAACCCGTGACGACCGACGGGAGCGGATTGATGGCGCGGGCCGGGAGCTAGGGGGAGGATGCCATGGCTGAAGGAGAGCGTCCCTGCAGCCGTCGCTCGCCGGCGGCAGGCCCATTGAAGTCTGGAATCGGTTCGAGTCCTCGTTTGTCCCAGGATTCGAGGTCAGCGGCGATGTGGAAGACGCCCACCGGCTTCGCCGCATGTCGGACGGGGTCGAGCTGCCAGTGAGGCGAGACGAGCCTTGGGTTTGGTCCTAGCGTGGGGCCGTGGGTTTCGAGCGCTGCGACGCTTTCACCAAGAGTGGGCAGCGCTGT
>DASQUP010000211.1:0-4677 GCA_035641235.1 Actinomycetota bacterium
GGCATGCTCAAGTACGGCTTCGACGACGCCCGCAACGTCCTCGAACGTGCCAGCGCCCGGGAGACGGCCGCTCGATCCGCAGTCGGCGCCCTCGCCAAGGCGCTGCTGGCGCAGATCGGCATCGAAATCGTGTCGCACGTAGTGCGCATCGGGACGGCCGCGGTTCCAGAAAACGCTCCGCGGCCTGGGCCCGGCGACCTCGAGGCCGTCGACGCCTCCCCCGTGCGCTGCTTCCACGCGGAAACGTCCGAGGAGATGACAAGAGAGATAGACGCAGCGGGCGAGGACGGCGACTCTCTCGGGGGGATAGTCGAGATGCTCGCTCTCGGAGTCCCGGCCGGCCTCGGATCGCATGTCCACTGGGACCGCAAGCTCGACGGCCGTCTCGCCGGTGCACTTATGGCGGTGCCCGCAATCAAGGGTGTCGAGATCGGAGACGGTTTCGCGCTGGCGGCGCGCCGAGGCACCAAAGCGCACGATGAGATCAATACGGACCTGACCCGAAACACGAACCGCTCGGGCGGCACCGAGGGCGGCATGACGACCGGAGACACACTGCGCGTGCGAGCAGCGATGAAACCCCTGTCGACCCTGAAGCGCCGGCTTCAGACGGTGGACATGGCGACCGGTGAATCCGCCGAAGCATTCCAGGAACGAACGGATGTCTGCGCGGTCCCGGCAGCGGGAGTCGTGTGCGAGTCGGTTGTTGCACTCGTATTGGCCGATGCGGTACTCGAGACATTCCCGGCGGACACAATGGACGACCTCCAGGGGGCCGTTAGCAACCACCGAAAGCGGCTCAACCGAAGCGGGGGCCACAGCGAGTGATCGTCATCGTCGGCTTCATGGGTGCGGGCAAGTCGACGGTGGGGCGGCTCCTTGCCGATGAGCTCGGGACCAACTTCATCGATGCCGACGACGAGGTGGAACGCACTGCAGGAGTCTCGATAAAAGAGATCTTCGAGACGTGGGGCGAGCAAGGATTCCGCCAGTTCGAGCGCGGCGCGGTGGCGAACGCTCTGAAGCGAGGCGCCGGAGTGGTAGCGGTCGGTGGTGGGGCTCTCGGCGATCCGGGGACGCGCGATCTCCTCAAGAGCAATCCGGACGTGAAGGTCGTATACCTCAAGGTCGGCTTCGATGCCGCGCTTCGGCGCGTCGGCGGAGACACCGATCGCCCGATGCTCGCGGCAGCAGATCCCAAAACGCTCTATGAGGAACGCAAGACGCACTACGAGGATGTCGCGACGATTCAAGTAGACACCGACGATCGATCCGCCAAAGAAATCGCCCGACAGGTTGCGGCAGTCCTCGCGACCGCGTCGGACCCGGAGCGCGACATCCCCCTCCGCCGTATACTCGTCACAACGCCGTCGGCGTCGTACGAGGTGGTCGTTGGGTCGGGGATCGTCGGGCGCGTCGCGGGACTGATCCCCGGTATCGAACGCGCCGAACAGGCATTTTTTATCACCCATCCCGAACTGACCGACATCGCCGACAGCTGCGCCAAATCCCTCGACGAGGCTGGTCTGCGAATCCACACTCTCAAAGCTCCCTCCGGGGAGCCGACGAAATCGCTGGCTACCGCGGGGCGGCTCTCGGAGGAACTCGCCGACCTCACCGCTCACCGCAACGACCTCGTGGTGGCCGTGGGGGGAGGAGTCATCACCGACCTCGCCGGTTTCGTCGCGTCGACGTTCAATCGCGGCATGCCGGTCGTGCATGTCGCGACAACGGTTCTTGCACAGGTGGACGCGGCGATCGGGGGAAAGACCGGAGTTAACCTTCCGCAAGGGAAGAACCTCGTCGGCACATTCCATCAGCCGCGGCTTGTCGTGTGCGATGTCGCCGTGCTCGAGACCTTACCGATACCCGAATTGCGCGCCGGGCTTGCCGAGGTCGCGAAGTACGGATTCATCTCGGACCCAGAGCTGCTCGATGTCCTCGAGAGCAAGGCCGGAGACCTACTCAAGTGCGAGCCCCATCTCCTCGCGGATGTCGTTGCGCGTTCGGTGGAGATCAAGGCGGCCGTCGTTTCGGCGGACGAACGCGAAACGGGGCGGCGGGAAGTGCTCAACTACGGTCACACGTTTGGGCACGCCATCGAGCACGCGGTCGGCTACGAGGGCATTCGCCACGGCGAAGCCATAGCCATCGGTATGATGGCGGCCGCTTATCTGGCTCATGGTCTCGGCCGCATCGACGATGGTGTCGTTGCGGCGCACCGAAGGGTGCTTCAGGCGCTTGAGCTCCCGGTCACGGCATCGCTCGACTACGACACGCTGCACGAAGCGTGGCTGCGCGACAAGAAGTACCGGCGGGGGGTTCGTTTTGTGCTGCTCGGCGAAATGGGACGTGCCGAGCACGGCATCACCGCTCCGAAGGAAACGATCGAGGAGGCATTGAAGAGGTTGTCCGTTTGAAGTTTCTCCTCATCCACGGCCCGAACCTGAACCTGCTCGGCTCGCGCGAGCTGTCCGTGTATGGGACGGCGACACTCGACCAGGTGAACGGAATCATCGAGTCCGAGGCCAAAGCTCTCGGAGTCGACGTCGAGATCCATCAGACTCAGCGCGAGGGCGAGATCATCGAGTTGCTGCACTCAGGCATCGATCGGGTCGATGGAGCGCTGCTGAATCCCGCTGCGTACTCGCACACGAGCCGCGCCATCGCGGATGCCATCCGGGCGATCCCGTATCCCGTCGTCGAGGTTCACCTATCGAACATCCATGCGCGCGAACAGTGGCGACGTGAGTCGGTCACCGCCGAGGCCGCGAAGGGAATCGTGGCCGGCTTCGGTCCCGGTTCCTACGTCGCAGGCTTGCGCGCGCTCAAATCGGTGCTGGAGGAGTAATGGACCACTCGGGAAGACTCAACCAGGTGAGGTCGGCGCTCGAGCCTGCCGGGGTCGATGCGCTTCTGGTCACGAATCTCACCAACGTCCGCTACCTCACCGGGTTTTCGGGAAGCAATGGGCAGGTCCTGGTGAAGAGCGACCGCTCGGTGTTCTTTAGCGACCCTCGGTACGAGGCCCGCGCCGGTGACCTCGTTCAGGGCGCCGATATCGTGATCTACGGCAACAAGCTGACCGATGTGCTGGCGGATCACCTCAACGGCGCGCCTCGCCTCGGAGTAGAGGCATCGACGATGACCCTGGCGGAGCACTCGGAGATCGGCGAGGCACTCGAGGATGTGGAGCTCATATCCACAAAGAGCGCGGTTGAAGACATCCGCCGCATCAAGGAGCCGGCCGAGATCGAGCTGATTAGGCAGGCAGTTGAGATCGGCGATTCGGCGTTCGATTGGGTGCTGGATCGTCTGACGCCCGGCGCGACCGAACGCGACATCGCATTAGATCTAGAGATGTATATGCGTCGAGAGGGGGCGGACGAAATCGGCTTCGATCCCATCGTCGGTTCGGGTCCCCTGTCCGCGCACATCCATCACACACCCAGCGAGCGAACGTTCGAGAAGGGCGACCTCATCCTTCTCGACTTCGGCGCCGCGGTGGGCGGATACCGGTCTGATCTCACGCGAACGGTAGTGCTCGGTCCGTCTACCGACGAGCAGCGCGCGCTCTTCGGCATCGTTCTCGAGGCCCAGGGCCGCGCCATCGCAGCCATTCGCGAGGGGATTCCGTGCCGGGACGTCGACGCCGCTGCCCGCGACTACATCACGGAGGCGGGTCACGGCGACGAGTTCGGGCACGGTCTGGGTCACGGCGTCGGCCTGGACATCCACGAGGCGCCGCGCCTCAGCCGCATTTCGGAGCACGTCCTGTCTGCGGGCGACGTGGTTACGGTGGAGCCCGGTGTCTACGTGCGCGGATCGGGCGGCGTCAGGATCGAAGACTGTGTTCTCGTGACGCCGGACGGCGCCGAGGTGCTCGGGCGGGCTCCGAAGGACCGGCTGATCGAGCTGTGAGCGGGGAGCGGGCGGCTCGACCGGGTACGTTTTGGGGGTACGACTTCTCAGACCCCAGGAGCTGCTGTGATATCGACCAATGACATGAGGCCGGGCCAGACGCTCGACATCGACGGGACGCTCTTCACGATCGTCAACTACCAGCACGTCAAGCCGGGCAAAGGCCAGGCTTTCGTGAAGACGAAGCTGAAGAACCTCAAGAGCGGAGGGGTCGTCGACCGCACATTCCGCGCCGACGAGAAGGTCAACCTCGCTGTCCTCGACAAGCGGGAGATGCAGTACCTATACGAGGACGACGCAGGGCTCGTTTTCATGGACAACGAGAGCTACGAGCAGGTCCACGTCGACCCCGATCTATTGGGCGATGCACGCAAGTTCCTGAAGGACGGGACCATCTGCCTCATCCCGGTTTACGAAGGCACGCCGGTCGGGGCCGACCTTCCGGTCACGATTGAGCTCGAGATCACCGAGACCGAGCCCGGGCTCAAGGGGGACCGTGTAGCCGGGGCGCTCAAGCCGGCGACGGTTGAGACCGGTGCCAGCGTGCAGGTGCCTCTGTTCGTGACGATCGGAGACAAGATCAAGGTCGATACACGCTCCGGCGAATATCTGTCGAGGGCATGAGCTCGCGATGAAGGAACGGCGCGCCGCTCGCAGACTCGCCCTCGACGTGCTCTACGAGGCCGAGATCCGCGACGAGCTGCCGCTCGAGGCGTGGGATGTTCGCACCCACGATGGATGGGTGATCCCGGCGCC
>DASQUP010000212.1:0-13970 GCA_035641235.1 Actinomycetota bacterium
CGACGAGTCGGCTGAAATCTTCAGAACCCGCCCGCAGAATCCAGTTTTCCTCGAGCGGCTCTCCATGATGGAGACGAGAATCGAGGTAGAGATAGCCGAGGCTGAACGGTCCCAGCATCCATTTGTAGCCGACCGCCACCAGTGCATCGGGGCGCAGCAACGCAACATCGAGCGGCATCGCTCCGAGCGACTGACTCGCATCGACCACGAAGGCTGAACCTGCCTCGCGAAGAGCGGGCGCCACACGCTCCAGGTCAACGAGGGCGCCATTCGTCCAGTGAGCGTTCGGGACAGACGCGATCGCTACCCGCTCATCCACAGCCTCGAGGATCGCCTCGGTCCAATTCTGGTCAGGGTCACGGGTAACCACCACGAGATCGGCTCCAGTCCGCTGAGTGAAGCGCTTCCACGTGTAATAGTTCGATGGGAACTCGTCGTCGAGCACAAGGACCCGATCGCCGGCACTAGCGGTGAGGTTGTGTGCCACGACCGAAAGCCCGTAGCTGGTCGCGGGCACCAGCGCGACCTCGTCTTCGGCACCGCCGATGAGGCGCGCACATTGCGAACGAAGCTCTTCGACATCGACAAACCAGTCTTCGGCGGAAATCGTCCACGGTCTGGCGCGGCGAGCGAGCGCCTCTTCCCCAGCTGCGCGCACGCTGTGCAGGAGAGGTGAGAGGTTGGCCGTGTTGAAGTACGCAATCTCGTCATCGACTTCGTACGAGGCGCGCTGATCCCCCAGGGGGCGGACAAGAGTCTCATCGTGTGCAGAAGATCCCACTGCGACGCCCCCTTAGAGCTGTCACCAGTAACGTCTGCCCGACCCCATGCCGCCAAGCCTACGTTCCTTCACTATCGACCCAGATTCGGCGCAAGCTCCAAACGCCGATGATGAGCACCGCGGCGAACATCACGGAGACGAAAACAGCCGGCGTGGTCGCCGCGCGCACGACGTAGCCCAGGTCGGAAACATGCAACGCGACGACGGGATTCAGCGGCTGACGTCATAAACCAAGTGGGTGACCCGGTCGCCTTGCACGATCGTGGTCGGGTTCTCCAACAACAGCGGCTCGACGAGGCCATCGGTGACGAAGAACTGGCGGCCGGAGCCGAAGACCACCGGGACCTGATTGACGACCACCTGGTCGATCAGCCCGAGCTTGAGTGCCTGGCTGCCGATCTGACCGGCGGCGACGTCGACGACCCGCTCACCGGCGAACTCCTTTGCGGCGGCAATGGCCTTCTCGACGCCGTCGACGAAGGTGAACGGTGCGGTATCGGCGTACTCCCAGTCCGTCGGCGGCTGATGGGTGACGACGAAGACATGCTCGCCTGCGGCCGGCTTGCCGTCCCAGCCGTTGGTCAGGTCGAACAGTCGCCGTCCGATGACGCCCGCCGCCACGTCGCGGTAGATGTTGCGCATGAAGTCGGCCGAGGCCTGGGTGGTCTGGAACTCGTCGTCGGTGCCCTCGAATGCCCAGGTGACGTCGCCGTTGCCCAACCAGTCGAACAGCGGGCCAACGCCGTCGTTCTCGTTAGCGATGAACCCATCGAGCGAAACCGCCGCGACGCCCATGATTGTCTTGGCCATGATCTCCTCCTCGCTTGGATCTATGCAGCCCTCCTCAGCTTCGCCAGGACGAGGCTAGTCGTAGGAAAAGCATCCGCGAGCTTGATGTGACCGTCTCGGAGACCGATTGAAGAACTCCGGCGCCACAACAGTTCGTCGAGGACTGAGCTTAGGCTGGGCCGACCCTGCCATTGGAATTCAGCCGAGACGAGGAAGGGGCATGAGCGGTTCACGCGCGCCAGGCTGCCGTGTAATCGAGCTGCGCCGGTACGCGCTTCATCCCGGCGCACGCGAGACGCTGATTGGGCTATTCGAACGCGAGTTCATAGAGACACAAGAAGCCGTGGGAATGCGCATACTCGGTACCTTTCGCGACGTCGACGATCCCAACACCTTCATCTGGCTACGCGGTTTCGCCGACATGGCGGCACGACGGGACGCGCTGCACGCCTTCTACGGTGGGCCCGTATGGGCCGAGCACAAACGCGCTGCGAACGCCACCATGATCGACAGCGACAACGTCCTGCTGTTGCGCCCTCTCGATGATCCCTCGCGGCTTGCCCTCGATCCGGCGCGACGGGCGCCGGATTCGTCTCAGGCTCGGAAGGGTACTGCAACCGTTACCATCTGCCCGCTCGAGCCTACGGGCGCGCAATCGTTCCGCGAACTCTTCGAGAAAAAGATCGAGCCGGCACTAGTCGGAGCAGGCGCCAACGTTCGCGCACGGTTCGCCACCGAGCACAGTGCCAACAACTACCCGCCGCTCCCAGTGCGCGAGGACGAAGAGGTGTTCGTCTGGCTGTCACTTTTCTCAAGCGAGCAGGCACGAGACGATCATTTGTCGTCCATCGACCTGGGACCATTCACGAGAGAACATCTCGCCGGCGATCCCGAGACCCTTCGACTGCAACCGACGTCTCGATCCCTTCTCCCCGACAACTAACTTCAGCGGCATACCGGACGCCGACGAAAAGTTTCGATGATTTCCCTCCGATCCGTCTACGAAGGGTTGCGGGATCGAGCCGCTCCAAGCGGCCCAGTCGCGCACACCTAGCGCCGTGGCGGAAACTGACCCACTTCGGAATCGGCCAGCAGCGATCAGCTGCGCTGTCGGCGAAGGTGCTGTTGGGCTGCGGTCAACGAGTTGAGTTCCGGAGGCAAGCATCCGCTACTCACTGCCGTCTACACGCCGCTGCAACGAATCGATGATGGCGGGACAGAAATCGATACCAGTGAAGTGCTCGACCGATTGAAGTCCGCCGGGACTTTCGACGTTGATCTCAATCACCTTGTCCGCGATCATGTCAACTCCCACTAGGAACATACCGTCGCGCCTCAAGCGCCCCGCGATCTTGCGCGCAACCTCTATCTCGCGTTCCGTGATCTCCGCAGGCTGAGGCTGAGCTCCGGTTGATATGTTCGCCCTCTGGTCGGCGCCCCGGGGCACTCGCCGGACCGCGGCGTAAAGACCGTCGTCCTGTAACGGCACACCTTCGAGCAGGAACATCCGTAGATCGCCGCCGGAGTCGTCGCCGATCCACTCTTGCGCCAACACGTAACCGTCTTCGAGTAGCGCCTCGATGATCTGCGCGAGGTTGACTTCATCCTCGTCCTCGACCATGAAGACATTCCTGCCTTTGGCGCCGTAGAGCGGTTTGAGAACCGTGGGCCCGATCTCCTCCACAAAGGAGACGAGCTCGTCGCGGTCTCGGCTTATGAGGGAGCGGGGGCGGATGTCGCGCGGGAATTCTTCCAGATACAGCTTGCTTGCCGCACGGGCCAGGCCCGCGGGTTCGTTGACGACAGTCACCCCTCGATCGGCGAGGACGTAGCCGAACTCGACCGCGAGATTCGCCGCCCATGGCCGCTCGTGCAGATCCTCTACCGAGTCGTTGCGAAGCATCACCGCGTCGAATTGGTCGAGGTCAATGCCCGGGTGGGCTTCGGTCGCCTTCACGCGTTCGAGAAAACGAGCGAGGTCGTCTCCGTCGTGAAACGTCGCTCCGTGGGCGCGTGCCCCGAGGTGGTCGTCTGGGCGATAGTCGATATCGCCGACACCCACGTACCACACCTCGTGACCAGATCGGGCGGCCGCCAGCGCGAGCCGCGTGGTCGTGTATTCATCAACCTCGGTCTCGACATCGTTGACTATGAAGGCCAGCCTCATCGGCGCGCCTCCGTCTCGATTAGATCGCGGGCCGCCATCCCCCCGTACACGCGTTGTAGCCGTTCAGCAGCGGCGGAGCCCTCGAGCCAGCGGGGGCGCAGCCATGGTGGCCGCAGCATCTCGCGCTCGAGCAGCTCTTCCACTAGGGGAACCTGTTCCAGCGAAAGTTTGCCCACGAGCAGAGAGTCGAGATCTTTGCGCTCGTGCGCGAATTCGAGTACACGCCCGATGCCACGGAGGTAGATGACGTCCTTCGTCAACCCACCGAATCGGGTCACTCGCATCGTCGTGGCCCACGCAGTCTTGGGCCCGAACCCGAGCCTGTCATGGAGCTCCACGAAGATCTCCAGGAACCCGCGGCCGGCGACGAGCCGCGCAACCGCGATGACACGCGCCGCGAGCAGCCGCAGGCGGTGGGGGTCGAGCCCGCCGGAGACAAACTCCGCCAGAACCGCGAGTCCTTCCTGGGTCTCGTCGTATCCGGGCAGCCCCACAGCGAGGACATCCAACGGCTGGACGCTGCCGTTGGCGTAGGTGAGCATGTGTGTGCCGACCTCGTGTTGCACGAGAGCATCCACGCGGCGACTGCGGAACACAGCCTGCGTTGGAATCAGAAGTCGTCCGTGCGAAACCATGAGATCCGCTACGTCGGGGCGGATTTCGAGGCCGAGGTCGAATCCCTCATAGCGGGACCGGTAGTAATCGAGTTCCGCCTTGGCGGCCTCGGCGAAACCTGTCGCGGTCACGTGGCTGTCCTTGTCTGGCGCGGGTGGGATCTCTTCAAGCAGATGCGTGGCCTCTGCCTCCAGGGATTCGTGGACGTCTCCGAACAGCTGGAGAGATCCGTAGAGGAACCGTGACGTGTCTCGGTCAACGAGTAACGTCACCTCGCGCACGAGTTCGTCGCGTTTAGCAAGTAGGAGTTGCGCGAGCGAGCGGTCTTCCACTGTTTCGATCTCGAGGTTGTAGAGGCGGCGTCGCACGAGGTCGGGATCGAAGCCGAGCGGCCGTGACTGCAAGGTCGGTTCGATCGAGAACCCGTTGCGCTCGAAGTCGGCCCACGCTTCTGCGGCGTTGGCAGGAGTGACCGCAAGCAGGAATTCGATCTGCCGCTCAATCTCGGTGAGGGCGTGGTCGATCGCGATGGCGCCGGCCAGGCGCTGCCGTAGCTCCACGTTCATCGCGAATGCATACCCAGATTCGTCGTCGCGCCGACCATTACGGCCGGCGCGCTAAACGAGGTGCGCGTTTTGATCCGCCCCGGCTGGATGAGGGGAGACGGTCACTTGACCACAAGCTCGCCCTTCATGTCCTCGTGACCGGGGACCGCGCAATAGAACTCGTAGGTGCCGGGCTCGGCAGTGAACTCGACCCGAGCCGCCTTGCCACCGGGGAGTTCGAGGTCGACATCGAGCTCGTCAATCGAGAACGTGTGCCTGAAGGAATCGCGATTGTCGACGAACACCGCCACCTCTTCGCCGTCTCCGCTCAGGTTTGCGGGCTCGAACTTCACGTTGCGAGCGGACAGAGAAATGTCCCCGTCCTGAGGGGAATCGCTCTCGTACGCCGCCGAAGCTGCTGCCCCGGCAATCGCCAGCACGACGATCAAGCCTCCGACCGCTACCGACACCGCGCGGGCTCGCCCGGAGCCCTCATCTTTCTGACGCCACACCGGGACCGCCGCGACTACTCCGAGTGCGGCCGCCAGAACGATTGACCACCCGAGCCAGAAATCCCAGAAGGACTCTGGATGGACCAGGCCCTCTGCGAGGAACGGCGCGGACGTAGCGAGGTGAACGAGGCTGACGATGCCAAGAACCGCAGCGCCGGTTGTTCGGCGGTTGCCGAGCAGCGCGAGACCGATGATCAGGAGCACCAACATCACAACCAGCGGCGGGACTACCTCGCCATTCATCACCATGACCACGACGTTGAACAGGATCTGCCCCAGCGCTGCCGCCACCAGAACCGGCCGCCAGCGCGGCAGTGATCTGCTTGTATCTGCCATGTCGGCTTGAGGCGTGTCCATCATCCTCCTCCTCTCACAAGTTCTCTTTCGTCAGGAAGGTCGCGTTCAGCCGCCGGTTGCCGGCTGGCGCTGCGCATTGTCTCCGTGTGTCGAAGTAGCACGAGGAGCGTTTCCCGCAGCTCGGCGCTCTGTTCGCTCCCGCGCCCTCCAAGAGGGGCAAGCCGCTGCTCCTCGAGTGCCAGCACCGTCGCCCTTCCCGCCTTGACGACCTTTGCGCCGCGGTCCGTGACTTTGAGCTGGACTGCCCGGGTGTCATGAGGGTTGCTGGCTCGCTCCACCAGCCCGGCGCGCTCCAGCGCGCGGATGAGCTTCGACACGTGCATGGGTTCGAGACCGGTGAAGTCCGCAAGCTCGCGCTGGCTGGGCTGGGCGCCGCCGCGTGACAGCCCAGTCAGCGAGGCCAGCACCCCGTACTGCGCGGAGGTCAGGCGAAGCGGCGCGAGTTTGCGGTCGAGCTGGGCGCGCCAGCGCAGGCTCAGGTGCCAGGCCAGATAACCGATCGAGGGCGGTGGGCTGTCGGTTGGTTTCCGCATGCGTGACAATATACATGCTTATTATATACATGTATAGTAACTGCCCATGATCATAGCGGTGCTCAAGTGGGCATCTCGCGCAGGATGGCCTCCGTTCTGACCGGCTGATTTCGCTGGAGGCCTATAAACAGTAGGTCAGGCTCGGCCTAGCCAGTGGGCGAGGTGTTCGCCGGTGAGTGAGCCTTTCGCTTTGGTGAGGTCGGCCGGCGTGCCCTCGAAGACGATCCGGCCGCCGTCGTGGCCGGCGCCGGGCCCAAGGTCGATGATCCAGTCGGCGTGCGCCATCACAGCTTGGTGGTGCTCGATGACGATGACCGACTTGCCGGAGTCGACCAAGCGGTCGAGCAGGCCGAGCAGCTGCTCGACGTCGGCGAGGTGGAGGCCGGTGGTCGGCTCGTCGAGTACGTAGACGCCGCCCTTCTCGGCCATGTGGGTGGCCAGCTTGAGCCGCTGCCGCTCGCCGCCGGACAGCGTAGTGAGCGGCTGGCCCAAGGAGATGTAGCCGAGCCCGACGTCCGATAACCGCTCCAGTATCTTGTGCGCAGCGGGAATCCGCGCCTCGCCAACCCCGAAGAATTCCACCGCCTCGGCAACCGGCATCGCGAGCACCTCGCTGATGTCCATACTCCCGAGGGTGTACTTCAGCACCGACGCCTCGAACCGCTTCCCCTCGCAGTCCTCGCAGGTGGTGGCGACGCCGGCCATCATCGCCAGGTCCATGTAGATGACGCCGGCGCCGTTACAGGTGGGGCAGGCGCCCTCGGAGTTGGCGCTGAACAGCGCCGGCTTGACATCGTTCGCCTTCGCGAACGCCTTGCGGATTGGGTCGAGCAGTCCGGTGTACGTCGCCGGGTTGCTGCGCCGCGAGCCTTTGATCGCTCCCTGGTCGATCGCCACCACACCCGCGCCGGCCGGGATCGACCCGTGCAGGAGCGAGCTCTTGCCGGAGCCGGCGACGCCGGTGACGACGACAAGCACCCCGAGCGGGATGTCGACGTCCACGTCGCGCAGGTTGTTGGCCGTCGCACCGCGGATCTCCAGCGCGCCGGTGGGCGTCCGCATCTTCTCCTTGATGGCGGCCTGGTCGTCGAGATGGCGGCCGGTGATGGTGTCGCCGGCCCGGAGCGCCTCGACGGTGCCCTCGAAGCACACGGTGCCGCCCGCCGTGCCGGCGCCGGGGCCGAGGTCGACGACGTGGTCGGCGATCGCGATCGTCTCCGGCTCATGCTCAACGACGAGCACCGTGTTGCCCTTATCTCGCAGCCGCAGCAGCAGGTCGTTCATCCGCTCGACGTCGTGCGGGTGCAAACCGATGGTGGGCTCATCGAAGACGTAGGTGACGTCGGTGAGCGACGAGCCGAGGTGGCGGATCATCTTCGTGCGCTGCGCCTCGCCACCCGATAGCGTGCCCGACGGCCGCTCGAGCGAGAGGTAGCCCAGCCCGATCTCCACGAACGAGTCGAGGATGTGCTGCAGTTTGGCGAGCAGCGGCGCCACCGACGGCTCGTCCAGTCCGCGCAGCCATTCGGCCAGGTCGTCTATCTGCATCGCACACGCATCGGCGATGTTGATCCCCTTGATCTTGGAGGAGCGGGCGGCCTCGCTTAAGCGGGTGCCGCCGCAGTCGGGGCAGGCGGTGAACGTCACCGCTCGCTCAACGAACGCCCGAATGTGCGGCTGCATCGCCTCCTTGTCCTTGGACAGGAACGACTTCTGGACCTGCAGCAGCAAGCCTTGATAGGTCAAGTTGATGTTGTTGATCTTGACCTTGGTCGGCTCCTTGTGGAGGAAGTCGTGCAGTTCTTTCTTGGTGTACTTGCGGATCGGCTTGTCTGGGTCGAAGAAGCCCGACTCGGTGAAGTACCGGACCGACCAGCCGCCCACCTTGTAACCCGGGATGGTGAGCGCGCCCTCGTTCAGCGACTTGGTGTCGTCGTACAGCTGGGTCAAGTCGATGTCGCTGGCCGAGCCCATGCCTTCGCAACGCGGACACATACCGCCGTGGTAAATGACGTCGCGCACCGCGATCCGCTTCCCCTTGCCCTTGTCGACGGTCACCGCCCCGCTCGCTTTCCGCGCGGGAACGTTGAACGAGAAGGCAGTCGAAGGCCCGATGTACGGCTTGCCGAGGCGGCTGAAGAGGAGGCGCAGCATCGCGTTGGCGTCGGTGGCGGTGCCGACCGTAGAGCGGACGTTGGCGCCCATCCGCTCCTGGTCGACGATGATTGCGGTCGTGAGTCCGTCGAGTACGTCGACGTCGGGCCTGGCAAGGTTCGGCATGAAACCCTGCACGAACGCGCTGTAAGTCTCGTTGATCAGCCGCTGTGACTCCGCGGCGATCGTGTCGAACACCAGCGAGCTCTTGCCCGACCCGGAGACGCCGGTGAACACCGTCAGCCGGCGCTTCGGGATCTCGACACTGACGTCCTTGAGGTTGTTCTCGCGGGCGCCCTGCACGCGGATCAGACCGTGGCTGTCGGCAACGTGCAGGGCGGGCGCCTGCGTGTCCTTCGCCTTCGTGGCGTTGCCCTTAGTAGCCTTTCTCGCGGCCTTGCCCCTCGTGGCCATGCCTACCTTCTCCCGACCAGCGATGCACCTAGGGCCGAGCGAGCGGCACGATGAGTCATCAGCTCACCGCTTTCTTCACGAGTGCGGCGATCTTTTTCTCTTCGGTGGCGTTCAAGTCCTTCAGGGCCCAGGAAGTTGGCCACATGACCCCTTCGTCGAGGTTCGCGTGTACGTTGAAGCCGAACGTCGCGTACCTCTCGTCGAACTTCCCCGCGCTTTTGAAGAAGCAGATGATCTTGTCGTCCTTGGCATACGCGGGCATCCCGTACCAGGTCTTCGGTTGCAGGGATGGCGCGCTGGCCTTGACGATGGCATGGATCTTTTTGGCCATTGCGCGATCCCGTCCCTTCATCTCGGCGATCGCTGCGAGCACGGCGTTTTCCGCGTCCGCTTGGCGCGCTTCGGCCTTCAACTCTTTGGCGCGCGCCTTCATCGCGGCGCGTTCCTCGGCGGTGAATCCCTTGGACTTCCTGTTGGTCGCGGTTGTCCCCCTCGTGGACTTCCGCGTACCCTTCCTTGCGGTTTTCTTCTCAGCCATTGCGAAGCACCTCCGAACAGTTCATTGATCCTGAAGCAGCCCGAGGACATTGCCATCGGGGCTAGTGACGGTGGCTCTGGAGAACCACTCGGGCCGGCCCTCATGCGATGCACTGGGTGGTATCGCCGGCCCATGATAGGAGAGCAGGAATCTCATCGCGTCGGCACCTTCCTCCGAAGAAGATCGAGTTCTTCTTCGTTCTCTAGCTCCAACACCACGAAGGTCGCGCCGTCGGGCCCCGGTTCGGCGATCGCCGGGGACGCCTTCTCGACCGCCGCCTCGACCTCGGACACTCTTTCCGTCATTTCCTTCGAGGGGGCATTGAGGAAACACATCTTCCGTCCTCCTACCAGCTCTGGGCGACCAACTCGAACGACTCAACGCTGACGACCTTCCCGTCCATCGCATCGGCTACTGCCGTCCTGATTGGGTCGACCGCCTCGACACTTGCATCTAGCGCCGACTCGCTGTCCCAGAACGCGATTCCGATCAGCCTGCCGTCCGATCTGTCGGCAAGGAAGTTCACTGCTGTGAAGCCCTCAATACCCTTGACGACTGGAAGGACCTTCTCGTTGATCGTGGCGACGGCATCATCGATCTTGCCTGCATCACCTTCGATGGTGCTAATCCTTGCGTGCATCTTCGTCTCCTTTTAATGCGACCGGCCTATGACTTAAGTGCGACGGGCCTACGACGTGTGTCCCCTGCAGCGGCGGCCCTCGTGAGGCGGCGGCCTCGCGGGGTGAATGGTGATGTCCATATCGATCAGGCTAGTTGCGTCTCGGTGACCGATGCTTCTCGATTCCTGATCGGTTTAGCTGCCCAGGTGGCGCGCCCTGCCTAACGCGCTTGGTGGTTCCTGCGTCGGGCCAGCAGCAGGGCGCACGCAACGGAGCCGAGCACTACGGTGGCGAGTCCCGAGCCGCCGAGCGTCGCACGCGGGCCCAGCGCCGTGGTGAGCGGTCCACCGAGCGCGGTGCCGAGCGGGGAGGCGGTTAGCAGCGCCGCGCTGCGGGCTGCGAGCATTGCGGCCAAGTGCTGCGGTGGCGACTTCGCCTGCACCAGCGTCACCGAGAGCGGTACGAACGGTCCGTAGATCGCGCCGCCGAGCGTGAAACACGCAACCGTGACGACCGTCGGCGCCCCGAACCCGAACGGCAGCAGCACGAACCCCCAGGCGACAACGATGCCGACCGTCACCGGCCAGAGCGGCAGCTGTCGCAGCGCGCCGACCGCGAGCCCGCCGAGCACCGCGCCGATGCCGAACAACATCCAGTAGAGGCCGAGCAGCGTGCCCGGTGCGTTCAGGTCGTGGGTCACGTGTAGCGGCAGCGCGACCTCGACGGGTCCGTACAGGAAGTTGAAGAACCAGGTGAGCGTCAACAGCCCAAGAAGTTCGGGATAGGAACGCAGCAGCGCGAACCCGCCGCGGGCGGCCGCCTGATCGACGATGGAGACGTGCCCCGACTCCGGCAGCCGTATCCGTGCGACGAGCACGGCCAGGAACACGTAGGTGAGCGCGTCCAGGCCGAGCACGAGCGCGGTGCTGACGTACGTCACAAGAACACCGGCGATCGCGGGCCCGGCGATCGTGGCAGCGAACTCGAGCGAGCTTACGAGAGTGTTCGCGGCGAGCCGCTGTTCGTCGGGCAACAACTCGGCCATCAGGGTGTACTTGCCCGCGTTGCCCCACGCGTGCAACAGCGACGAGATCGCGAGCAGCACGAGGTACAGCGGCAGCGTAAGCAGCCCGGCGAGCCATGCGAGCGGTATGGCGCCGATAAACACGCCGCGCACGACGTTGTCGGCGAGCAGTAGTCGCCAGGCCGGCACCCGGCGCAGGCGCCGACCTAACACCAGCGCGCCGACCACGCCAGGCAACGTGTACGCGGCTACCGCGCCGCCCACCCACAGCCCCGCGGTTGCCTGCGGCGCGAGATCGATGGCGAGCCACGCCACCGCGACGAAGCTCATCCCGTCCCCGAGGTACGACACCGCGAAGCCGAGGATCAGGCGCCGGAACAGCCGGTTCGCGAGCACCGGGCGGTAGGCGGAGGGTACGAGGCGTCGGAGCATCACTGGCACCTCGTGACGTTGCACTTGAGATCGATCTCGTTTCAGCTGTGAGTCAGGCTCGCGAGCGCCGGACGACTCAGCCCCGCTCCTGGATGCGGATCATGTTGCCCGCGGGATCGCGGAAGGCGCAGTCGCGCACCCCGTACGGCTGGTCGATCGGCTCCTGGACGACCTCGGCGTCGCCGGCCTGCAGCCGCTCGAAGGTGCCATCGACGTCGGAGGTGGCCAGGATGATACTGGCGAAGGTGCCCTTGGCCATCATCTCGGCGATGGCGCTGCGCTCGTCGTCGGTGAGGCCGGGGGTGGCGGCAGGCGGGTACAGGACGATCGACGTTTCGGGCTGGCCGGCGGGGCCGATCGTGATCCAGTGCATCCGGCCGTATTCGACGTCGTTTCGGACCTCAAAGCCGAGGGTGTCGCGATAGAACGCCAGGGATGCGTCCGGGTCGTCGTGCGGGAGGAAGCAGTGAGCAATGGTGATGTCCATGGCGTCTCCTCTGATCGGCGAGTGATTACGCCGATGAGGCTAGCTGCCGCTCGGTGACCGGCGCTTCTCGATTCCTGATCGGTCTGGTCACCTGTTTCGCCACGCACGGCGGCATCCCCGCCATCGCGTGCGTGTCCTGGCTCCGGTAGGCACTGGGCGGCATTCCGACCAATTCGGTGAAGCGAGTGCTGAAGGTGCCCAGCGACGAGCAGCCGACCTCGAAACAGATCTCGGTGACGGTGAGGTCGCCACGAATCAGCAGCGCCATCGCGCGCTCGATGCGCCGCGTCATGAGGTAGCTGTACGGCGACTCGCCGAAGGCGCGCTTGAACTCGCGGCTGAGGTGTCCGGCCGACATATGCGCGCCGCGGGCGAGCGCCTCGACGTCCAGCGGCTGCGCGTACTCCCGGTCGATCCGGTCGCGGACGCGCCGCAGTAGCGCGAGGTCGCGCAGGTGCTGCGCCGAAGCTCGTCTGCTGGTCACCTGCGCGATCGTACAAAGGTACGCCGGAGTTGCCCACTCAGCCGGTTCCTTTCTTCTCTATCCCCCTTGAAGGTGGTCACAGAAGAAAAGAACCAGATCCCCAAGGGGGCCAACAAGGATCATCAGCGGAATTGCTCGACGTCCCTGCCGCTCTGCTCCTCGATTCCGTACCTCTCGATGTACCCCCAGGCGTCCGGCCGAGAGCCGTCCACGTCGGTGAGGTCGTACTCGTCCGCCAGCTGGCGAGAGGTAAGGACCCGCCCGGCGAACCTGGACGCGTCTGGATCGCCGGCGAGAGCCGCGACGCCACGACCGAGGTACGTGGGCGTCTCCGAGATCGCGAATCCCGGCACGTTCACCAAAGCGTCGCGCCAGTTGTCCTCGGTGACGCCGAAGTTGTCCAGCATCTGCTCCGAGCGCAGCCACCCGGGAGTGACGCCGAGCGCGGTGACGGGATGGTCGGTGAGTTCGGCATCGAGGCTCTTGACGATGCGGTCGACGGTTGCCTTCACCAGATCGTAGTAGAAGCCGACGACGGGGCGATAGTTCGCGTTGAAGTTCGTCGTGCTGTCGTTGACCTCAATGAGTAGTCCGGCGCCGGTACGAAGGAGCAGGGGGATCGCGAGTGCGCTGGTGATCACGTGGGTGTCCACCCCGAGCCGGAGCATGCGGAGCCCACCGGCGAGATCGTGCTCCCACAACGGCTTTTCCCACTGCGCGTAGCGGTCGCCGCCAAAGATGTCGTTGACCAAAACGTCGAGCCGTCCGCGTTCGTCGTCGATCCGGCGTACGAGCGATTCGACCTGGGTGAGTTCGAGATGGTCGACTCGAACTGCGCTACCGTCTCCGCCGGCGGCCCGCATCAGGTCTCCGGTCTCCTCGATCGTTTCGGGACGGTCGATCTCTGAGGGTCCTGCCGTTCGGCTGCTCCGCCCCGTCGCGTAGACGAACGCGCCCGCTCGGGCGAGCTCGACAGCCATGGCCCGTCCGGCGCCGCGAGTCGCGCCCGCGACGAGCGCGACCCGGCCGGCGAGTGGCTGGTCCTCGCTCATGAATACGCCTCCTCGATGATCGGCGTCATGCCGTCCCCCTTCCGACGTTCGGTTGGTGATCGCCGGCTCGAGCGGTCGGTCAGCTGCCTGCGGGTTGGAACAGTTCGACGAGGTTGCCGGCCGGGTCGACGAGCAGAATTTGCCGGCCGCCAGGCCCGGACACCACATCGCTGACAAACTCCAGACCAGCCGCACGGAGCCGCTCGATCTCGGCATTCAGTTCGTCGACGATCAAGTGGATACGGTTGCGGCCGGCAGCGTCGGCGTGGTCCGGTGTAGCACGCGCCCCGGAACTGGTCGGGCCGCTGAGCAGAAGCCGCAGGGGGCCTCGCACGACGTCCGCGAAGGCAGGCGCGTAGTTGGTGTTCACCTCGAAGCCGAGGTGTTCCGTGTAGAAGTCGACGGACGCCTGGACGTCGTCGACCACGTAGCGGACGTGTGCCATCTGGTCGCGTTCCGTCATGAC
>DASQUP010000213.1:0-6933 GCA_035641235.1 Actinomycetota bacterium
CAGGGCTTGCCCCGGCGACCCCGTCTCGATAACTCCGAACAGGACGAGAACGAATGCGACAATCAGGCACGGTCCGCCGATCAGCCCAATCATCGCCAAGCGACGCGGCACGAGGCCGGAGCTGTACATCAGCCATCCGAGAATCAGCCCGTTTCCGAAGCCGACCACGAGTCCCGGACCGAACAGGAATCCGAACTCGTACACCGACACGAGAGCTCTACCCGTCGCTTCCAAGGCAGCGGCATCGGCGCCGGTCGCTCCGCTTAGATCCTGGCGCAGGGCCACTAGCGAGACGAGGCTCAAGAGGCCGACCATGAGGAAGGCGGACTCCATGATGCGTGCCGTGACGTACCCCAATGCTCCGAACTGGCTCTGTCGCTTGACGATCGGATACAACACGACGGCGGTAGCGATGTTGGCGATGAGAAGCAGGAACTCGAACACCGCTCCCAGCTGCACGCGGAAGTCCGAACCAACACCCAAGACGAAATCAGGGTCGTTATAAGCGGGGTCGAACAGCGCTCGAGCTGCGATCGCGAAGACCCATGTGAGCAGGAACCAGATGCCGAACGCTCTCGCGATCCTCTGTGGGTCCTCGGTTGCTCTCTCCATCGCCGGCTGGCGCGCCATCACGACACCCCCGCCGGCTTGAGCTGTGAATCGAACACGCTCGGCGCCGACTCTGGGATGACGGTGCTCTTCTCGTTCCACAGCCAGTAGCCGAGCCCAATCATCGCGATGGCGGTCGGGAAGGTGGCGATACGCATCATCGAATCAGGTAGCACTCCCGCCAGCAAGGAGGCCACCGCTCCGATCGCAAGCAGCAACGCGGCCCAGCGTGCAACGACGTTGGCGCGGTACAGCGCAGCCCCGAACACGAGACCCCCGAGCAGGAACGTGACTCCGGCGATCCCGTTCGCCAGGGTGAGTCCCCCGACATCGCCTTTGACCGGGTCGCTGACGAGGGTCGCTAGGACGTCGCTGACATAACGGGGAGCGACGTCCACGATCTGCGGAAGAATCACGGTCTCGGCGAAGCTGACGATCGAAATCATTAGGAAGCCGATCCCGAACAGGACGAACCCGATCAGTCCGAGAACACCGGTCTCTCTCACCTGGCGGAGATACAGCCCGGTGAGCCCGATGATCGCGAGCAAGCCCATGGTCATGTTCACTAAGTGGGCAACGGCCCACATCGTCGTGGTGACCTCGGCAACCTTGTCCTCGGGATGGATGAACTGCGGGAGCAGGAACAACACGCCGGCAATGAGCGCACACAGCCCGGCGGCCCTGGTGAGTTGGGCAGTGGTCATCTACTTTCTCCTTCTTCTCGAACAGATGGACAACGAAAACGTCACTCAGAACTCCGCGGCTCAAGGACGATCACGGGCGTCTCGGTCGACCGTCCGCCGGAGTACCCGTCGAGCTGCGGGTTGACCGCGACCCAGCGTTGCCAGAGGCGATCGCGCTCCTCCCCCGCGACCTGTAGCGCGCGCACCGGGCGCGGATCCTGACCTGCCAGTCGAACTACAGCGTCCGGGTGCGCCTTGAGATTGAGCCACCACGCGGGATGGCCCTCGTCCCAACCGTTCATGGCGAGGAGGACGAGATTCGGCCCGTCCTCCACATAGCCAACGATGACGCTGCGTTCCTGCCCGGACTTCCGCCCTACGGTGGTAAGGCGCAGCGCGCCCCAGCCGCGCTTGTTCTCCGTCGTCCATAGGAAGCGGCCGCCGCTGAGCCTGTAGAGCGCTCGATGAACGCGCCACGCCCCGTGCACGAACCACCGCGGCGGGAGTTTGGCTGTAGGGGGTCCCTCGGTGCCCATGACCGATTCCCCCTGGGCAATCCCTTTCATCATTTCTCCTCATGTTGGAAGTGCGAGGCGCCCCGAGATGGACCGGGACGCCTCGCTTGCTGCATGACCTTGTGTCGCGGACCCTCTTGGTTAGGCCCTTGCCATGCTGGGCTCAGCCGCAGGCTCCCGGAGGTCCAGCGCCTGTGTGATCGGGCTAGGTCTGAAGCCCTTCCAGGCCGCGTAGATTCCGAGTGAGAGCTCCCAAACGATCTCGGGGAGTGCCAGCAGGAACGCGGGCCCCGACCCGTTCTCGTACGCCCCGAAAAGTTGGAACCCGAACGAGAGGATCAACATCGGGCCGCCGACCAGTCCGAACATCGCCATGCGGCGAGGCAGGAGACCTGACTTGTACATGAGGTATCCGAGCATCAGCCCGTTCCCGAACCCAACCACGAGGCCGGGACCGAACAAGAACGACCAGTCGTACACGTTCGCGAGGGAGTCGCCCTGAATCGCGAGAGTGGTTGCCTCGGCACCCGTCGCGCCGGCCATCGCTTCACTCACGGACACGATTCCCATGATGCTCAGGAGGCCGACCATGATGAAGGCGGATTCCATGATCCGCGCGGTGACGTAGCCGAGCGCGACCTTCTCGCTCTGTCGCTTGACGATCGGATAGATAACGACGGCCGTCGCGATATTCGTGATGATGAGCGCGAACTCAAGGATCGCGGCGACATACACAGTGTTCTTGGAAAGATCTCCCGGAACGAAGTCCAGATGGCTAAAGCTGCCTCCCACTCCATTGATGAACAGGATCTTTGCTGAGATGCTCGTAACGAAAGTTGCGATGAAGAACCAACCGAAAAGTCTTGCTGCCTTCTGAACGTCCAACTGAATCTCCTACTCTGTCTCTTAAGGCTCCATCAGGTGCGCGCTGTTGGCGCGCAATCACTCCCATGTCACGAAGGGCTCATCAGCATCCCCCCTCCGCGATGGAGGTCGCCCGCCGCAACACGACAATCTGTTCGTGCTTCGAACGCAGCAAGGGCACCTTTACTTCACCTCTTTACGCAGCACTCTGAGAAGACCTGCGGTTAGTGGCAACGCGATCCATATGAGGCTCGTTACACCGAATTGCGCCCACTGCTCATTCGTGAGAGCTGTGCTCTGTAGCAGGACGCTCGAGTCGAAGTCGATCCATGGCGCCACGTCTTCAAGCGCCTTCCACATCATCGTCACGATCCCAACCGCTGTCGGGAGCACGAAGAACGTCGCGATCGCACCGGCCGAGTTGAGGATGACGAGCCCAAACGCTAGACCCTGCAAGATCATCGACTCTTGAACGAGGGCGAGCTTCGCGACCGTGTCAACTCCGACTCCACTCCAGGCGACGTCATTGCCAGCGATCGCCGTCACCGCGGCACCGAGCGCCAGCGTGACGATGACGGCCGCCAAACCGAAAGCCAAAGCTGCGATGAACTTTGCACCCACCACCCGCAGTCGGACCGGTTCCAGAGTGAAGCTGACGAGGGCGGTGCGCTGGGTCCACTCGCTGGTGACCAGAAGGATGCCCAACACCGGCAGAAGAGCCATCTGAGGTATCGCCGCGGCAGCTATTAGTTTCAGGAAGATTCGGTCGGCTTGGTCGGCCGTGATCATGAAGATGGTCATGACCACCCCAGCCAAAGCGGCGATGCCGATCAGCAACCACATGCCGGCCCGGGTATCGGCCATCTTGCGGACCTCCACCCGGACCAACCGCGACATGGGTACGCGGGGGGTACCGGTTATGTCCAAACCTGCGATCTCTGCTGCGATCGTGCTCATGCCGAAACTCCCTCACGCTGGGTCTCGGCGGTGAGATCGAGGAACATCTCCTCAAGGCCGGCGCCATCTGGACGCAGCTCGATCAGCGCGATGCCCGCGCTCGCCGCGATCTGACCGATCAAGACGGGTTCAACCTCTGCCCGGATGGCTCCGTTGGAACTCGCGATAGCGACTCCCGCTCGGCGCAGAGCATGCTCCAACGCAACCGGCTCGGTCGCCTTGGCATAAGCGCCCGAAGCACGAAGAAGTTCGGCCTTACTACCCTGAGCGAGGATCCTGCCCCCGCCGATGAGGATGATCTCGTCGGCGACGATCTCAACCTCGTTGAGCAGGTGCGACGAGAGCAGAACGGTGCCACCCCGATCCGCGAAAGACCGCAACAGCTCTCGCATCCAGTGGATGCCCGCAGGATCGAGACCGTTCGCGGGCTCGTCCAGGATGAGGATCGAAGGATCGCCGAGCAGCGCGTGCGCGATGCCCAACCTCTGGCGCATCCCCAACGAGTAGTCGCGAACTCGTCGTTTCGCCTCGGATGCAGTCAGCCCGACGAGCTCGATCATCTCGTCGACCCGGCGATCGGGCAGACCCATCGTCTGCGCCCCCACTTTCAACACTTCGCGGCCGGTACGTCCCGCATGCTGCGCGGAGGCGTCGAGGAGAACGCCGACATGAAGCCCGGGATTCGGGATCCGCGAGTAGGCATGACCGCCGACGAGGGCGGACCCTTTGCTGGGTGGCGTGAGACCCACCAGGATCCGCAACGTCGTGGTCTTGCCGGCACCATTCGGTCCGAGGAAGCCCGTCACCGTGCCTGGGCGGCATACGAAAGAAACATCGTCGACGGCAGTGAACTTTCCATACAACTTCGAGATGGATGTAGCCGAAATCACGAGACACCAACCATCGACTGGTGAGCGGACGAGGCGGTCGCATTCATGGTTGCCTCCGTTCTGAGGGCCTCCCAGCCATGGGACGGATCCCTGACTGCCGCCGGCACCAGAGAACCGAACCTCTTCGACGTAGCGCAATCAGGGTAGGGAAGAGACGATGAGTTCGTCCATGATCAATTTGAATCATGCGGATCGCCGCCTCGAGATGACGACGACCCCGTAGCTAGTCGTTTCTGCTGTTTCTCGCGGTCCGATGACACCAGATGGCCTCAATGTCATCCCGGTCCGCGCAGCTGACCTGAGATGAATGTGTGACCGAGCCCCCAGCGTCGCGAGGAGCTCACCATCTTCACGAGAGACTTCCTTCCATCGGATCCCGCTCTTGCCGTCGTAGGCGACATGGGCCACGTCACCGTTCAGGTCGTTGGAGACGAACACGTCCTCGAGAGGAATCGCGTTCATTTCGGCCGAGCCTTTTGACGCAATCGCCAGCGTTTTCGTCCCGTTCATCCCTCTCCTCCTCCTTAACCGGGTTTCAATCTCATCGCCGGTTGCGTACGCTGTACGCGCTCGGCTACGGTATGCGTACGCCGTACGCGTGGTCAAGGAGGATTCGAAAAAGTTGCGTCATTTACGTAGGTGGATCCGTGGCTAGGGCAACGAGGGAGTCGCGGACAAACGGCCTCAGCCGGGACGAAATCTTGCAAGGGGCGCTCGCCGTGGCCGACGAAGGCGGCTTCGACTCATTGAGCATGCGCAACCTCGCCCAGAAGTTGGGCACCGCCCCGATGTCTCTCTACCGCCACGTTGCGAACAAAGAGGATCTGCTCGACGGGATGATCGACATCGTCTTCGGTGAGGTCCCCTTCCGCTCCGACGGCAACTGGAGGTCGGCCATGCGCCAACGAGCGATCTCGATGCATGATGCGCTGCGGCGGCACCCATGGGCTATCGGGGAGATGGAATCACGCCGGCGTGCCGGCCCTGCGAACCTCCGCTACCACAACGACACCATGGCTTGCCTACTGGAAGACGCGGGCTTTTCTTTCCCGATGGCCGTCCACGCTTATAGCGTCATGGACAGCTACATCTACGGCTTCGCGCAACAAGAGAAAGCATTGCCTGGCGACATCCCGGCAGAGGCAGAGGTAAGGCGCGACGCGGTCTTGGACGCCAATCCCGATTACACCGAGAAGTATCCGTACCTCGCCCAGATACCGATCGAGCTCCGGAAGATCGACTACGACTTCTCGCAGGAGTTCGAATTCGGTCTAGATCTGATACTCGACGCGATCGAGCGGATGCGCGACGGGCAGTGACGATCCACGCCAAGCCGACCCTCCGGGAGGCCTTGTCGGATAGCCAGAACGGCCGTCAGGATCGTCCCTCGCCGCTTCTAACGACTGCAACGAATCCTGGGCACGATCTTCCTAGATGTGGGCGATGACCTCCCGCACCTCTATATCGCCCAGCGTCGCGCCCGGAGGAGGAGGGGCTTGACGCAGACCTACTTCAGCCATCTGCTTGGCAGCCTCCTCGTTCTCGAAGAGAACTACGGCGAGGCTTTCCGAGTCTTTGGTTGCTAGCCAGTACCCGCCGACAAGACCGGGAATGTCCTTCAGCAGAGGTAATACATCTGCCTCCAGAAACTGCACACCTTCTTCTTCGTTGCGGCCTGGATCGATGTGTGCGGTGACAAACAGCGCGTGCATAACTCCTCCTTCACTTGACCGACGGTCTTCACTCAAGGGATTGTCCATTGCTTGTTGTCAGATCAAGAGAGCTATACCGATCGCGAGAAGCCACAACGACCACCCGATACACATGATGGGAACGAGCGATCCGGCGAGTTTCCAACCGTTCCGCTCGTTCGATCCCACAAACTCGAGAGACCCGACCACGAACAGCGGGCCCAAGACCAAGCCGGCGATCCCGAATGCGGGATGAAGCACATCTGACTGCAGGATCGCTGCTCCTACCAAGGTGGTCCAGGCTCCCGTGAAGAGGTATCCGAGGTGCTCGCCGACAGCGACGCCGAGATAGCGGTTGAGAGTCTGGAACATGACGTCAACGGCTTGCTTCTTGCTCTCGCCCGCTGCCGGGTCCAACATCTCCCGAGCAAGGTGAGGTATCGCGAACGGCCAGCGGATCAAACCCAAGAACTGCACTAGGACAGCGACGAGCCCGACCACGGTCGCGACCGTAAGGAGCGTTGCGTTCGCGTCCCCAAGGGTGTCGGACACGAGAACAGCCGTCGGAGCGAGCAGGACAGCGCTCATCGCGAACGCCCACCATGTCACAAGCATGCGACCACCCCCGGCGCTGAAGCGCTCCGGGGCGTCGCCTGTTGGTCGTCTCAGGACCTCGGGGTAGTCGAACGAACGCGCCAACATCGTGTAGGGCACGTTGTACATT
>DASQUP010000214.1:0-2513 GCA_035641235.1 Actinomycetota bacterium
CTCGCTGCGCTCGTCGTCACGCAGGTGGTGGGCGGCGATCGCGAGATCGTGCTCGACGCGCGGCTCGTCGGGCTCGGTGCGGCAATCGTCGCGCTGCTGCTCCGGGCTCCCCTGCTCGTCGTCGTGGCCGCCGCCGCCGTCGCCACCGCGACGGTACGCGCCTTGTCTTGAGCCGCTGCAGCGCGGCCGCCCCCTTGACAGTGAGGTGAAAAAGGGAAGAGACTTTCCCGGCAGCAGGCAGCCATTGGGGGAAGCCGCCGGAAGCGCCGAGCCGGTGCACGGGATCAGTGATGCCGGGCGGTCCAACGGGACTTCCCGCCGGGGAGAGGAGGTGTCGGTCTGAGAGGACAGTTCGCGCCGCGCTCGTCCGCATGGACGGAAGCGGCCCGAACCCAGGCACGCAGGTAGGCAGGCAGTGCCTCGAGAGTCGGTGGCTCAGGACCGACGGGGCCTCCGCCACGTTTCTTACTACCACACAGGGAGGGACAAGTGCAGAAGCTACGACTGGTGCTCACATGCTGCGTCGTGCTGATCGGCGCGCTCGTGCCGCTGACAGCCTCGGCCGGGCCGCCGACAGTCGCGGAGGCGACGGCGACATTCGAGTACACCCCGAACATGCATCCGCTGGGATACTCGGCGCGACAGATCCCCCTCGACAACACGGTACCGGGCGCCGGCGTCTTCAACTCGGACCTCGCGTTCTGGGGGAGGACGGCCGTCCAAGGCACCTACGCAGGGTTCCGGCTGATCGACGTCTCCGCGCCCGCAAACCCGAAGCAGATCGTCAACTGGACAGAGTGCGCGAGCCCGACGAACACCGTGGGCAACCAAGGTGACGTGATCGTCTGGGGCAACCTCGTCATCCGCTCGTGGAACTCCGCCACGCCGGCACCCCGGTATCCGGTAGGGCATCCCATGGCGGGTCAAACGATCCCGACCAGCGATCCGGCGCGGTTCACGACGCCGGGTGCGTTCTGCGGGGACTGGCCCATGTTCCGTGAGCCGGCCGCCGCGCCACTACCGGAGCGTGGCCAGGAAGGCGTCCACATCATCGACATCAGCGATCCGAGGAACCCCGACGTGATCGCTTTCGTCGACACGCCGTGCGGCTCGCACACCGAGACGCTCGTGCCGGATCTCGCCAATAACCGCCTGCTCGTGTACTCGAACTCGTCGGCGGGCACGGTGTTCGGCGGCGACCCGACCGACCCGACGATCACCTCGTGCGCGGGAATCGACATCATCGAGGTTCCGCTGGCGAACCCGGCGGCGGCCTCGTACCTGCGCTTCGAGCCCTCCGGCGACCCGGCGATGGACCCGGCGGACCACCACTCGTGCCACGACACGGCCGTGATCCTCGGCAACGCCAACCTCGTCGCGTGCGCCGGCGCGGACGCTTCCGGCAACGGCGTGAACGTGCTCACGATCGACCCGGCACAGGGCGGGTCGAAGGAGAATCCGAAGTGGCTCTACTTGAAGGTGACCGGGGGCATCTCGCTCGGCCACTCGGCGTCCTTCAGCTGGGACGGCGAGGTGCTGGTCGTCGGCCACGAGCCGGGCGGCGGCGGCGGCGCCAACTGCGAGGCGACCGATAACCCGCTCGAGCGGACGTTCTTCTATCTGGACGCCGCGACCGGCGCGTCGATCGGCCAGTTCACGCTCCCGCGGCCGCAGACCAACGTAGAGAACTGCACGACTCACAACTACAACGTCGTGCCACTTCTCAACCGCTACGTCATGGTCTCCGGGAACTATCAGTCCGGGATCAGCGTGATCGACTTCACCGATCCGGCGAACGCCGAGGAGATCGCCTACGCGGACCCGGCTCCGCTCGTCGACCCGAACCCGCCCGTAGGCATCGAGCTCGGAGGCGACTGGTCGACGTACTGGTACAACGGGTTCATCTATGAGTCCGACATCACGCGCGGGCTCATCATCTGGAGGCTCAGCGACGACGCGGTCGAAGACGCGATCAAGCTCAACCGTCTCAATCCGCAGACGCAGGAGACGAGTTTCGGAGGCTAACCCGAAGTTCGCTCCGCACATGAAGGGCGGCCGCCGCGAGGCGGCCGCCCTTCCTTCTTGACAGGGCCTGCGCGCACCAAGGAGACTCCCGCGCACAGGCAGGCACTTGGGGAGCCGGCCGGAGAGCCTCGGCGGGCGGTGCCACGGAGGGGCCCGCAGCGCTTCCCACGAAACGAGGAGGTGACCGTAGTGAAACTACGGCTGTTCCTGGCGCTAGCGACCCTCGCGGTCGGGCTCGCCGCCGCACCGCTGAGCGCGACGCCGCAGAAAATTCCGCTGATCGAGGACTGGGAGATCTCGCACAACATGAAGGCGCTGACCTTCTCGGAGCGCAGCGTCCCGACGAGCGGGCCGGAGTCGAACTTCATCAACTCGGACCTTGCGTTCTGGGGCGACATGGTCGTCCAGGGCCACTACAACGGTTTCCGCCTCCTCGACGTCGGCAACCCGAGCCGGACGCGGGAGATCATCGACTACGAGGAGTGCGC
>DASQUP010000215.1:0-9553 GCA_035641235.1 Actinomycetota bacterium
CGCGCGGTAGTCGTCGCGATAGCGACGCGTCACTTCGATGAGCTTGTTGGCGAGTTCCTCTGGGCCATCGGAGGCAGGGTCGAAGTCGACCCACATCGGAACGACTTTGGTATGGATCAAATGGTCGGGGCAGGCGGCGCCGACCTGGCTAAGCTCTCTGGACCGTCGTCCGCACACGAACTCAAGCACGCGTTCACTCGAGTCAAACAGCAGAACCTTACGTGTCTCGAGCGAGACCTCACCCCGAAGCGCGACCAACCCTTTCGATAACAGGTCGATCCGACGGCGCTCGTCGACGGGCGTTAAGGCTCGGCCCCCGAAAGCCTCTTGGTCGCCGGTGCGGTCGTTGACGAAATCTACTGCGCGGTTGATGGCGTCGATAGTCGCCTCAAAGGACTCTTCGTGAGTGCTACCCCACGTGACGAGCCCATGTTTGGCCAGGAGTATGAGCTTCGCATCCGGATGGTCCCGTACGGCCTCGCCCACTTGCTTGGCGAGCTTGAAGCCGGGCCGGATATAGGGGATCCACACTGCGTCGTCGCCGTAACAATCCTTTGCAAGCTGCTCGCCGTTCGCGGCACAACAGATCATGTTCGTGGCATCGGGATGTGTGTGATCGACATGGTCGAAGGGGACGAAAGCGTGGAGAAGCGTTTCGATCGAAGAGCGTGGCATCGTCGGACCGGTCTGGCAGAGCGCGAGATAGGCGACCATTTCCTCGTCGGTCATGTCATCGCGCTTGAACAGCGGATTTATTTCATCCATGCGCAGGCCGGTGAAACCATCGCGCGTAATCGTGGCGAGGTCACTCCCGGATCCCTTCACGTACATGACACGGCGTTCTCTACCGGCGTGATCGGGTTCGGTCACTTTGGTGGAAGTGTTTCCACCTCCATAGTTGGCCACCGAGCGGTCCACGCCGAACAGGTTCGAGCGATAGGTGAGTTTGCCCAGATCGTCGAGCCGCGAGGCGTGCGATGCATCCCAACTGTTGACGACGCGCGCTGCGAATCCTTTTGTCATGTCCATCCCGCCTGGGTTCCTTCTTGACGCTCCTCAGCAACCTTGTCGAGGTAGCCGCTCGCTCTGAAGGAGGCGATTGAATCTGCAGAGCCACCGAGCTGCTCTCGCGCCCGCGCACACAGCGGTCGAACGTCCGTGCGGTAGGCGTCGAGCAGGACTTCGTGGGCAGCCAGAACGTCGCCCGCAGCACGGGCGTCGTCGAGTGCTCGAGTGTCGACCAGCAAAGCCTTCGCGTACGCCTCCTGCAGATTCATGACGCTGAGAATCATGGCTTCAATCTTGGCCTCGATGTTGTGCGACTGATCGATCATGTAGGCGACACCTTCGTCGCGTCCCGCAAGCTCTGTGTAGATCAAGAACAGTTCGAAGGGATTAACAGATCCCACAATGAGATCGTCGTCTGCGTATTTCCGGTTGTTGAAGTGGAATCCGCCAAGCCGTTCTTCGTCCAGGAGCATCGCCACGATGTGCTCAATGTTCGTTCCGTGAGCGTGATGTCCGAGGTCGACCAATACCTTCGCCCGATCGCCGAGCTTCGTGCACATCAGCAGAGCGCTCCCCCAATCGGCGAGGTCGGTGTGATAGAAGGCGGGCTCAAACTGCTTGTATTCGACCAGCATTGTCATATCTGCGTCGAGCGCCTCGTAAACGGTGCTAAGGCAATCGAGCATTCGGTGACGGCGATCAACCATCGAGTCCTGACCCGGGTAATTGGTGCCGTCGGCGAACCACAGCGACAGTTGATGCGAATCGACGCTCTTGGCAATCGCCACGCATTCGAGAAGGTGGTCGGTTGCTTTACGCCTCACCGCTTCGTCGGGATGACAAACGCTGCCCAGCTTGTAGTCGGGATCCTGGAAGACATTTGGGTTGACTGCCCCGATGTGCAACCCAAGGTCCGCCGCGTACCCGGAGAGTTCTGAGAAGTCGTCGACCTTGTCCCACGGAATGTGGATCGCAACTCCCGGACAGATGCCGGCGTGACGATGCACCTGCGCAGCGTCTTCGAGCTTCTCAAACGGGTTGCGCGGGACGCCGGGCTGAGGAAACACCGCAAAGCGGGTACCCGAGTTGCCGTAGCCCCATGAAGGCGTCTCCACCCGCTGTTCCAGGAGGTGCTCGACGATCCGGCCCGCGTCAATGCCGCGGCTTTCAAGCTCGTGGACCAGCTGCTCGTAGGTGGTCGTCGGTCCTCCTCATGTTCGATTGGATGATCGTTTGTGATCGACGAATCCCCACGTTGGTTCTAGCAGACCACTCATGTCCGAGGCAAGTCCATGGTTGCGCCGCGTACGAGGTTCTGATATTGCTGTCACTTGAGAGAATCGGGGGATTCATGGGGGAGAATGAACAAGTTCGCACAGGCAATCGATCAGTGCCAGAGGGTCGGCGCCTGTGGATCGTCGACCGAATCCGCTCCACGGGTAGCGTAACGATCACCCTGTTGTCGCAGGAACTGGGCATTTCGCCCATGACGGCTCGGCGCGACCTGGCAGCGCTGGAACGAGAGGGCTGGCTCCGGCGCACGCACGGAGGGGCGGTCCTGCCGCTGCTTGCCGGTCACGAAGATTCGTTTCAAGCTCGCCTCGATCAATCCGTTGACGCCAAGGAGCGGCTCGCGAAAGCAGCCGTTGATCTAATCGAGCCCGGCGAGGCGGTTTTCGTGGACTGCTCGACGACTTGCTTTCACCTCGTCCGGAGATTAATGGCCGAGGGGCGCGACGCCACGATCCTCACGAACTCAATCCCCGTTATGGACATGTTTCACACGGGGGTACCGCCCAGGATGGATCTCATCGGACTCGGCGGAGTTTTCCGGCGTCTCTCTTTGTCGTTCGTGGGGCCGCAAACCGTTACCGCGGCACGCTCTCACTTCGCCGACAAGGCCTTCTTCTCGGTCAAGGGCATAACTCGCGACGGACACCTGACGGATCCCGACGCGCTCGAGACCGAGGTGAAACGAACGATGATCGAACGGTCCGATACGTCGGTCCTACTTGCTGATCCAAGCAAGTTTCAGAGCAGAGGGCTCACCGAGATCGGTCACGTCTCCGAACTGTCCCTTGTACTGACGACGGGCGCGCCCGAGGCCTTGCGCCGCCCGATCGAATCCATGGGGGTTGAAGTAAGAGATGTCTGAGGGCGCCATGACGTGGTTGATCCCGGATGCCTACATTCCGGACCGCAGTACTGGTGATCTCCCGAGCCACGAGGCGATCTGTGTACTGAACACAACGACATCCGATGCCCGCCTGGAGTTGGCGTTCTATTTTGAAGACCGCGATCCGATCGTCGGGGTTACGACGGTTGTCCCGGCGGAGCGCACCCGTCACATCCGCACCGGCGACCATGCTGCTCTCGGAGGGGTCGAACTGCCAAAGGCAGTGCCCTTTGCCATCCGGGTGCGCAGTGACGTGCAGGTGACGGTCCAGTACTCGCGCCTCGACACCTCACAGGAGGCTCTCGCCCTCATGACGACGATGGGACATCCGTCGTGAGCGCTTCCGACCGAGACCACGAGGGCTCCGGGGTGGACCGGGGCGGCCGGCCCGGTGCCGCCGAGCAGGAGCAAGCGGCGCGGAGTTCCCCGGTCTTGGAGCTGTCGGGTATCTACAAGCGTTTTGACGCGACCCAAGCACTGGCCGACGTTTCACTCATGCTCTATCCCGGCGAGATCCACGCTCTGGTCGGCGAGAACGGCGCAGGTAAGTCCACGCTTATCAAGGTCATGACGGGGATTCACTCTCCCGACGCCGGCACCATCCTTCTCGACGGCGAGAAGGTAACCATGCGCAATTCGGCCGAAGCACAGCGCAACGGCATTGCTGCCATATATCAGGAGCCTGCGATCTTCCCCGATCTAAACGTCGCCGAGAACATCTTCATCGGCCATCGCGATCGAGCCTTCTTTGTCCGATGGCGTGATCTGTACCACCAGGCCGAGGGGATCCTCGCGCGTCTCGACGTACGGCTCGATGTGGGGCGTCCGGCGCGTGGACTCGCCGTGGCCGAACAACAGGCGGTGGAGATAGCCAAGGCCATCTCGCTCGATGTCCGCGTTCTTGTCATGGACGAACCCACCGCAGCGTTGTCCGCACATGAGGTGTCCCGACTGTTCGACCAGGTTCGACGCCTTGCGCAGTCTGGCGTCGCCGTACTGTTCATCAGCCACCGCATTGATGAGGTCTTCGCAGTTGCCGATCGTCTCACGGTGCTCCGAGACGGGCGACTGATCTCGACGCGGCCCAAAGCGGAAGCAACTCCAGAGCAGACCGTCAAGGACATGGTGGGACGCGACCTCTCTGAGTTCTTCGCGCGGAGCGATCACTCCGTCGAAGATGTCGTCCTCACCGTCGAGGACATGGCCAAGGAAGCGGTCTTCTCAGGGGTGAACTTCGAACTGCGAAGCGGCGAGATTCTTGGCCTTGCCGGATTGGTAGGTGCCGGCCGGACCGACGTCGCGCTTGCCCTCTTTGGGATCGCCGCTCCCGATAGCGGCGTGGTCAAACTTAACGGTCGCCCGATCTCAATTCAGTCTCCGCAGCACGCGATGCGCAACGGCATCGCGTACCTCTCCGAGGATCGCAGGCGGCTCGGGCTGTCTCTTCCCCAGTCCATCGCCGCGAATATCACGCTCTCAACGCTTCGCAGGTATACGTCGCGACTGGGGCTGCTCAATACGCGCGCCGAGCGTAAAGTCGCCGACCGCTTCCGCGACAGGTTGCGAATCCGTACCTCTTCTGTCGATACGCCGGTCGAGCAACTTTCCGGCGGGAACCAGCAAAAGACGATGCTTGCGAAATGGCTAAACAGCGAGCCCACCGTATTGATCCTCGACGAGCCAACGCGCGGCATCGACGTCGGCGCCAAGGCGGAGGTTCATCAGATCATTGAGTCGCTCGCCAAGTCGGGCATCGCCATCGTCCTCATCTCGTCGGATCTGCCCGAGGTTATCGCCATGAGCGACAGGGTCCTCGTCATGCGCGAGGGCCATCAGGTGGGAATTTTCGCCGGATCAGAAGCGACGGAGGAGCGCATAGTGGCCGCGGCCGTGGGGGCCGGGTGAAGGCCTCGGAGTCCGCACGACGAGCCGTATCGGTTACAGGGCTGGGGCTTCGGGCGGAAAGGCTGCGTGAGCTGTCGCTCGTGTTCATCATCGCGGCGACGGTTCTCGTCTTTGGCCTGCTCGTTGAGAACCTCTGGAGCGGCCGGTTCTTCATTCGGGTCACAACTGGTGTCGCGATCATTGCGGTGCTGGCCGCGGGTCAAGCGATCGTCGTCATCACTCGCAACATCGATCTCTCAGTCGGGTCCATGGTCGGTGTGACTGCTTACCTGACCGGTGAATTCCTTGCAAAAAGTCCTACCGCCTCACCCCTTGCCGCAATCGGGCTGGCGATTGGGATCGGCTGCGTAATGGGTTTGCTGAACGGCGCACTCGTGGCCTACGGAAGGATTCCGGCGATCATCGTGACCCTTGGAATGCTCGCCGTATATCGAACGTGGCTCATTGAGCATGCCGAAGCACAGAACATCACCGTCGACACTCTGCCCGATTGGCTCACCGATCTCTCCCGCACAACCGTGGTGGGGATCGGAGGGTTCAACGTTCGCTTCGCGTTCGCGCTCGCCGTATCGGTCGTGCTGGTGTTGCAGTTCTGCCTGGCAAAGCTCCGGTGGGGACGGTGGCTGTATGCGGTCGGGTCGAACCCGGAGGCAGCACGTCAGGCAGGCCTTCCTCTCGAACGAATCACACTCGGCGCGTTCGCGCTCGCAGGGGCGCTGGCAGGACTCGCCGGATTCTTGTTCCTGCTTCGCTTCGGCACCATCACCGTCCATGCCGGTGCTGGTTTGGAGCTGGCGTCGGTTGCGGCCGTCGTCGTCGGAGGCATCAGCATCCTCGGGGGATCGGGCACGGTGATCGGAGCGCTATTGGGCGCGTTCCTCATCGATCTCTTGAACCAGAGCCTGCTGCGCGTTCCACAGGTCAGCGAGTTCTGGCGCGATGCGCTCCTGGGAGCTCTGATCCTAGCCGCGGTCGCTGGAGATTTTGTGGTCGGCAAGAGGCTGACACGAAGCGAGCCGGGTTCAAGACGTGGTTCACAGATGACGCCATCCGGCGACCGGGAAGTGACGGCAGATGCGTGAGCGACTTCGGCGGTGGAGATGGGAGCTGTTGCTCCTCGGCATCCTCGGCGTGGTGCTGGCAGTCAATGTCTCGCTGTCGCCCTATTACCTGACTTTTCAGAATTTCATCAACGTGTTCCAACTATCGATCGAGAAAGTGATCGTCGTCGTGATCATGACGTTCGTCATAGTCAATGGCGAGATAGACCTCTCGGTTGCTGCCGTCATGGGCTTTGCGGCGTCCGTCCTCGGGGCGCTGTATGCGGGCGGCACTCCCTTTGGACTGGCAGTAGTAATCGCTCTCCTCGCCGGCGCGGCGGCAGGTTTTATCCACGGTGTCTTCGTTGCCAGGATGGGGCTTCCCTCACTGGTCGTAACACTCGCCGGCTTGATCGGTTGGCGAGGTGCGGCGCGCATTCTGCTCGAGGATCGATCGAGCGGCGATTTCCCAGAGTGGTTTGATGAACTCGGGCAGACGGCGCTCTTGGGGCGGTTCTCATTCGCTCTCATCCTCTTCTTTGTACTGATCATCGTTGGTGGAGTCATTCTGCAGGGCACCTCATTCGGGCGCTATGTGTATGTCGTCGGCAACAACCCGGAGGTCGCACGCTACTCCGGCATCAACGTCGCTCGTTTGAAGCTCATCTTGCTCACGATGTCGGGATTCGTGGCCGCCCTAGCGGGCGTTCTCTTCGCGGCTCGCCTGGGCTCCGTGAGAGCAAACCTTGCCGAGGGTTTCGAACTCGACATCATCACGATGGTCTTGTTGGGCGGTGTGAGCATCTTCGGCGGAACCGGGAGCATGGTTGGGGTTGGACTATCCACCTTCATAATCCTGAACATCCGCAACGGTTTGGGGCTCGCCCGGGTCGCCGTCTCAACTCAGACCGGCGTGATCGGAGCCCTTTTGATCCTGTCGGTTCTCGTACCAAACGTTGTCGATCGTCTGGCGCGGCGACGGCAACCCACAGAACGCGGGACTCGATCACCGCCAACCAAACTGGGACCCGAAAGAAAAGGCGATCGGACATCGGAAACGGAGCCTGAACCCGTTGGGTCGGCAGAAGGGAGAACCACATGAGGAGGAAACGAGCGCTGCTGGCGTTGGCTATGGGGATGATCCTGATGCTGGCGGCCTGTGGCGGCGATTCGGATGAAAATGGGGACGGTGCCGCGAACGGCGGTGGCGGTGAAACGGGTGGTGCTATTGAGGGTGGTCAGGAGTTCCGGTCCGTCTTCATTCCAAAGAGCACCGACAATCCCGTCTTCACCGAAGCCAACGAAGGCGCAGAGGAAGCGGCCGAGGAACTCGGAACCGAACCGGCGAGCTATGAGGGCCCGTCGTCCGCAGACGACCTGGAGGCTCAGATACAGATCGTCACAAATGCGGGCACCCAAGGACTCGATGGGGTGATGATCTCCAACGCCGGATCCGAAGGAGTCGAGCCCGCCGCGCGACAAGCTGCCGACGCCGACGCCACCGTTGTGAGCTGGGATTCCCCGATCCCTGGCGGGACCGAGGCGGGCGAAAGCCTGTTCGTGGCCCAGGTCGATTTCGACGAAACGGGTCAGGTCATGGCGGACATGGCCCTCGAGCTGCTACCCGAAGGCGGACAGTTCGCGATCCTGTCGGCCACCCCGGATGCCGCCAACCAGAACGCGTGGATCGCGTCCATGGAAAAGGTTCTTGAAGGCGACGAGTTTCAGAATCTCGAGCTGGTCGACACCGTGTACGGCAACGACGATCCGAACGATTCCTACAACCAGGCGCTTGCGCTGGTGGACCAGTACCCGGACCTTGGCTTGATAATGGCGCCCACCACGGTTGGCATCGCCGCTGCGGCGCAAGCGATGCAGGACGAGGATCTCTGTGGCGAGGTCCTGGTTTCGGGACTCGGCCTCCCGGCTGAGATGAAGGAGTACACACTCAGCGGTTGCGCTCCAAAGTTCGCACTGTGGAGCTTCAAGGATCTTGGATACCTCGCGTACTACGTGACCTATGGAATCGCTACAGGTCAGGTCGAGGCGGCGGAGGGTGAGGAGTTCGAAGCCGGCCGTATGGGTTCGTACACGATCGAGAGTGACCCCACGCGCGAGAACGCGCTGCGAATCGTGATGGGGCCGTTCACCGTGTATGACGAATCGAATATCGAAGAAGAGGGCTAACGGAGCGCATCTACCGCAGGATCGTTGACGGGTTGGAGGCTCGGCATGAGCCTTCAACCCACCACCTCCTTGCGAGTGATGATGGGTTTCAAAATGAGGCGACGGCTCGAGTGAACGATGTCCGCGCGGTCGCGGTGGACCTTGGCGCGGAGAGCGGCCGTGTGCTCGTCGGCTCCTTAACCGAGGGCCGAGTGGTCGCTCACGAAGTTCACCGTTTCCCCAATGTGCCTGTGCGCTTGCCCGAAGCCCTTTACTGGGACGTTCTCCGAATCTTCGGCGAGGTCCGCCACGGCCTTCGGCTGGCCGCCTCGGCCGGAGGGCTAGCCAGCGTCGGGGTGGACACCTGGGGAGTTGACTTCGCCTTACTCGACGGCAAAGGGCGCCTCCTTGCCAACCCCGTTCACTACCGTGACGAACGAACCGCAAGAGGCATGGACGAAGTCGCCCGCCGCCTCGCGCCTGAAGAGATCTATGCAACGACAGGCATCCAAGACATGCCCGTCAACACACTCAACCAGATGGCCGCACTGGTCGGCGATCCTCTGCTGGAAGCCGCCGAGTCAATGCTCCTCATGCCAGATCTGATCAACTACTGGATGTGCGGGCGCCAGGCCGCCGAGCGCACCTTCGCGAGCACAACTCAGATGTACGACGCGTCCAAACGGGAATGGGCATGGCCGGTGATCGATGGCATGGGATTTCCACGCCGCCTCTTTCAAGAGCTCGTTGATCCCGGGCAGAGCCTCGGCCCCGTGACGCCCGATCTCCTCGCCGGTACAGGGCTCGATGTTGCAGCGATCGATAACGTAACCGTCGCGTCCCACGACACCGCCTCCGCCGTTGTCGCGGTTCCGGCCGACGACGAAAACATCGCGTACATCTCGTCCGGCACGTGGTCCCTTGTAGGCGTCGAGCTCGACGCGCCGGTGATCACCGAGGAAACGCGCGAGATGAACTTCACAAACGAAGAGGGCTTCGGTGCTACGACTCGGTTTCTAAAGAACGTAATGGGGTTGTGGCTGCTTCAGGAGTGTCGACGCACATGGGAGGAGCGAGGGGAACGTCACACGTACGACGAACTTGTGGCGCAAGCTGAACTCGCGCCGCCATTTGAACGCCTTGTGGATCCAGATGACAACCGCTTCCTCCCTCCGGGGGATATGCCGGCTCGCATCAATGGATTCCTTGAGGAGACGGATCAGCCGCCGGCCACCGATGCGGGGGAGGTGGTGCGTTG
>DASQUP010000216.1:0-11203 GCA_035641235.1 Actinomycetota bacterium
CCCAGTGCGTCCTGAACGGCACGTCCCCGAATCCATCGCGACGATGTATCGCCTCCTCGCGTGGACCTTGGCGCGCGACCGGCCGTGTCTCGCGTGTGGCCATGGAGGGCGACAATAATTAATGACACAGTAGTACTAGTACGATGTGACTAAACGTGGTCACAAGCGGAGAGGCGCCACTGGCCACGGCGGCCATGCGGACACGATCGCCCTCGACGATCGGCTCGCCACGGATCACGCACCGCTGGCCCTCCACGGCCGTGAATCATCACCTGATCGTCGAAGGGCGCGTCCCTGCCACTGACGCTACCACGCCATGAGGTGCGGGCCTGGCCCGAGGGGATAGGAAGGGGACGCCGAAAAGAACGAGGCCGCCTGCACCGCCGCCTGCTGGCGATCCTCACGGTGCTATGGCGGCCTCGTTGCCCCGCCACATTACTTCACCTTCCCAGCGGGGCACCTTGATCAGGGGTGCAGCCGGGATGCCAGTGAGTTGGCGTTCAGTGCCCACCAACCGCATGGCGAATTGCGCGTGAAGGCGAGGCCCCCTGCGATACACGCCGATGCAACCGACGCTCTTGAGGCAATCCTTTCACCGTCAGGGTTGGATTTGCGCGGAGGAAACTCGTCGCGTGCCGCCGCCGCCGGCGGCAGCGTCGGGACGGGCGGCGTGATGCCCATCAGCGAGAGAGGTCGGGCGACGGCGTTGCGGTCGGCGAGGCGCGCGGGTCCCCCGCAGCAGTTCTTCCTTCCTCGCACGACTGCCGCTTGACGCGGAATCTGTTTGCGCAGATCCTCGGACGCAGAGACTTCCCCGAGCTCAACCGATCGGGCGTTCGTTTCGTCCAGGAGGCGCCCATGCCAAGCAGGGTGAGGGTCAATCTCGCGAATCCTGGCGAGCTACTCGAGCTGCCGGGCATCGGACCCGAACAGGCCCAGGCCATCCTCAAGTTTCGCGCCGAGCACGGACCCATTCAGGATGCGAGACAGCTCGCGACGGTCCTACGTCCATGGCCCGTGCCCGAGGCGATCTGGGAGCACGTGGAGTTCGATCCCGCGGAAAACACCGCCCCCGAAGCGCCGGGCGCGTAGAGCCGGGGGAGTCCTCGAAGTCCGCCGAGTGGTTGCTGAGGAGGTTGACGATGGTGATCCGCATTACCTGGGGCAAGCTTCGTTCAGGCGCGTGGGGTGAGTTCGAGCGTACCTACCGAGAGAATGTCCTCACCAAGGGCAAGAACCTCAAGGGGCTGCGCGGCCGCTGGCTGGCCCAGGACGCGGCAGACAACGATACGGGATTCGCGGTGAGCCTGTGGGACAACCCTGCGGACATGCAGGCCTACGAGCAGAGTGCGCTCTACCGGGAGATCATGGCACCGCTCCAGCCGTTCTTCGTGGGAGAGTACAAGACGTATCGCTGCGACGTGAAGTACACCGACGTCGGCGCGTAGCCGTCCCAGGGCAACGGCGGGCGGACGAAGAGGAACTGGTCCCCTTGCATACCAGGCTTTGCGATTCACCAAAGTTCAACCCCGCGGTAATCAGCGGACTGCTGCGGGCCCTCACGACGAAGTCCAAGAACGCCACCGATTCGGTCAACCGTCAGGAATGGTGGGGGCGCTACCCCAGATTAGGAGCATACTGGCTTCCATGAGGTGATACAGATGGCACCATGGCAAGCAGTAGCGCAACGGGAGTGGGGCACGACGGCCGCCTGGATAAAGGGGGACGGTCAGTATGCGGTTCTTCACCCATGCGGCGAGGAGTTGACCGTGACTCTGTGCGCTACTCCTACGGAAGCGAAGGACGCGAAGGCCCATCGATGCGGTGGTCGCTGTATCCGCTCGCGGCACACAGTAACCGATCTCCGTAAGGCTTCGGCGGGATAGCCGTCCCCTTCGACGGGCAACCACGAAGTTCGCCTACGCGCTGGAGACAGTCGATGCGAGCATGGCGCGCACGCTTCTATCTCGACCGGCTCAGGCGCGGCGCTGGATGAGCTTGTTCGTGTGGGCCGAGCACCTCGGCGGCCAAGGGCAAGGCGGCTTGGTGTTCTACCGGATCGTGAGGACAGCTCCCGGGAATGAACGTCACTCCAAGGCGAGCGTCGTGAGGGTAGCGCGACCAGCCTTGCCGCCTTTGTCCGGCTTGATCTTGAGCTGCAAGTGGCTGATCGCGTCGGCCTTGATCGACCACTCTTCATGCTCGAGCGTCGTCCCGGGCGGGCTGAAGTTGTACTCCTGACGCACGAGTTCGCGATAGGTCTGCCCCCCGTCCTGCGAGATGGATACCGCCATTTCTTGCGTGCGGGTGATCGCCGGCTCCTCGACCTCGACCAGGATCTTACGAAGAGTCTGCGGCGTATCAAACGCCAGAATCAGCGTCTGTTCACCCGACTGTGCGGCAATCCAGCGACTTGCCCCCGGCCCTCGCTGACCGTCGAACGCATGGTCGATCGGATGGCGCGGATCTTCAGAGCTGACGAGCACCGTCGCCACAGCGGAGATATCCTTCTCGGCGGCACCATGACCCGACATGGTCTGATGTGTTGTCAAGATCTGTTTGCGTAGCATCTGATCCTCCATATTCTCGAACCGGTCGGTTCCCACACGATCTTCCACAGGACTGCCCGCGAGTCCGCGGGATCTCCGATGCGACGGAGTGCACTCATGCTATCGCCTTTCACCCCCATCAAAAGAAGCGACCTGAAATCGTTTCGACGAAGGCCGGGCGCGGACTTCCTCGAGGACAGTGGGGTGATCGACCGTTGCCTCGGGCCTCTTCGCTGGGCCGGCCGGGCACAAAGCCCGACGCGAAGCCCTGCCGGTGGGGCAACTTCCCGATTCTCCTCGCGTGTTGGTCTGGCATCGACATTGCCCTCTTCCTGGCGAACGTCGCGTCGCAGTCGACGGACGCGTGGGAGGAGACGCGATGAAGAATTACCTGGCGCTGGCGCTCGTGTTCGGACTGCTCACCGGTGGCACACTCAAGGCCGAAGCCACCAACCTGACCGTAAAGCACCACGGCACGGTGAAGCACCACGACCACCGCCATCACTGGAACCACAGCCGCCCGCGTCACGTGCATCGGCTCCGGCACGCGCCGCAGGTCTACTACGTGCCGGTGTCCCCGACGTACGCCGGGAACACGTGGTGGAACTGGGACGGGGAGAAGTGGTGGTATTGGAACGGCTACCGGTGGGTGGTGCGCTGAGACGACCTCACGCAAGGCGGACGCTCGTGAAGCCGCTGCTCCGGCGTGCTCTGGAAGTGCGCCAGCAGATCGCACGCGAGGGCTGGTGGAATTAGAAGCCTGCGGCCGGCGTCTCCCGGTGGACCATCGGGAAGATGAAGTCCATGACACGCCGCCTCACGCTCATCCTCTGCGTCTCGGCGGGGCTCCTGGCGGTAGGTAGCGCGGGGGTGAGCTCGGCGAGAGCGGAGCCGCCGAGATTCTTGACAGTAGCCCCCGGCATCGCCCACGCGCTCGTCGAGGCGCGCCCCGCAGACGCGGAGCCTTTCTCAGGCCATGCCTTCAAGGTCGATCTCGAGGTCGCAGAGCTCCGTCTAATTCCAGCTGGAGCCCCGTCGTCACGGCGCACCGTAGAGCAGATCGTTGCGCCCTATCCCGTCGTTGTTGCCTTCAACGCCAGCTTCTTCGACAAGGAGGGCCGTGCGATGGGCCTCGCTGTCGACGAAGGACAAGCTATGGCCGTAAGCAACCGGCGTAGCTGGGGCGCGCTCGTGGTTGACGGCAGGAGGGCGCGGATCATGCTCGGTGCCGACATCCAGGACCATCGTGCCCATCGCCTCATCGTCCAGGGTATTCCCCGTCTCGTTGTCGGGGGGCGGGTCCAGCCGCTGAAACCCCAGATCGCCGAGCGGACCGCGGTGTGCGCTGAGGGAAGCATTGTCGTCCTCGTTGTATCGACCAGGGCCGAATCTACCGCCTTTGCACGCTTCCTTGCCGACCCGGCTGACAAGGGCGGGCTCGGGTGCTTGGATGCGCTCAACCTCGACGGCGGTCCCTCGACACAGCTTGTGGTGAAGCTTCCCGGCCTGGCGCTGTCGCTGCCCGGCGGATGGGGGGTGCCAAACGCGCTGGTCGTTGCTCCCGGCAAGAGATAGCCGTAGCCCCGCCCCGTGCCGTACCGGCGTGAGATGTCCCCGGGACGAGCTCGTGCGCGTGTGGCCCCGGAAGCACATCTCGCAGTGCACATCACATCACTCGGCTACGAGCAGAGCGAACGCGCGCCTGGCTGCCCGCTGCTCGCCCTCATCGACAAGCAAAAGGGTTCCTGACGGCGTAGGCTGGGGGCATCACTCCCCGGGAGGTGCCGCCATGAAGAGCTTGCGCGAGATCATGCGGCCCGGATTCATCTTCGGCGTGCAACGCGACGCCAGTGTCGCCGAGGCCGCCCGGACGATGACGACCAACAACGTGGGCATCGTCGCCGTGTTCGCCGGCGACCGGCTGGTCGGCGTCTTCTCCGAGCGCGACATCGTCCGCCGCGTCGTCGATCGCGGCCTCGACCCCGGCCGCACGCCGGTGGCCGACGTCATGACGACCGACCTCGTGGTGGCGCAGGCCGACGACGACTACCAGTCGGCCATGCGCGCGATGGACCAGGCCAACATCCGCCACCTGCCGGTCGTCAGCGGCGACCGTCTGCTCTCGATGCTCTCGATCCGAGATCTCATGCGCGTGGACCTCGAGGACAAGGGCCAGGAGATTCGTGCCCTGCACGAGTATCTGTACCACGTGCCGCCCGGCGGCGCCGGTTAGGGCATCCGCAGCGCCGAGGGAGGAGCACTCGAACTCACTCTCGGGCGTCGGAGCCCTTGAGCGGCACGCCAAGCCGTCGAAGGATCTCGCGCACCTTCGATAGTTGCGGGGTCTCAGGGTCGAGCACCTCCAGGTCAATCCGGCTCCCGCCATCCTCGCGTGCGACGACCTTCGTCTCGACCAACCGCGCGGCGTCGATTCCCGCTTGCTTGCCCGGGGCGCGCACGGCTTCCACCCGCCGGGCGGCGAGCTCGGCAACTGCCTCAGAGGTCGGCCGCGGCTCCCGCGCCAGGAGCGCCTCGAACGTCGCCTCCGGCGTCCCGGGCACGGGCTGATCGGGCAAGCGCTGCACGAAGAGTCGCGTCACGGCGTCCTGTCTCGAAAGCCGTCCCGCCCGGGCGAGATCGTCGATGGTCGCCTCCAGGAGTTGGCGTCTGAGCTGTCCAACGTCGTCCGAGGAGATCAACGGCGTGAGAGCCAATTTCATCGCGGGTAGCTGCTGAAGGAAGGCGGTAACGGCTGCGACTCGAGTGTGCCCCTCGGGGGTGAGCCTCGCCGTCCCAGACTCGAACGGGATCGGATCAACTTCGATCTGCTGGATCCGCGAATCGCCGCCAACGTGGATGCGGCCGATCCAGCTGACTGGCAGCGTAATGGCGTTGATCGATACGGTCCGGATGGCGCCCCAGATGGCCTCCCGGAAGTCAAAACGCGGATCGCTGAGCCGGCCCCCCACCGGAAACGAGAGGTTGATATCGCCACGGGAGTCCTTCATCAGCCCGGTCATCAGGCCGAGCGGCAGCCCGATGCGGGCCTGGGCCTCATCACGGTCACCCGCCTGCTCGAGCTCAAGTCGGCTGAGACGGAAATCCGTGTGGGCGGACAGCGCGTCGCCGTCGATGCGACAGCGAATCTTCGTCGCCAGCCGGCCGTCACGTGTCCTCCACCCGACCTGGCGGACCAGGTAGGGATTCGTACGCGGGATCGAGAATTCTCGCAGCTCGCCGCTCATGTCGAGCCGTAGAGGACCGCGGAAGAGGCCGATCGTGCCACGCAAGGCGAGCTCGGCGGCCCCGATGCGTCCAGCGAGATCGACCCGCGCCGGGCTGGCTGACGCCGTGGAGATGCTCTCCATCCGCAGCGTGGCGGACTGAAAATCCACGGCGAACGCCGGGGACACCGTGCGGTCCACGACACGGATCCCGCCGTCATCGAGGGCGAGTTCTGCGACGGTGACGGCGAGGGGGTCACGGCTACCGGTCTGAGGACTCGCTGCCGGAGCCGTGGCTGCCGTGCCCGACCGGTGAGTCGTGTCGGACCCGGGAGTAAACAGAGCCGGCAACGGCAACGCGCCGTTCTGGTCGCGTTCGACCAGAACCCACGGTTGCGCCAGCTCGAGTCGGTTGACGGTGATGCGATCGGGCCACTCGACGGCGAGCCCCTTCACGCCGGCCCGCTGGAGCCGCGCGACCGTCCGTTCCTCATCCCGCACGTCCACACGCGACAAGGCGAGGCTGCCTCGGGCGGTCGCACGGCGTTCAGTGAGCGGTGGAAGCACCACGGCCAGATCCAGATCGGCCGCCCCGCTGATGCGAGCGGGAATCGGAACGTAGGGCTGGTACGGCGCGAGCTCCGCGTCTTTCGCGATCACGCGCAGGTCGGCGGTGATCGGATCGAGGCCGACGCGCCCGGCGAGCTCGACGTGGCCGCCGCCTGGGGGGCGCAGGCCGATCCGCACATTGAGTGGACGTGGCTGGGGCCAGCTGAGCGCCGACACCGTCGCCTCGATGCTGGTGGCCCCGAGGCGCGCCGGGGGCAAGACAGTCGCGTCATCCCAGGCCAGGGTGCCGTCTCGAACGACGACCTCGTCGACCTCGACGCCGAACGGCGGCACTGCCGCGGAGTCGGCCCCGGCCTGGGCTGGCTTTGCATCGGAAGCGCCCGGACGGCCCGCGAGGGTCGTCAGCGGAAAGTGTCCCGACCGGTCGCGCTCGACGATGCCATGCGGTCTGCTCACCAGGATGCGCCCGACGACGAAGCGGCTCGGCCAGTGGACCTCGAGGCCGCTGGCTTCGATGCGCTCAACACTGATCAGCTCCTGACGCGCATCCGCCACGCCGAGTCCCTTGACGGCGATCGTCCCCTGCATCTGCGCCGGGATCCCGGCGGCGAGCGGCTCGTTCATTCGGAGATCGGCCTCCGCCAGGCCTCTCACCTTTCCCGCCAGCGGGAGGAACTGGGCCCAGGGTGCCAGGTCGAGGTCGACCACCCGTACGTGCAGCTGAGTCGCGTCCGGAGGTGGCCGCACCGTGCCCGCGCCGGTCAGCATTCCGCCCCCCGGGATGCTGGCCTGGATGTCAAGCCGCCCGGCCGTCCGCGCAGGCCAGGTGAGATCGGCGATGCTTGCCTGCACGCTGGACGCCCGATAACTCGCGGCCTCTTTGGCGGCCGGGTCCCGAACATTGATCGTCCCCTCGACCGCCAGCCGTTCCAGTTGCAGCGCGCCCTCACGGAACCCGAAGCCGGTCACCTGCGCCGTCATGTTGGGCACAAGGGCCAGGGGTGTGCTCTCGTCGGTCTTGATGAATGCAACGTCCTCGAACTGGCCGTCCGCGTCGATGCGCAGGCCATCGCGCGCGTCCAGAGCCATGGTGACCGATGTGCTCGCCCGTCCGCGGTTCACGATCACCGGAGCGCTCGGCGGCAAGTAAACGCTCGCCACGCTCAAGTCCAGGCCTTGGACTCTGGCGGTGGCCAGCAGGTGAATCGGGTCAAGTCGGAGGTTCGTGACCTCGACTGAGACGGGTGCCCCCGCTGTCACGGAGTGCCCGGCCGCACCGCCGTCGTTCCTCAGCGTCGACAGATTGTGGGCCTCGATCGTGATGTACGGGACACTCAGAGAGCCTCGCAACGAAGAGCGGAGCGCCGTCGCCTCGATGCCGGAGACGTCGAATCGGGCCGGAGGGGAGACCGTTGCGTCACGCCAGGCCACGGCGCCGTCTCGAACGACGACCTCATCGATCTCGACACCGAATGGTGGCGTTGTCTCCGCCTGAGAGTCAGCTGCGGGAGCACTTGGCACCGCCGGAGAGGCGCCCGGACGGCCCGCGAGCTCTCTCAGCGGGAAGCGCCCCGAGTGATCGCGCTCGACGATGCCACGCGGTCCGCTCACCAGGATGCGCCCGACCACGAGCTGGGTCGGCCAGTGTAGTTCCAGCTCGCCGGCTTCGATGCGCTCAACACTCACGAGCTCCTGACGCGCGTCCGCTACGCCGAGACCGTTGACGGCGATCGCCCCCTGCACGCGCGCCGGTATTCCGGCCGCGAGCGGCTCGTTCATCCGAAGATCGGCCTCGGCCAGCCCCCGGGCCCGGACCGCCAGCGGCAGGAACTGGGCCCACGGCGCAAGATCGAGGTCGGCCACCCGCACGTGAAGCTGGGTCGCCTCCGGGGGCGGCCGGACCGTGCCCGCAGCCGTGAGCATTCCGCCCCCCGGGATGCTGGCACGCAGGTCGAGCCGGCCCGCCGTTCGAGCGGGCCAGGTCAGATCGGCGATGCTCGCCTGCACTCGGGAGGGCCGAAAGCGCGCCTCCCCCTTCGCCGTCGGCTCCCGCACGTCCATCGTGCCCTCGACCGCCAGCTGCTCCAGTTGCAGATCGCCCTCACGGACCCCGAAGCCGGTCACCTGCGCCGTCAGCTTGGGGACGAGCGCCAGGGGTGTGTCTTCGTCGGCCTTGACGAACGCGACGTCCTCAAACTGCCCGTCCGCATCGACCCGCAGGCCATCGCGCGCGTCGAGGGCCACCGTGACCGATGTGCTCGCCCGTCCGCGGTCGACGATGACCGGGGCGCTCGGCGGGAAGTAGACCCGCGCCATGCTGAGGTCCAGCCCCTCGACCCTCACCGTAGCTCGCAGGTGGATCGGGTAAAGTCGCAGATTGTTGACCTCGACCGCGACCGGCGCCCCCGCGGTCACCGAGCGGCCGACCGCACGGCCGTCGCCCCTCAGCGTGGATAGGTTGTGGGCCTCGATCGTGATGTGTTCCGAGGCCCACGTCCGCCACTCGGGCAGGGCCCGGTCCTCGAGAGTGACCGTCCCACCGGTCAGTGCGAAGCGATCCACCGTGACGTCGAGGGCTTTGCTCGTCGCGCCGGAGGTCTGGATGAGATCGGAGAAGTTGAACTCGTCGCCTGCCACCCTCACGACGCGCACGGTCGAGTCGCGCAAAACGAGCTCCCGGATCCAGAGATGGCCGCGCAGTAGCGAGGGAAGGTACACGCGGATGTCGAGCTGTGCGAAGTCGGCAAAAGGCGCCGTCCCCTCACGCTCGGCGAGACGGAAGTCGCGAATCGTGAACCGGCCGGTCAGGAGATTGAGCCGGACGGCTTCGATGCTGACGGGGCGCCCCGTCATGGCGTGGATCCGCGCGACGGCCACCTGGCGGATCAACTCGGGGAGCCAGTACCACGTGGCCGCACCACCGACCAGCACGATGCAGACGATCAGGACGAGCCAACCCCGTCTGCTCATCGCTCACCTCCGGTTGAGGTCTCCCTCCCCGGCTGACGCCAGTATCCTGCCGCCTCGGCCTCGCGTCGAGCCCAGCCCTACGCCGGCCACGTGCTGCCACCGGGCGCGTGAGCGGGTAGTCCACCGAGACCGACCTCCGCTCAGGCGCTGGCATTCGGCCCAGCCCATGAAGTGGAGGTCCTGCAATTCGACCACGTTGCCATCGCTAGCTCCGCGTGTCGGAGCTCTTGAGGAGACGTCGTGGTGACCGAACGTGCGCGCTTGGTTCGCAGTCGGCGCAATCATCGGCTTCCGCGATAATCCGAGGCTTCAAACACTCTGCTACACTGCTGGCGCTCGAGTTCTGCTGTCGGCAATGGCTTCCGGCTGTCCTTCGACAAACTCCGTCCGGCCAGCAACCGATTGATCTGTCGGCTCTGGTCTGGAGACGACTCCGGAAACCTACTGGATCGATCTCCAGTGAGCCAGGCATCCGGTGCGTTTCCCGAAACACGGGTTCGATTCACCAACGGGAAACGCCCGTCGGACTGTAGCGTTGCCGTTCTGTTCGAGGGGTTCGTGACGGTTGCCTAGGGCACGGGGCGTTCAGGCCAGCAGCGCCGACCTTGAACGGGTCACAGTGAACTTAGTACACCGGATCATGAATTCGTTCCGGGTTTTTAGGATGTGGCCAGGCGCTGGCCGAATCTAGCGCGGAGTGTTTTCGATGTGTAGCTCCACTGGATCGGGCGTGCCGTAAGGTTGCGCTCGGCCAGAAAGGCCAACAGACGACGTTCGACGTGGCGCGTGCTGTCAAAGTCATTGGGGGTCAGTACTTTCTTCTGCAGGACGCCAAATACAATCTCGATTTGGTCCAGCCAAGAGGCGTGGACCGGAAGCCAATGAATGCGGACGGCGAAGCGCAGCCCGAGCGTGCGAATCCAGGACGCCAGCTGGTTGGGCGCATGGGTCGAGCCGTTATCGAGGATCAGGTGAAGTACCCGGATCCGTTTGCACCAGAGGCTGGCGAATAGCATCCGCAAGAACCTCTGAAATTCGCCGAAGCGCTTCCGCTCAAAACACCGCGCCAGCGTTTCGCCCCTGTGCACCAGGAGGCCCGCAAACAGTTGCACCGCACCCCGACGCTGGTAGCGATCGCCGACATGCAGTGGCTGGCCCGGCCCGGCGGGCATCGTGCCACCGGTGGCTTTCCGTGCTTGAATCGATGTCTTCTCGTCCGCGCAGATGATGATGTGCCCCTTCCGGGCCAATCCGTGCGCGCGCTCGTACAGGTCGAGAATCGGAATGGCCCTCTCCAGGAATCGAGGGTCGGTGGGTCGCTGCCAACTTCGATATTGCCAGGGCTTGATCTGGTCAGCTTGGAGCCACCGTTTCACGGTCGAGGCGGAAATGCTTGAGACGAGGCCCCGCTGGATCACCGCCCGCGCGAGCTCGGACGCGGACCAGCGCGAGAGCGGTCTACCGGAATCCCTGGGTAGCGTGCAGGCGAGGGCGGTCACTTGCGCGCGGGCCGCGGAGGGGGAAAAAGCGCGGCCCACCGGGCCGCGGCGCTTCCGTCAGCGCCGGTCCCGCCCGGCTCCGGCTGCGCCACTTACGTACGGTCCGGTCAGTACAACCCACCGCCCGCGCGATGGCCGTGTTCGTCCAGTCGGGATGCTCGTACGCGCGCAGGAGTATCTTGGCCCGAACCACCTCAGCGTAGGGCGCTGTGCGAAGCCGCGTGATGCGTTTGAGCTCTTTGTACTCGGGAGCGGTGAGTCGGATGCGGCGCTGCGGTTTCGGTCCGCGAGGTCGCGAGAGTTTTCGGCCCATCGCCCCTTGGGGAGCGACGATATCAGAAGCGGGCTCAAGGACCTAAAAACCCGGAACGAATTCATGATCCGGTGTACT
>DASQUP010000217.1:0-8522 GCA_035641235.1 Actinomycetota bacterium
CCTAGCGCTCGATTAGGCGGCCTCGGTGGAAGGCGTCCTCTCGGTCGATCTCGAACCACACCACCGTGCCGTCCGCCGTGCTGTGCCCCCACCGGCTCGACAAACGATCCACCAGCGCCAGGCCGCGCCCCCCGGTGTTCCAAATTGACGGATGCTGCAGAGTGGGTTTGGCGCCCCCGTCGCCGTCGTCGATGATCGAAACGCGGATCGAGCCGGGAAGGACCTCGACCTCTACGCAGACAGACTTTCCGGCGGCGTGCCTGATCGAGTTCGTCACCAGTTCGTTGGCCAGGAATCGGAGTTGCTCGGCTCGCTCGTCGTTCAGGGGAACATCCAGGCTGGCCAGCCATCGGCGAGCGGCACTCGCCGAGGCCGGATTCGCCGTCAGGCGGAGGACGCGTTTAGTTGGCTCACCAAACTCCACGGAGGAGCTATTCCCAGAATCGCGGGCTCGAAATACGTTTTTAGGAATGAATTGCACGCACGAAACTTTCATGCGGGGAAGTCAGATGGGGTCTGGGCTATTCAAGCTGAATCCGTGACCACTCAGCCCAGGCTCGTACCCGCCCCTGCCTCACTTAAGGTCCTCGGGGGAATCGAATTCGAGATCGACCCCGGCACGTCCATCGTCGTGGACGGGCCAGAATCACAGCCCATCGGCGAGTATTTGGCGGGTCTCCTGCGCCCCTCTACCGGCCTTCCGCTCCCCGTGACACCCATGCCACCCGTGACACCCGTGACCCGAACGGCAAAAGCAGCTCAGACCCTCCCCGAGAACTCGCTGTTCCTGGGCCTTTCCATCGAGGGGGATCTCGGTTCCGAGGGCTACACCCTCGACGTCGCCGGCCCCGGGATCACGCTGATCGCCGGCGCGCCCCAGGGGCTCTTCCGGGGGGTCCAGACCCTCCGCCAGCTGCTCCCACCGAGCGTGGAGCGCAAATCGGTCACCTCCGGGCCCTGGAACGTCCCGGGCGTGCGGATCGTCGACCGCCCTCGATGGGGATGGCGAGGCTCCATGCTCGACGTCGCCCGCCACTTCTTCTCCGTCGCCGACGTCAAACGGCACATCGACCTGGCCTGCCGCTACAAGTTGAACGTCCTTCACCTCCACCTGACCGACGACCAGGGCTGGCGGATCCATATCGACCGCTGGCCCCGCCTCACGCAGCACGGGGGGAGCCTCGAGGTCGGAGGTACCCAGGGGGGCTACTACACCAAAGACGACTATCGGGAGATCGTGAGTTATGCGGCGGCCCACTACATGACGGTCGTTCCCGAGATAGACATGCCGGGGCACACTCGTGCAGCTCTCGCCTCCTATCCCGAGCTGAACTGTGATGGCCGACCGAGGCCCCTTTACACCGGCACTGACGTTGGATTCAGCTCGCTGTGCATCGGCAAGGAGGTCACCGACCGGTTCGTCGACGAGGTCATCGCGGAGATCGCAGATCTGACTCCCGGGCCCTATATCCACATCGGGGGCGACGAGGCGGCGCAGACAGCGCCCCCCGAGTACATCACCTTCATGAGACGCGTGGACGAAACCATCCGCCATCAGAAAAAGAGCCTGGTCGGGTGGGAGGAGGTCGCCAAAGCGGCGCTCTCTGCCAACTCCGTGGTCCAGTTCTGGAACAACGGGTCGGGCTCGCACTCTGGAGCGGAGCTGGCTCGGAAGGCCGTCGAGCGCGGGTCGAAGTTAGTGATGTCACCCAGCGATCGTGCGTATCTCGACATGAAATATGACTCCAAGACATCATTGGGTACGAAGTGGGCCGGCTTCGTTGACGTTCGGCGAGCATATGAATGGGATCCGGCCGACCACATCCCGGAGATCGGGGAGTCGGATATCGCCGGCGTGGAGGCGCCGATCTGGACGGAAACAATCGCCACCGCTTCCGACCTGGAGTTCATGGTGTGGCCGCGGCTCGCTGGAATAGCGGAACTCGGTTGGGTCCCCGCAAGGGGATCATGGGACGAGTATCGTGTGCGGCTCGGGGCTCAAGGCCCGCGCTTGGAGGCGACCGGCGTCAACTTCTTTCGCAGCTCCCAGGTTCCGTGGGAATTGTAGGTTCTGACCGAATTGTCCCTTCCGGGAAGGCGAGCCTGTAACGAATCGGCATTTGTGGCGACAAAAGGCGAACCCCACATCGCGGGGGTGGCGATGGGAGACTGAATGTTGGGTGGAAATCATTTGAAGGGCGGTTGACTCACCTGCGACGTCCTGCCGGAATACAAGAACGTCCCTATGACAGGCGGGGTTCCAATTGACCGACAGTAAGCGCTGGACTTTATTTGCGGTCGTACTCGGATCAGGAATCGTCTTCCTCGATTCGACCATCGTACCGGTTGCTCTTCCCAGGATCGGGGAGGAGCTGTCGAGCACATTCCTGGGCACCCTCGAAGCGCAGTCGTACGTGTACTACGGCTACCTGCTCACGCTCAGCGCACTCTTAATACTGGCCGGAGCAATGACCGATTTCCACGGGCGGAGGCGGATGTTCGCAATCGGCCTAGTGGGATTCGGCGCAACGTCCGTATTGTGCGGAGTTGCTCCCAATATGGAGTGGCTGATCATCGGGCGGATTCTGCAGGGTGCTGCGGGAGCCGTTCTCGTCCCCGGATCCCTTTCGATCATTACCGCGACATTCGAAGGGGAGGAGCAGGGGAAGGCGTTCGGAATCTGGGCGGGCGCCAGCGCTGCCACCACGATCCTGGGTCCGGTCATCGGGGGCGTTCTCGTAGCTTCGATCTCGTGGCGTGCGGCATTCTTGATCAACATCCCACTGATCGGCTGGGCTCTGTGGGCGACCCTTTCAAAGATGGCGGAGACGCGCGATGAAGAAGCTACGGGCCGCTTTCACTGGTTGGGAGCGGTGGTCGTCGCGGTTGCGGTGGGCGGGCTTACTTTCGGAGCGATTCGAGGGCAGTCTCAGGAGTGGAACGATGCAGTCGCTTACATCTCACTCGGGGCCGGACTTCTTGCGGCAATCGCGTTTCCGTTCTTGATGGCACGGTCCCAGAACCCGCTTGTCCCCCTAGATCTATTCCGCTCGCGCAATTTCACGATCACGAACATCTCCACTCTCCTGATCTATGGGGCCATCTACGTGATGATCCAATTCGCCGCTCTCTTCTTCATCGGCGTAATCGGCTACAACGAGGTTGCATTCGGGATGGTGACGATTCCAACTAGTTTCTTTCTTGCACTCTTCTCAGCAAAGTTCGGGGCGCTGGCAGATCGTTACGGACCGAAGGTTTTCATGACCGTCGGACCTGTGTTCATGGGGGCGGGATTGGTGTGGTTTGCGCGCATGCCGAGTGATACTGCATCGTGGCAATTCCGGTTCCGTGATCTGGATACCTACCTTCCTCCACTCGATGCTGTGGTCGACGTCCTGCCGGCTCTGATCTTCTTTGGTCTCGGACTGATGATCATGGTTGCTCCCCTCACGACCGCACTGATGCGTTCGGTCCCAGTGAGGAACTCGGGGGTGGCCTCTGCCTTCAACAACGCCATCTCGCGCGTGGGTCCACAGCTTGCAGGCGCCCTCCTCTTCATCCTCATCTCCTCGAGCTTCTATTCCACATTGGCGTCGGAGGTCCCCGGCGCGGATACTTCATCCAGATCACTTCGCAGTCAGGTTGCCCCCCTAAACCGAGTGCCTGCGGGGACGGATCCCCAGATCGCGTCGGCGGCTCAAGAAGCCTCCACGACGGCATTCCGCGTTGCCATGCTTGCGGCGGCACTCATGTGTTTCGCCGGTGCGGCAGTCAACGGGACGGGGATTCTGAATCCGAAGCGGGAGCCCGACGAGCCGCAGCGACAGTCGGTAACCCCCTGTCCACAAGCTCCGCTGCTCGAGTTCGAGCGATCCTCATGAATTCCGGCAACTTGCCTCGGGGCATCATCACCTTCCTCTTCACGGACATCGAGGGGTCGACGCAGCTACTGCAAGACATCGGTCACCGCTACAGCAGCGTCCTCGATGACCACCACCGCCTGATGCGAGAGGCACTCGTTAGCCACAACGGCATCGAGGTATCGACCGAAGGGGATGCATTTTTCGTTGCCTTCACCAGCCCTGCGGACGCCATCATGGCGGCTGGGGCGGCCCAGCGAGCGTTCACCCGATACGCGCACCAGGAAGGTCTCGATCTGCGAATTCGCATGGGTTTGCACACCGGTGAGGGGAAGATTGTCGGCGATAACTACGGCGGGATCGACGTTCACCGCGCCGCGCGTATCTCTTCGGCGGCGCATGGTGAACAGGTACTGGTCTCGGAAGCCACCCGCGCCCTGGCGGAGCCCTTGCTCGGTGAGGACACCCGCCTCAAGGATCTCGGCGAACACCGACTCAAGAATCTGGAGCGCCCGGAACACCTCTACCAGCTCTGCATTGACGGTCTGCGGACCGATTTCCCGCCGATCCGCTCGCTCGGATCACGCCCGAACAACCTGCCGGTTGTGCTCACCACCTTCGTCTCGCGGGACCGCGAGGCGGCAGAAATACGCACCCTTCAGGAGAAAAGCCGCCTTGTCACGCTAACGGGACCCGGTGGGACCGGCAAAACGAGGCTGAGCCTTCAGATCGCTTCCGACGCCCTGGGTGATTTCGACGATGGTGTCTTTGTGGTGTGGCTGGCAGCGGTCGGTGATCCAGACTTGGTTCCCTCCACGATCGGTGAAGCGCTGGGCCTCCGCGAGCAAGGTCTTCGGCCCATGGCGGACATCGTCAAGTCGTATCTGTCCGGCAAGCGTATGTTCCTTGTCCTCGATAACTTCGAGCAGGTGATTTCTGCAGCGCCCTTCGTTGCCGAGCTGCTGACGGCATCGCCGCTCCTTAAAGTGATCGTCACGTCTCGCGCGGCGCTTCGGATATCCGGCGAGCAGGAGTATCCGGTCCCACCAATGAGCCTGCCCAACCCCGACCGCTTACCGTCGCTGGAGGCCCTGAAGGGATCCGAGGCCGTGGCGCTCTTCTCCCAGCGTGCCCGATCGGTAAAACCCGACTTCGAGATAACTGAACGCAACGCTGGGGTGATCAGCGAGATCTGTCTGCGCCTCGACGGCCTTCCGCTGGCCATTGAGCTCGCCGCTGCTCGCGTGCGGTTGCTGAGCGCAGAACAGATTCTCGAGAAACTGCGCGGGGGGTTGGCAGTACTTAGCGGCGGTGCGCGCGACCTGCCGGCGCGCCAGCAGACTCTTCGCAACGCGATTGCGTGGAGTTATGACCTCCTCGATGATTCGATCCAGGCCTTTTTCAGGAGACTGTCTGTGTTCGTCGGCAGCTGGACGTTCGAGTCCGCGGACGCGATCTGCAATCCGGACGGCGAGCTCCAAATCGACACGCTGGAAGGTCTCGACGCACTCACCGAAGTCAATCTCATACGTCTGCTGGAATCCGACGATGGAAAGACACGCTTTCGCATGTTGCAGACGATTCGTGAATTTGCTCTCGAGGCCTTTAGGGCAACGGATGACTTTGAACCAGTGACTCGCCGCCACGCACAGTTCTTCCTGGACTTCGTCGATGAGTATGGACCCAGGCTTACCGCCGAGGCCGAGGCCATCCGCGCGATGGAACTCGAGCACGACAACATGCGTGCTGCACTCCGATGGACAATCGATAACTCGGAAGCCGAACAGGGTCTGCGTGTGGGAGCCGGCCTCTGGAGGTTCTGGATGCTCCGCTCTCATCTTGCCGAGGGAAGAAAGTGGCTCACGGAGCTACTAGCGCTGCCGGGGGCTGCAGCGTTGACGACACACCGTGCCCACGCGGTCATGGCACTCGGGAGCGTTACCTACTGGCAGAACGATTTCGAGGCCACCCGCACCAACTACCTGGAGGCACTCGAGATCTTCTCCGAACTGAACGACCGTCGAGGGATGATGGAGGCCTTCTACAACGCTGGATTCATTTACTTGATCCAAAACGACTCGGCCGGTGCCCGCAGCTTCTACGAGAAGAGTCGGGAATTGGCAGCGGAGTTGGGTGACGAGCAGGGACTGGCGACAGCCGCTTGGGGCCTGGCGATGTGTGCGGTTCGAGATCGTGACTTCGATGAAGCCAGAGTTCGTGGCACTGAAACCCTCGAGAGGTTCACGAAGTTGGGGAACACTTTTGGAGCTTCGCTCGGGCAGTTTGTCTTCTTCCAGATTGCACGATTCAGTGGCGACCGGATCGAGGCATACCGCTTTCTAGTCCAATTTCATGATGATGCCGATGTCCTCGGCAATATCAGCACGACTCAGAGCGTTCTTGAATTGTTGTCCGCACTCGAGTTGGAGTCGGGCCACCACGAGGACGCCGTGCGGCTGATGGGGGCCTCCGAGATGCTCAGGGAGGCTTATGGCGGGGGGTCGCCTCCCGCGCTGATCGAGGTCGAAGACCCGCGTCCGATCGTGAGCGAGGTGCTCGGGGAGGCGCGGACCCAAGAACTGTGGGAAGAGGGGCAGTGCATGTCTCCGGAGGAGGCCATCTCTTACCTGCGCAAGATCGTCGAGAACGTCACGGGCTAGACCCCCGCTTTAGCGCAGAGTGCGTCGACCTTGTCCTTCATGGCCATTCGGTAGTCCTGACTCCGATAGTCGTGCATGGGAGAGGAGGGGAACAAGAACTCTTCCACTTCACCCCGGCTGCGAACGTAGAGTGCCGGATGGATGTCACCCGATTCGTCGTTTTCTACCGCGATCGCCGCTCCGTCGGGCCCGGAGGAGTCCACGAAGTGAGCAAGCGGAACAATGCCCCCGTCTACCAATCCCCCGGACTCGTCGGCCTCCACCACCCGCGCCAGATACGAGCGCTGGCTCCACAACTCCGGCGCCTCCGTGGCTTCAGACAGCAGGAAATCGACGACTGATTCCGGCCTGAGCGCGGGGCGAGCTTGCTCGATCCCAAAATGCTTCTCGGCGATGTGGCGGGCAAGGATGAGCGCGTTATATCGAAAGCCCTGGACTGCAGCGGAGGAACTCGGGATGCCGTACTTCTTGAGTTCGGTCGCTCCCTGGCTAATAGTTCCCGCGAAATAGATACCCGAGACCGTCGCACTTTCCCAGAATGGAGTTTGAGCCGGCAGGCGATCCTGCATAATCGTTACGACCCCTAGGTCACGAAGATTCCGCATCGGAACCTGGAAGCCCGTTGCAGCTATGACTTCATCGCAGTCGATCATGTGACGGCCGGGAACAGTAGTGCCATACGCGTGAATCCGATAACCCTCGGTGGTCCTCTCAATGCGCTCGATCGATAGATCCATGATGAGGTTGCCGCCGCCGAGAACGTGGTCTTCGTATGGTTGGAGATACCTCGCCCTCGCCCCGACGAGTGAGCGGGTAACTACAGAAAGGAGGGCCGAGTGCGGGGATGCCAGGATGATCTGGCGCGCCCACGGCAGCAACCCATCGGCAAGCTCGAAGCCGGAGTTTCGTTTTCCGACGATGAAGAGGCTCTTACCGGCGTAGTCGCGCGGCGGTCGTGTCTCGGCATAGTGAGGGACCTCTTCGATCCCCGGTATCGACGGTTTCCAAGGCTCCGCCATACCTACGGCAAATACGACGACCCGGCTCCGGTATTCACCATCGGATGTTGTGAGGACGAATTCGTCGTCCTCCCGCGCGATTGACTCCCACTTGCACCCGTATCGAATGGCAAGGCCCGCTCTCTCCGCAAAGGCCGCGAGCCCTTTTTCCATCTCGGACCTCGAGGGGAAATAGGAGCTTCCGTCCATGACCTGGGGAAGGATGGCGCGATGAGCAGGTTCGTCGCCGATGAGGCTGTTCCAGTCGAACCGTTCGTAGCTGCGGGTTCCGCGTTCGGCGGGTGCATGCGGCTTGCTCCAGCTGATCAGGCGTTGGAGTATCGGAAACCTCTGGAACATTCCGCCAGGCGAGCCGTCCTCTGAAACAACCGCGTGGTTGATGCCGAGCCGAGTGAGCGCATAACTCAACTGAAGGCCACCGGGCCCGCTCCCGACGATCACCACCGGGTATCGGCCTGGCGGATGGGCGGGGTTCAACTCCGCCATTCGTTGGCGACTTTGAGCCTGCGGAGCTCGCTCTGGAGCATGCGGAAGGCGATGGTCGGCTTCGCCATCAACCAATCGTGCAGCTGAGATCCGGGAAGGAGCAGGCACCGCAGGGGAGTCAGGGCGACAACGTCGGCCGATGGTGGTTCCCGCAGGAGGGCGGATATCTCCCCGAAGAAATCACCTCGGGCAAGACGCGCACGGTCATCACCATCGATCCGCACGGCAGCCTCCCCTTCGAGGATCAAGTGGAAGCCGCTTCCGGCGAAACCCCTGCGCAATATGCGTTGCCCCTCCGAATACCACTCTTCATCGAAGGTGTGAGAGATCCCCTCCAGCTCGGGCTGAGATAAATCCGCGAAAAGCGAAAAGCTTGCGAGTGCGCCCAGTAGTGCTTCTCTATCCATCCGTCCTCCCGACCTTGGATGCGGCACATAGCGTAATTGGGCGGTGCTCCGTCCGCCATCGGGGTCGGCCGATCTCATGCGGTTTTCGTT
>DASQUP010000218.1:0-3376 GCA_035641235.1 Actinomycetota bacterium
CTCGGGCGCCAACGGCTCGGTTGCGATCATCAACGAATAGACGGGTGTGAGGACGCGGCGAAGCCCCGGCAGATCTGCCGTGTAGCTCTCCGTGGCTCGAACGACGACTCGAGCGGTGACACGTCCTCTTTCGGTTACGACTGCGTGGGGCTCGATTGCGGTCGCCGCGGTGCCCTCGAAGACCTGGACTCCGCGGCCCTCCACGGCGCGGGCCAGTCCCCGGACGAGCTTCGCGGGATGGATCCGGGCGCAGTGTGGCGTGTACGCGGCGCCGAGCAACCCTGCTGCGTCGACACGTTTGGCGGCCTCGCCCGCACCGAGCCAGACGTAGTCCTCCTCACCGAAACCCCACGAGCGCTCGTCGTCGACCCATGCGCGCAGTCTGGCAAGGTGCGCGGGAGTGGTCGCCATCGAGAGCGTCCCGCCCTTGTGCCAGCCGACGTCGATGCCCTCGGCCTGAACGACCTTGCCGACCTCATCGACGGTTGCGAACATCGCTCGCTGCAGGGCGATGGCGGCATCGCGTCCGTGGACTCTGGCTGTGCGCCTCCTGCTCCCCGCGAACAACGCGGAACACCATCCGCCGTTGCGGCCGGAGGCGCCGAAACCGCAGATCTCCCTTTCAAGGACTGCGATCTTGAGCGAAGGATCGGCTCCGGCCAGGTAGTAGGCGGTCCATAGACCTGAGTAGCCGCCTCCTACGATGGCAACGTCGAAGTCCGCGTCGCCGTCGAGCGGCGCGCGGGGAGTGAGGTCGTCACCACAGTCGTCAAGCCAAAAGCTGTAGGAACGGTAGTCCTTCACGGACGTAGGGTATCCCGCCCGCGTCATTCTGACCGCGGTGGTACGGCGTGGAACTGTGACGGAGCGCGGTCAGAATGGATCACGCCATCCATATTAAGAACTGCTAACGGCCCGACGAAGCTCTGGCAGAGACATCCCTGCGATTCGATCGTTCAGTCCGTACAGATCTCCACCCATCGTCTTGCGAAGGTCTTCACCGTGAAGCGTGTAGGCCGTCTGGATGTAGTTGATGTTCGCCAATATGTGGAGCCCTTCATTGTCTTTGCTCGGTGTAAGAAACAACACCACGCGGCTTCCCTGTGTCCGCCACTCCTCGGTATTTGTACCTGTGAACGCAACTTCATCGGTAATGACCGTTACCTCCCCCACATCCGGCCCCTTAAGGACCTCTCCGACGCCTATAACGGTGTGCAGATGTCGCGTCGGATACTTTCCGGTGGGGTCGTCACCGAATACCTTTCCCACTAGGGTCTGCCCAACAGTGCCGATCACCACCAGATCACTCTTTGACACAAGTTCATCAAGCGATTCATACAGAGGTCCATCAGCGCCAAAGCCGCCGGCTTCTCGCTGCCGCGAGAGTTCTAAGCGAGCGGTTAGTGGCCGACCTCGCGGGCTAAAGTGGTAATCCACGTAGTAAAGCCGCTGTTCATCCAAGAGGTGCTCAACTACCCCGGAATCCACATCCACGCAGCCTTGCACCTTGGGTGCCTCGGGAGGGGTGAATAGCGTCGCTATCACGGGTTCGGTTTTGGGGTGGGGGTCTTCCTGATGTAGATGGGCTGCCTTCACACCATCTAACGGTCCCGACAACCCCATCCTCCAACACACGCGATCCACACCCTGCTCGACGGTGAGGGATCCCGGGCTACCTTTGCTTGTTGTCAGCGCAATCCTTGTTTCCTGAGGTACTGGCGTTTCATCAACCTCACCGGTGCACGCGACCAGAAGGACCACAAGTCCGAGGTGCAGCACGATCCGTTCCACCTCACCAATGCTGCCTGATTCTCAGGAGCTCGGCTACTCGGAGGGCTGGCGCTCGACGATGCCGGTGGTGGAGCAGCCCTCCGCGCGCGTCACTCGCCTTCGTACTCGTCGTGCCGACGGAACCAGGGGGCCTGCATCCCCGTCTCGTTTCGCCCTCGAGGTGCCCGGTCGAGCCATTGGTACATGCCCCAGAGACCATCCACCCCTCGCTCGTAGGCCGAGTAGGTGTGGTAAACGACGCCATCCTCGAGCGCGAACGCGCTCATACCGGGAGTCTCACGTGTGTAAGTCGCCCAGTCCGTGCCAGACATGGCCGCCCACTCAGCGCCCGCTTTGTCGGCCTCCAGCGACTGTCGCACGTCCAGCGCGCGGAAGTTGTACTCGACTTCTCCCGAGTGCTGCTGCTCCTCGGTGTGTGCGGCCTGGAAGTCGTAGTTGAAGTCGCTCCCGAACGACGACGCCCATGGGAAGCCCCACCCCATCCGCCGCTTGTAGGCCTGCAGCTTCGCGAGCGGTGCCCGCGATACGGCACAGAGGGTGACGTCGTGGTTCGCAAGGTGGACGACGAAGCCGTCGAAGCCGTCGGCAATCGCCGAGCAAGCGGGGCACCCAGCCGTGTAATCGGGGCCGAACATGAAGTGATAGATGAGGAGCTGCGAGCGTCCTCTGAACAAATCAGCGAAGGACGCCGCGCCCTCGTCGGTCTCGAAGCGGTACTCCTTGTCGACCCGAACCCAGGGCAGCTCTTGTCGCCGGCGCGCAAGCTCGTCGCCACGCCGGGTCAGCTCCTTCTCCGCCTCGAGCAGCTCCAGCCGGGCCGCAAGCCACTCCTCACGTGTCGTGATCTTGTGATCGGTCATTGCTTCCCCTTCCTAGTCGTCAAAACAGATTGGCCTGGCCCGAGCGAACGATGACGTCTCACATCGATGGCGTGAGTCCGGGAACCGACGTGGGCGCGAGGATGATCAGGATTCCAAGTCCAATGACCGCTAGCGCCAGCGGCACATCGATGGCGGGCTTAGGGGGCAGGAGCTTCTGGGCGACGATGAGGACGGCGATCACGGACATCCAGGTGATGCTCATGACGCCCAGTGCCACCAGCATCAGCATCAATCCGATGCTCGAGCCGACACAGTAGAGCCCGAACTCGAATCCAGAGCGGACGTCCTCGCGGCAGTGCCGGCGGGAGTGCTGCTTGAGCGGGGTGAACTCGTAAACACCCGCAGCGATTGCAATCGCGCCGGCGGCGAACGACCCGTGAGGCCGGTACACCGCATACACGGCGACGCCAACGAGCGTCCAGACGGAAAGGTACGACACGATGAATTGCGGCACGGCGCGCATACGACCGCTTGCATGAACGCGTCTCAAGACCGCCGGGGCCGCGCCCGGCAGCATCATTGCCGCCATCATCGTCACCCACAGGGCAACGAAGAACGCGAACGAGCCAGGCTCGGTCGCAACGCCCATGTCCATCCCGGTCATCTGCCGGACCGCGACGACCCAGGATGCGGCCGCGAGCCCGAGCGTCACCGCCAGCGCGGCTGCCGTCGCGCCTGTCCTAGCACTCGTCATGACCGCGGAG
>DASQUP010000219.1:0-45456 GCA_035641235.1 Actinomycetota bacterium
GCCTCTAGCGGATTGAGAAACCCCGCGCGCCCTCCGGGGTTTCCTCCCTCACTTCCACGGATTCCACCTTCGAGTACGGCGTTCCCTCGTGGCACCACTGCACCACCGCATCGACAGCACCGGGATCTCCTTCCACCACGACCTCAACGCGGCCGTCGGGGAGGTTGCTCGCCCAGCCTGCGACGCCTGCCTCAGAGGCAATGCGCCGGCAGGTGTCCCTGAAAAACACACCCTGCACTCGACCCGAGACGAGCACGCGCTTACGCAGCGTCATTCCTGACCCTCCGGACGGACGACCACCCTTTCGTGCTCCGGCTCGAGGGCTACTACCGCAGAAGGCATCGCTTCGGTCACCGAAGCATCGATGAAGATGCGTATCCCACCGGCCTCAAGGATCTCCTCACCCTCGGCGGGCGCGGCGGCCAGCTCGACGTGCACACGGACACCGCCTCCAAGCTCGCGGGCCGCGCGAAGCCGAATACCTCCGGTCGCCGCGTCCACTCCGCCCAGTTCCAGCGAGCGTTGCAAAACCTCCAAAGCCTCATCTGTAACCCTAATCGTCACTCGCTAACTAACCCTTTCAACTGGTCACCATAAGCATCTACGCAAGTGTACGTAGCTTCCGTTAAGCGCCTGGTCAGATTGGTCGATACGTAATTTGCGTGGGCGGACGTGCCGACCGGAAGGGACATGTTGAGCGAGATACTCTTCGACGGGACTCTAGCCCGTCGGCAGGGATCGACCGTAGATTCATATCGGGAATCAGCCGATGTGTTTCGTTACTTGCTCGAAGAGCAAGACATAAAGGGACTCCTGGACCGGATCGTCGACGTCCTTGCCACACTTATTCCGTACGACTCCCTCACCATCTACGAGGCGGACGTCCCCAACCAATTGCTGACACCGGTTGTTGCCCGCGACCTATGGGCCAAGGAGGTCCTGAACAGCCACATTACCTTTGGGCAGGGTGTCACCGGATGGGCGGTTGAGCACCGTGAGCCTGTGTGGTCGAACGAGATACACCTCGACCCACGGAGCGAGCAGGTCCCGGGCACTCCACTCGAACCCGAGGCTCTCATCTGCGTTCCGCTCATTTCTCGCGGCGCTGTCATGGGCGCACTCAACATCTACAGAACCAGCGACGACGCTGAGTTCACGCTTGAAGAGTTCGATCTTGCGAAGTTGTTCGCAGACGCGGCCGCTCTCGCCGTAGACAACGCTCGCATCCGTGCTGCGCTCGAGCACCAGGCACAGACCGATTCGCTCACCGGCTTGTACAACCACCGCTACTTCCACGAGCGCCTCCGCTCAGAGCTGACGCGCGCAAGCCGCGCTCGAGACGTGGTGACCCTCGTGCTGCTCGACCTCGACGACTTCAAACGTGTCAACGACGTCCATGGGCACGGCATCGGTGACCACGTCCTGGTCGGGCTCGCGGAGATCCTGACCCACGCTATTCGAAGTTCGGACGTCGCCTGCCGGATAGGGGGCGAGGAGTTTGCCATCATCCTTCCATCGAGTGATGCCGGCGATGCCTGCGTGCTCGCCAGCAGGATCAGTGAACGCCTGGGTGCAGCGAACTTCGAACCTGCCGGGAAGATGACCGTATCAATCGGTGTCGCCCAGGGGCCCGAACATGCGATGAACCCCAGGGAACTCGTCGCCTGCGCGGAAATGGCGATGATGACGGCGAAGGCCAGGGGCAAGGATCGCATCGTCTTGTTCGACGAGAGGGTGGGGGAGCGGCCCGAGTCCAGACGTCAGGACCGGAACGACGTCAGATCCATTGCGCACCTCAAGATGCTCCAGAGCCTTGGAGGGAAGTTGAATCGCCTGAACGAGGTGCGCGAGATCGGCGATGTGATCGCCAACGAATTGCGTACCCTCATCGACTATCACAATTGCCGCGTCTACATCGAAGAGGACGGATGGTTGGACCCCATCTCGTTCCGGGGAGAGCTGACCGCAGACAGTTCGGGAACCCTGAGCGCAATCCGATGCCGGGTGGGCGAAGGGATCACCGGTCGCACCGCGGAGACGGGCAAACCCTTGCTGATTCCAAACGCCCTCGAATGTGAGTTCGCCGTGACCGTTGCCGGAACGGCCGAGATCGAAGAGTCCATCCTTGCCGTCCCACTGACCTACGGCGTGCGCGTCATCGGTGTTGTGGTCGTGTCCAAGCTGGGCATCAACCAGTTCGACGAGGACGATAAACGCCTGCTTGAAGTTCTCGGCGGGCACGCCGCGGTTGCCCTCGAGAACGCCCGTCTATACGAATCGCAGCGACGGGAAGCCACGCACGCAAAGGCTCTACTCGAGTTCGCCGACGCCGCGACCAAGGCCCGCTCCCACCACGTCATCTGCGACGAGGCAGTCCGAATGGCGGCCAAACTCCTCGATGTGGAGCAGGCGATCCTCTGGCTCGAGGACGAGCGGCGGGGGGATTTCCGGTGCGTCGCGCACTTCGGTTACGTCGGCGACCCCAATGCGGAGAGCTTCATCCGCCAACGCGTGACCAGGCAGGTGGCCGATCGGTTTCTCGGCAATCACCGCAAGCCGTTCCGGGTGCAACCCGACGAGTTCAGTGGAGTGTTCTCTGTGCCTGACGGAGTAGTACCGGTAGAGATTGCCGTCGCTCCCCTCGATCTCGGAGCCGAGATAAAGGGTTGGATCGGCGTTCGCCAACCTCAAGATCGGCGCGAGCACTTCACGGACCACCGCATGCTTCTCCTCGCGGGGCTGGCCTCGCACGCCTCGATGGCGCTCCAGAAGGCGCTTGCCTACCAGGACCAGAAGGAGAGCGCGGAGATCGCTAACTCACTTCTGCAGTTCGGAAGAGAGCTCGCGCGCGCAGAGGGCGCAACCGAAGTCCTCGAGCGAGTGGTGGAATTATCGGCGCGGATGCTTGGCTCACCCAACGCCGTGGTGTGGCTCGCTGATCTCAATACCGGCGAGGCCGTCCCCAAGGCGACCTACGGATTCCACGGTAAGAGGCTGCAGCTGATGAAGAGCAGCCGGCTCGAGCCGAAGGTTGCCGCTGAGTTTGCACGCCTTACAGAACCCTTTTCCATCGGTGCCGGCGTGCCGGAGTTCCCCGGTGCGGCGATCTTGAACGGAGGTGTCCCCGCCGCGGTGGCTCCGCTCCGTCTGGAGGGTGGCCGCATGGGGTGCATCGTTGCAGGGGCCCCGGCCCTTGGCGACTACGAGTTTTCCGAGAGGAAGATGAGGTTGCTCGAGGGAATCGCTCATCAAACCTCTCTCGCGGTCAACAATGCATTCAGCTTCGAGAGTTTGGAGCAGACTTTCCTCGACACGGTCGAGGCACTTGCAAACGCACTCGAGGCGAAGGATGAGTACACGTCATCGCACGCTCGGTGGATAACCGACGCGGCCCTAGAAGTTGGCCGCTTGCTCGGGATGGACGCCCAGTCGTTGAAGCGGCTGGAACTCGGCGCCCTCTTCCACGACATAGGAAAGATCGGAATTCCATCGGCCATCCTCCAGAAGCCGGGCCCGCTCAGCGATGAAGAGTGGGAGGTCATCAAACTTCACCCCGAGCTCGGAGAGAAGATCCTCGCGCCCATAGCCCGGCTTTCGGATGTGAGGCCAATCGTCCGCCATTGCCACGAGCACTTCGACGGGAGCGGCTATCCAGATCGGAAGGTGGGCAGCGAGATCCCCCTGGAATCCCGCATCATTCTGGTGGTCGATGCCTTCCATGCGATGACGAGCGACAGGCCATACCGCAAAGCGCTACCGGTAGAGGTGGCCAGCGACAGACTCGAGAGTTCCTCGGGGAGTCAGTTCGACCCAGAGGTGGTTCGAGCGTTCGCCAGGCTAATCAAGAAGAACCCACATCTCGCCGAGTCCGCGTAGAGGCGATCAACTCGGCAAACCGCTTGGCTCCGACGTTTCCACCGGAGAGGATTACGCCGGTACGCGCGCCGTTGAGTTCGACCTTGTCGGAGAGGACCGCGGCGAGCGCGCTGGCCCCGCTCGGCTCGAGAACGATCTTCAGGTAGTCGAAGGCGAACACCATCGCAGCCACTATCTCGTCGTCGGACACGAGGACGATGTCCTCGACGAGATCCTTGTTGATGGAGAAGGTCATTTCCCCGGGGATCTCAACCTGTTGGCCGTCTGCGATCGTTCGGGGGACGTCGATCTTGACCCGCCGGCCGGCGCGGAGCGAGCGGCGGGTGTCGTCGCCGGCGGCCGGCTCCACGCCGATCACGCGGGTTACACCATTCAGCCCCTTCGCCGCAGTCCCGCACCCTGCGATGAGACCGCCGCCTCCGACCGGAACCACGAGCACGTGGAGTGGCCCCGCTTCCTCGATGAGCTCGAGGCCTGCGGTGCCCTGACCGGCGATTATCAATGGGTCCTCGTACGGCGGAACGAAGGTCAACCCCCGGTCTTCTGCCAGCGCGCGGCCCAGCTCCGCGCGGTCCTGCAAGTAGCGGTCATAGAAGACGATCTCACCTCCGTAGGAACGAGTGGCCTCCACCTTCGCAGTGGGCGCATCTTCCGGCATGAGAATGACCGCCGGTCCTCCGAGAAGTCCCGCCGCCAGTGCAACTGCCTGCGCGTGGTTTCCGGATGAGAACGCAGCTACACCTCGTTCTATCTGGTTCCGGTCCAAGGACGAAATCTTGTTGTACGCGCCGCGGAACTTAAATGCACCACCACGTTGAAGATTCTCTGCTTTCAGCTTTATCGAGCCACCTGCCCGCCCGTCCAGCGTCCGTGACGTGATCACGGGGGTGCGGTGTGCTATCCCGCGCAGTCGTTCTGCCGCGGCTGCAATGTCGTCGAGCGTGATCACGCTCGCGGTACTAAATCGGTTTGAACTGCTCGAAGGGATTGCGGCAGTCCTCGCAGTAATAGAGGGCGCGGCAGGGAGTCGGCCCGAACGGGCTGTCGTTGCGCGTGTTGGTGCTGCCGCAGAAGGGGCACTCGGCAACGGTCGGGAGACCGATTTGTGTGATGAGCACAGGCGCGTTCCCCGTCGGTGGGGCAAGCCCGAACTCGCGCAGTTTCCTCCGTCCTGTCTCGGTGATGCGGTTCGTTGTCCAGGGCGGCGAGTAAGTCGTCTCGACAATGGCGGTGTCAACGCCCTCGACGACCGCAACCGCTGCAGCTACATCACTTTTGATCACGGATATAGCCGGGCATCCCGAGAACGTCGGAAGGATGACGACTCGCGCGCGCCCATCCTCCACGTCGACGTGCTCGACCATGCCCATGTCGACGATCGAGACCACCGGAATCTCCGGGTCCATAACCGACTCGAGTGCCGTCCAGATGGTTTCAGCGATGGTCGTGGTCTTCACCAGCTTGCTCCGGGGTTCTCTCGGTAAGTTAGCGTCATCTCGTCCCACAGAGCGTCGAAGTCCTTTGAATGATTTCCGTGTCGGCCTCCGAGCCCGTGAGGCTCCGCTTGGTTTCCGTTCGCGCCGTTGCCGTTGCGTTCGATGAGATCTCCCGAGGACGACGCAACGAACTCTGCCGACTCGTCTCTTGGGGAGACGACTTCGGACGGCAATCCGAGATCATCGAGTCCCGTGGCCGCATGTGTCAGGAAGCGGGCTCTCATCTCGTCCGAGGGGACCGGGAGCCAGCCCTCTTTCACGGCCTCATCTTCGAGTTCAATCGGTTCGAAGAGCGCTAGGGCTTCTGGGAACGCATCGGCGATCGAATCGATCAGCCGCGCCCGTCCCTCCACGGGACCGCGAGCGATCCGGCTCATCCATGTGGCCGCATGGAGCATGTGGTACCGCTCCTCGCGCTGCAATTTGACCACGAGAGCAGAGAGTTCCTTGTGCGCAGTTCCCGACAATGCCTCGAGTCGAAGGGAGTCGGCAGTGTCGTAAAGCCAGTGGCGCGCCAGCGTTTTTGCCCAGTCGCCGTTGGTACGTTCACAAATGATTGCGTGACGGTATTCGTCGGGCTTTCTTCCGAGTGCCAGTCGGTCGGGGTTGTCACCAGTGATCTGTGAGACCAATTCGTAGTATGCGGTCGCATGGCCGATCTCGTCCTGCGCGATCGAAGAGAACGCAACGTCTTCCTCGATGTAGGGTGCATGTCCCGTCCACTCCGAATGGCGGTGCCCGATGATCAGTTCGTCATCGCCGAGTGCAGTTAGGAGCGCGATCAGCGAGTCATTCATGTCTCGGTAAGCTCCTTGGCGCGCGCCCGGGCCTTCTCACGTTTCTTCACAACGTCTCTGTAGGCGCTGGCAAAACGGTACGACTTGTCCGCAGCGATCTCCAGGAGGCTCTCATCCGAGAAGCTGTGAATATCACTTCGCCTCACCACCCACAGGTGATCGCCTTCCCGCCGGCGCAGGAAGCACTCCTTTGCCATTATTAGTGCCATCTGTGGATCGGGAGCGATCACCGCTCCGGAGTGTTCGAACGGGTCTTTGTGACCGCTGCGTCGGAAGACCTCATATACGTCCATCTGAGCGCCCTGGGTTAAGCCGCGTGGATCGCGGGTTCAGACATCGCCTCTCGCACCCAGCGGTGGTCGTCGTACATCCGGCGCCGCCACCCGAGGCGGCGCGCAGTCTCGGAACCATCGTTGCGCTTGATCGCGTCGAGCGGTGCCCAGTCGATGTCGGCTTCGACGACCCTCCAATGCCCGTCGTCGTCCTGGTAGGGGACCGGGGTTGGGAACGAGTAGCCGAGTTCGAGGATCTTCGGAACGTAGCGGTCCAGGAATTCCTGGCGGAGGTCCTCGTTCGTGCGCGTCTTCACCTTCCACTTCAGAAGAAGGTCCTTGGCCACTTTGGATTTGGGACCGAAGAAGTGGATGAGGGCGAGCCACCACCTGTTCAGGGCCTCCTGGAACATCCACCGCTGGCGCTCGGTCCCAGACGCTAGCTCAAGCGAAATGTCCTCGCCGTGGCGGAGGTGCAACTGCTCCTCTGAACAGATCCGCTTGAGAACCCTCGTGTACGGCGCGTACGAGGACTCGAGCAGAGCGGCCTGCGTTACGAGCGCGGCGCCGTCGACCAACCACCCGATGATCGCTACGTCGCCCCAGTGAGCAACCGGATAGTGGAAAACGTTGTGAAACTTGGATTTGCCGTTGACGAGATCCGAGTACATCGCCTCGCGGCTCTTGCCTAGGTCCTCTGCAACCCGGTAGAGGAGCTGAGCGTGGCCGACCTCATCCTGGATCTTTGCAGCAAGCGACATCTTGCGCCTCAACGTCGGAGCCTTCGGAAGGCACTCGCGCTCTGGGAGTGCTCCCATGATCTCCGAGTTGGCATGCATCTCGATGAACTTGAGCACACCCCGGCGAAAGTCGTCGGGCATCCAGTCCTCAGCCTCGACTTTGCCGCCTGAAGCGATGTGCTCCGAAAACTGTGCGAGCTTTTCCTCGTAGGTCATTCCGACCCCTCCTCCGGGTTCACCGTCAGCCCGGAAACGATCAGATCCGTAAATTTTTCCCCGATCTCCTGCGGCCCTAAGCGTCCGCCCGGCCTGTACCACTCGTACACCCAGTTGCCCGCCGACAGCACCAGTAGAACTGCAAACCGAGCGTCCGCATCGGAGCGGAACTCCCCGTTGGCAACCCCTTCGGAAACGATCGTTGAGATCATCCCCTCGTAATGGTCCCTTTTCGCCTGAACAATCGAGCGAAGGTCGTCCGAGAGGTAACGCCACTCGTTGAGGAATACCGTCGCAGCATCGAGGTGTTCGATGGCCGTTTCAATATGGCCTATTAGAAAGGCGCGCAGTCGAGCGGCCGCCGATCCTGAGGTCGCTAGGGCCTCGGCGCCGCGCGCCAGAAAGCGTTCGGCTCCGTCGTCGACGACATCGAATAGGAGCTCCTCCTTCGAACCGATGTGGGCATAGAGCGATCCCCGTTTGAGCCCCAGGGCATCTCCCAGGTGTTGCATCGAGGTGCCGTGGTAGCCGCGCTGAGAAAAGAGCCGGGCCGCCGCACCGATCAGCTCGGCCCTTCTCGCGCTCCGGGTCCTCTCGGCTACCTGCGTCATGGTGTCCCCCAAACGAACGGTCGTTTGACCAGTCTAGCGGCTATTCTCCCCCTATGTCACCCGATCGCAGCGCACCCCCTGAGAAGCGCGTCTCCCTAATCCTACGGCGATTCAAACGTCGTTTTCCGAATGCCCGAATTGCGCTCGAATTCAACACCCCCCTCGAGTGCGTCGTGGCGACGGTGCTCTCCGCCCAGTCCACCGACGCTCTGGTAAACGAGGTCACCAAGACGCTGTTTCGCAAGTACAGGCGCCCCGAGGACTACCTGGCCGTCCCCGAGGAGGAGCTCCAGGAGGACATCCATGCCACCGGTTTCTTCCGCCAGAAAACAAAGGCGCTGCGTGGGTTGTCTCAGACGCTCATCGATGACTTCGATGGAGAGGTCCCAAAAACGATTGCCGAGCTAATAAAACTGCCTGGTGTTGCCCGAAAGACGGCAAACATCGTTCAGGCGAACCTCTGGCCGGAGGTGCAGAAGAAAGATCCGGATGCCGGTGTAGCCGTCGACACGCACGTGGGCCGGGTAGCTGTGCGGCTCGGCCTCACGACTCACGGGCCCAAGGAGGCCGTAAAGATCGAACGCGATCTGATGGCGGTTGTCCCCAAACGTGAATGGCACGTGGTCACCGATCTCTTCATCGAACACGGGCGCAAGGTCTGCGACGCGAAGAGGCCCCTGTGTGAGGACTGCGTCGTGGAGGATTTGTGCCCGTCAAGCCAAGAAGCGGGTCTCACGGATCTGTATCGAGCGGCAGGCCCCAAGAAGACGACGGCGGTAAAGAAGACGTCCCGTTCCCAAGAGTCATCTCGGTGAAGGGGCTGGAGGCGGAGGGGGAGAAGACATAGCGCCGCTCCAGGTGATGCGGCCGACGACCGGGGGGGCCGCCCGACTCCAGATCCTGTTCGCCTCGATGCTGTGGGGCACCACCGGTACTTCGCAGGCACTGGCGCCGGCGGGCACAACCCCCCTGGGAGTCGCCTCCGTGCGCGTGTGTTTGGGCGGACTCGCTCTCTTCCTGCTCGGGTGGGGCCGAGGGCTCCTCAAGAACAGGCGCATGTCGGTCCCGCATATAGTCGCCGCGGCCGGCAGCTTGGTGGCAGCACAACTGGCCTTTTTCGCGGCGGTCGACCGCACGGGCGTCGCAGTTGGAACAGTCGTCGCCATCGGCAGCTCGCCGATCGCAGCCGGCGCGCTCGCATGGATCGTTCGCCGTGAGCGGCCCGGCCGCCGGTGGGCCATCGCCACCACTCTGGGAGTGACGGGTGCCGTCCTCCTGCTCACCGCAGGGCGCGAGGTGGACGTCGATCCTGGAGGGCTGGGCCTCGCGCTGATCGTAGGCCTCGGATACGCGGGTTACATCGTCTCGACGAAGGATCTCGTTGTTGAGCATCCACCGGACGCAGTGACCGCAGCCGTCTTTGGTGTCGCCGCGACGGCGATGGTGCCGTTGTTGTTCGTTGCGGATCTCGGATGGACCGTCGACCCAAAGGGACTTGCGATCGCGTTGCACCTCGGCCTCGTCACCGTTGCGTTTGCATATTCGATCTTCTCCAGAGGTTTGATCGTGGTGCCCGCCGCGATAGCGGTGACACTGACGCTCGCCGAGCCGCTGACTGCGGGAGTGCTCGGCGTTGTGGTGCTCGATGAACGGCTCACGTCGATCGCCGGCGGCGGAATCCTTCTCGTGCTCGCAAGCCTGGTGCTGCTCACGGTACCGGCGCGCGCGACTCCCGCAGACTCGCTGGAATAGAAGTGAGAGGCGGCGCGTTGTTGGCACCCGGATGCCTACCGGCTGCTGAAAGGAGCGGACGAAAATGTTGGGAGATAGTCCCATCCATCCTGTCCTGTTATCGACCGATCTATCCGAGACGAGGAGCTTCTATCACGACAAACTCGGCCTCGAGATCTTGAGCGAGAGCGAAGAAGCAATCATTTTTCGGTGTGGAGGTGGAACACATCTCGACGTGACCAAAAGCACCACAGGAACGGCGGACTCGCAAACCCAAGCAGGGTGGGAAGTCCCGGATCTTCGCGCCGAGATCGCGGACCTTAGATCTCGCGGCGTCAAGATCGAGGAGTACGACATGCCCGGCCTGAAGACCGAAGACGGCATGGCAGACATTGGTTTCGCTTTGGCCGCGTGGATTGTGGACCCGGGGGGCAACGCTCTCGGAATCTTGGAAATCAAGAAATAGAGACAGGCTTGGATCAACATGACTGAACTGTTCGCACTGGTCTCTGGAATCCGTATATGAGAGCGAACAGTTCAGATAGTCAGGTCCGCTCGGCCGGGTTGAAGTACAAATTGAGCGCCATCCAGATCGTTTTCGAGTAGGGGAAGAAGACGACCGGGAAGACTCCGTTCAGCACAAGGGCGGTGAGTAGCAGCGGCAGCCACCGGATGTCCGGCAGCGACGCAAACAGGATCGTAAGGAAAACCGCCAGGAAGAGCGTCTCGGTCACGGCGGTGTTGATGATGATCGCTCCGACCCAGTAACCCTCCTCCCGCTCGAAGCGGTAGCCGCAGTTCGGGCAGTTGTCGTGGAGTGCCCAAAAAGACTTGAAGATCTTGCCGGCACCACATTGGGGACACCGCTTTCGGAAGCCCCTGATGAGCAGCGTAGATAGCGGCTGTCTGTTCACGCCAGTCATGTTCGCGCCCGCTTCGCTCGGTTAAACGTATCCACCGGTGCCACTACGATGGCCCCATGAAGAAAGTCATTCTTGCGGCGCCCCGGGGATACTGCGCCGGGGTGGACCGGGCCGTGAAGATAGTCGAGCGCGCGCTCGAGACACTCGGCGCGCCGGTGTACGTGCGGAAGGAGATCGTCCACAACCGCCACGTCGTGGGGGAGCTCGAGCAGCGAGGCGCGATCTTCGTCGACTCCGAGACCGAGATCCCCGAAGGCGCTGTGTGCATCTTCTCGGCCCACGGCGTTTCTCCCGAAGTGCGAAGGCAAGCCGAGGCGCGCCGGCTCAAGGTCATCGACGCGACGTGTCCGCTCGTGACCAAGGTCCATCTCGAAGCGAAGCGGTTCGCCCGCGCCGGCCGGAAGATCGTGCTCGTCGGACATGTTGGACACGAAGAGATCGAGGGCACGGCCGGTGAGGCACCGGAGAGCACCCTCGTCATCGAGAACGTCGACCAGATCGCAGAACTCGGGCTCGATTCGAGCGAGCCGGTCTCCTATCTGACGCAGACGACTCTGTCCGTCGACGACACGCTGGACGTCGTCGAGGCGCTGCGGGGCCAGTTCGAGGACATCCGCGGACCGCGCTCGGACGACATCTGTTATGCGACTCAGAACCGCCAGGTGGCCGTCAAGGCGATCGCCCCCGACGCTGACGTCGTCTTGATCGTCGGTGCGGTCAACTCGTCCAACTCCAATCGCCTCGTGGAGGTTGCGGAGGTCGCCGGGACGCCCGCATTTCTCGTGCCCGACGAATCACATCTCGATCCGAAGTGGCTCGAGGGCGTCGAGGTCGTCGGCGTGTCCTCGGGGGCGAGCGCACCAGAGGTCCTCGTCGATAGGCTCCTCGAGCGACTCGCATCGCTGGGGTACGAGACCCTGGAGACCAAGGAAGTGACGACCGAAGACGTCACCTTCTCACTTCCGCCGTGGCTCAGGGAGGAGGCCGCAGGCGCGGTGCCCGCGCCGGACTGATCAGCCGATCGTCTGCTCGATCTCGTTCGCCAGATCGAAGTCGATGGCGGTGAGGCCTCCCTCGGAATGAGTGGAAAGCACAAGCTTGACCTTGTTCCAGCGGATGTCGATGTCCGGGTGATGGTCGTAGCGCTCCGCGAGCCCTGCGACACCGTTCACGAATTTGATCGCCGTTGGGAAGTCGTCGAATTCGAAGACCTTCTGGATCTCGTCACCCTCGCGCTCCCAGTCCCCGAGCTCGTCAAGGCGTTGTTCGATCTCCTCGTCTTCCAGAAGTTCGGCCACGTCCCTCCTCCTCGAAAGCGGATCCGGCGGGTCTTTGGGCGCAACATACCGCGCCTCGGCCCAGGCGCAACTCCGCCCGATATAGTGCCTCGCTGAGCCGGCCACGTCCCGGGAGTAATAAGAGATGAACTACGGAATCACAGTCGGAGGCCCGATGGCCCTCATCGGGCCGATGGCCAAGATGGTGGAGGACGCTGGGTTCGAGTCCTGCTGGGCTGCGGAAACGACGAACACTGCGTTCATTGCGGCATCCGTCGCCATCCAGCACACGTCCAGGATCAATGTGGGAACCGCCATCGCCCTGGCTTTTCCCCGCTCCCCGACGATTACGGCGATGACCGCATGGGATCTCGACGAGCTGTCGGGCGGCCGGTTTTTGCTCGGGCTGGGGAGCCAGGTCAAGGGGATCAACGAACGACGGTTCTCGGTGCCGTTCGAGCATCCGGCTCCGAAGCTCAAGGAATACGCGCAAGTCCTTCGCACTGTATGGGCTGCGAACCGGGGCGACAAGGTAAGGCACGAGGGTCGCTTCTACACGGTGACGATGCCGAGCTTTCACGGCTTCCCACAGCCGGACCGGAGGGACGTGCCGGTTTACTTCGCCGCCGTGGGACCGATCATGGCGCGGATCTGCGGTGAGATCGCCGACGGCCTCATCGGACATCCCCTCGCCTCGCCGAGCTATCTGACGAACGTGGTGAAGCCCGCAATCGCCGAGGGGGCGGAGCGGTCGGGGCGCGCGCCGAGCGACTGCAACCTGACCGCGTCGCCGATGATATCGATCTCCGACGACGTGGATCTGGCGCGCTGGGAAGTGAAACTACAGATCGCCTTCTACGCGACCACCCGCACGTACCGGGGCATCCTCGAACTACACGGCAAGGAGGGGATTCTCGGTGATCTGCGGAGCGCATTCGATGCCAGGGACCGAGACCGGATGGTCGAGTTGATCGACGACGACCTCTGCGACGCAATCGCCGTGGCGGGGACTGTAGACGAGGTCAGGGAGGGCGTCGCTCGATGGAACGGCATTGCGGACCGCCTCATGGTTGCGGGGCCGTGGTTCAAGGTTCCGGCGGGGCGGTTGATGGAGAACTACCAGGCGCTGGTCGAGGTCTTCGGCACGCCGTAACCGAACTGTTCGCGCTCATTCATCGGAATCCGCGGCTCAGCGCGAACACCTCACGGATTGGCTTGCGTTTGGAATAGGTCTACGCGGTCGACTTTCCACTGCTCACCCAAACGGACCAGCCCGACTTCCATCCGAACGATGTCGGTGCGCGGCCCGGCCATGTTCTTGTTGGTTACCTCTTCGCCGACCACGGCGAAAACGGAAGCCGATTTTTCGTCCATGTCCTGAACGAATATCTCCTCGACTCGCCCGGTGCTCGTTGCGTCCGCCTTCTCGATGGCTGCAGTCGTCTCCGGCCCGAAGAGTTCGTCGACTTCCTCGGCGAAACTGCCGGCCGCGAACGAACGGATCCGCTCGACGTCGGATTGGATCGTCTCCGATCCGAAGCTCGTAAGGGCAACGACGAAGCGACGCGCCTCGGTACGCAGTTCGGCTACATCGGCCTCGGACCGAACGGACGTCTGCCACATGTAGGCGAAAGCTCCAGCGGCCACGAGCGCGAGCAGGAACAGGGCCCACGGGAGCGCACGCCGGTTCACCCGGATGAGCCGGAGCCGGTCCGGCGCCGCAACCTCAGCTGTTTCCATCGTCTGCGTCGATTGCACATCGTCCTCCCAGTTCTATTTGCCCGGATGCAACTTCGAGTCCGGCGCGAGCTGCAGCGGCCCCGGCTGGCGGCCGGGCCCCACGCCCCTGCCGAAGCGTGACCGGCACGCGTTCGCCGCATACACATCGGGGGTAGGCCTCTGCGGTTTGTAGGAGCGCCCCGACGGTTCGGTGTGTGGCAGTAGCTGAACGCGGAACCAAGTGCGCCCGTCGAGCCCCACCTGAACGATCTGCGCAACTCCACCAAAGAAGTAGTGGTTGGTATCGAGGGCCGCAGCAAGGTTGGCGAGGTTCTCAGCCGTCGCAAGGGTTGAATTGATGTCCCCCAGATCCGAGACGAGGCAGGAGAGGTTTGCCTTCTCGCTCGCCAGGAGATCACCGGCAACGCGGGTGAAGTCTGCGCCGCTCCGGTACAGGTCCACGAGGTCGTAGCGCCGGTCGCGCAGTATGTCCGCCAGCTGCGCCGTGCGCGTGATGTCGTCGGCGAGTACATCTGCATTGTCAGCAAGCACACCGGTGACCGCCGGACCGGTTCGGATCAGCGACTCGAGTTCGGACCGCACCTGCAGGATGCGTTCGGGGAGGTCGGCGGTCACCTCGGACAGGCGCGCGAGGTCGTCGCCGCGTCCGCTCACCGCCGCGGCCGCTTCGGAGACAACAGTGGAGAGGGCCTCGGAGGGAACCGAGTGGAGCACGTCCGCCAGGACCTCGATCGTCCTGCCGGCGTCGGGCGCGGGGTTCGTGTCGGTCACAGGGATTCGCCCCCCGTCCGACAGCGGTGGGCCGTCACCGGGCGTCAGCTCCACGGTCATGTCTCCGATCGGACTCCGGCGAACGGCGGCAGCCGTGGTGCCCCGCGGAACCTCCACGCCTGGGTCGAGGATCATCTCGACGCGCGCTGCGTCGGGGGTAAGCGCGACGCTCCGGACGGTGCCTACCGTCACGCCGCGCATGGTCACGTCGTTTCGCTCGGTCAGGCCCGAGGAGTTCGTGAAGTCTGCCGCGATGACGGAGCCACCCAATCCCTGCATCAACAGCTGGGTGATTCCCAACACGATCAGGCCGGCCGATGCCGCGAGGAAGGTGGCGACGTTGACGACGACCCGGCGATTCGTCATTCGTCCCCCGGACAGCGGCGCCCCGGGTCGGCGGGGTTGTCGTTGAGTCCACAGATGACGAAGTCCTGGAGGATCTGGTTGAACTCCGCATATTCGACAAGCTGAGTGTTGCGGTTGTGTCCCGGCGCGAGCTGCAGAAGCTCTCGGATGGCCTTTTGATCCTTGGCCAACGTCGCCATGATCGTGTTCGCTTGCGAGAAGAACCGATCCATCTCATCGACGTGGGCATCGAGAATGGATCGGCCGCCTGTCGCCAGCCGGGCAAGGCCGGCAAGCGCCCGGCGCAGCTTCGTATCTTCTTCGTCGAGCATCTCGATGGCACGCGCAGTGTTGGCCACGGCGCGCGAGTGGTCCGCGGATTCGGCGGCCATCGTGCGATTGAACTCGTCGATCGACTCGATGAGTTCCTTTATGGTGCCGGTCTCGTTCCGGTAGGTACCTGTGATGGTCTCGAGGTTGCGCACCAGGTGCGCCAGTTGACCGCCCCGTCCCCCGAATCCACGCGCCCCTTCGTCGACCATCGTCGCGATCTGCGACGCTCCGATCGCTCCGAAGATCTCAGAACCCTCAACCACGAGGTTTTCGAGATCGGCGCGCACCTGCGTTTCGGCGATCGTGGCGCCGTCCTTCAGCGCCGGCGCGTCGTCGGGAAGGTCATCGGGTGCAACCAGATCGATGATCCGCTCCCCAAGAGCGCTCGTCCGGCGGACCCTTGCAATCACCCCTTGGGGGACATCGGCATCGGGATCGAGGTCCATCGTTACGAGCGCCTCCGAGCCGCGCAAACGAATGTCCTTGACGTTGCCGACGCGAACGTCGGCGAACATCACGGGGGCTCTCGGCGCGAGATCCGCCACGTCGTCGAAGGCGGCGGAGACCCTGATCATCTCCCGGTCGTTTGTGCACGCCGCGCCTGCAACGAGGGCGGCCACGAGCACGACGCAGAGCGCCCTCAAGGGAGTCCTCCCGGGAGATCCGGGAGATCAGGAAGCCCTTCGATGATGTCGGATATGACGTCTCCGAGGTCACCGGCATCTCCGTTTTCCTGAGCTTCCTTCGCCGCCTTTTTCTTCTTTCGGCACTTCTTCGGGTTCTTTGCTTCCTTGCAGTTCTTGGCCGCCGCCTTTGAGATGACTTTCTTGACCTCATCGGGCAGGGCGGCAAGGGCCTCATCGGCCGGTCTCTTCGGAGGGCCCTTCTTCTTGTTGGTCTTCTTGGCGGGGGCGCAGTCCTGCGCGGTGAGGCAGAAGATCTCGGGAAAGCGCTTTTCCCAATAGGTCGCTCGGGCGCAGCCGCCCTGCTCCAGGCGGATGCACACGCCCACGAGGCGGTCCTCCAGGCGATGGAGGATCAGATCGGTGAGCGGCGCGGCCTGGTTGCCGAGTCGCAACCAGTCGCGTTCGTAGTCGACCGCTCTTCGCGCGGTGTCGAACAGGCGGGTCGCCCAATGGCCTGTGCGGGCGAGGCGGTTGACGTTCCGGTCGATCGTTCTCGTCGTGCGGGTCAACGTCTTCACGTCCGATCCGAGCGAGGTCCGGTGATCGGTCAGCAACCCCGCGAGTGCAGCCGACGCGTCGTTGAGGCCGGTGATGGTTCCTTCCAACGACGATCGAACGTCGTGAACCGTCGCGCCCACCACGTTGTAGGTGTTGATAAGACGCGCGAGCGCGCCCTGACGGGTGGCCAGTGCGTTCGTCAGGGTGTTGAACTGGACGATCAGGTTTGCGAGTTCGTCCCTGCGCGAGTCGAGCGTCGTGAGGACGCCGGAAGCGTCATCGATCAGCCTATTGACCCGCTCGCCTTTGCCTTCGATGACCACCGCTGCATTCGTGACGAAGTCTTCAACGGTGTCGCCGTCCAGCTCACCGAAGTAGTCCTGCAGCGCCTGGAGGAGTTCGTCGCCCTCCGCCGGCACCCGCGTGCGAGCGACCGGGATGGTGGCTCCATCGGCGAGCTTCGGACCACCCTCATAGGCGGGGAACAGCTGGATGTAGCGCTCGCCCAACATAGACATCGGGATGATCGTTGCGTTGACGCCGGCGGGAAGTTCGACGGAGGGATCGGTGATCCTCAACGTGACCTTCACCGCGTCGGCGCCCGTGTCCACGTCGGTGACCTGGCCGACATCGACTCCGAGCACCTTCACCTTCACTCCGGGGAATACCTGAACGGCGCGGCTGAATTCCGCGCTGACGGTCCGGCTGTCTCCACCGTTCTGGCAAGCGGACGCCAGCAGGGCGATAGCAAGCACCGCCGCGCCGGTGCGAAGGGCCATCATGGGAGCCCTCCGAGTAGTCCGCCGAGTACGCCGTCGATGAGATCCCCAAGGTCACCCGGAAGGGCCTCAGTCAGTTCGTCCGCCGGCCCCCCGGTTCGAGAACGATCCGCGGTGTTCTCGTTGTTAACGGACGCAGGTCCGCCGGTGCTCGAATCGATCGGAAGGGGGGCGGGACCTCCGCCGGCCTCCTCGCCGAAGTCGGATCTGTCCTCGCACCCGCGCGGATCGGGTCCCAGGAGGTCGTCGAGCGCCTGATCGAGCACCCCACAGCGGCCCGCGAGCGCGTCGACCCCAACGGGGCCGAGGGACTGGACGAAGATATTGGCCCACCGGTTGGGAATTCCCTGCGAGTAGCCGACCGTGGAGTAGCCCTCCACCGCCGTCTCGAGATATGAGATCGAGGCCGCCAGATCGAGTTGATGGTCGTTCACAACTTCGAGAGCCCCGTGCAGGGATCGGAGCGTGGAGTCGAGGGCCGGACGGTTTCTCTCGACGAGCGCCGCAACCTCGTGGGACGCCGCGTCCGTCGATTCGAGGAGCTCACGCAGGTCGTCGCGTCTCTCGGCGAGGTTGCCGAGGACGTCGTTGTAGCGGTCGATGAGGGAAACGATGGTGTCGTCGTTTGTGCCGAAGGTCGTTGCGAGCGTGCTCATGGATTCCAGGAGCCGGGACAGCTCGGCGCGCCGTCCCTCCAACGCCGCCGACACATCGGCAAGTCCGTCGATCAGCGTGCCGATCTCTTGCTCCTTGCCGCGCGTGACGAGCGTCACTTCCTTCATCAAGCGTTCGAGCGCCCGCGCGTCGGACCCTTCGAGGAGGGCCACCGAGGCATCGCTCAGATCCGCAACTTCGACGGGAGTGCTCGTCCGCTCGACCGGGATGACATCGCCCTCTTTGAGGGCGCGGCCGGAGTCACCGCCGGCAAGCGCCACCGACTTCCGACCCAGAAGTGTCTCGACGACGACCTCCGCCCGCGAGTCGGCGGGCATCGCTACATCCGAGTCCACCTTCAACTCGATCGCTACATGCCCATCGACGATGGACACCGCTCCCACCGATCCCGCATCGAGTCCGGCTACCGTCACGTCGTCACCAGGCCGGATGCCGGCGGCATCGGTGAAGCGCGCTGTAACGCTGTATGTGTCGGCGAATGCTCCACCCGACAGCAGCAGCGCCACGGCCGTGGCCCCCAGCAGAAGGACGGCTCCCACCGCGCCGGTGACGAGCAGGTTGCGCTCGAGAAACGACTTGCGCAGCGCGCCCCGCAACGGATTACCCATCGTCGTCCTCGCTCAGGAGGAGGTCCAGGAGTTCCTCTATGCCGTCTGGGGCGTCGATCAAACCGATGTCTGTGAGCCCCTGCTCCTCCCCTTTCTTGTTGTAGGTCTTGTCGCAGTCGGTGAACGAGGGTGATGCGGATTCTCCGCGCTGCTGGGGGAGTTCGGTCCGCCGGACTAAGGGGCTGCTCTGCTGGTCTTGCAGAAGGACCTCTACGATGCGGACGTTGAACCATTCGCCCCAGCTCGTCGTCTGCAGGTAGCCGGCAACCCCCAGCGGAGTTGTGCACAAGGTCCGGGCGAGGTAGAGGCGGTTGGACGCCACCGTACCTGCCACCGTTTTCAAATCCGCCAGGGTGGAGTCGATCTCGTCTCGGTTCTCCTTCAACAGCGACTTCAGATGCCTCTGCACGACGGCAAAGTCCGACATGACGGTGTTGAGGTCTCCGGTTGTCTTCTGTAGCTCGCCCCCCACTGAGTTCAGGTCTTTGAGGATCGAATCGATGGCGCCGTTCTGCTCCGCGAACGCTGCCAGGATCTCGTCCGACGAATCCACCGTGGCCGCGAGCTGATCGTCCATCTCTGCAAGGTCGGCCGCGAGCGAGGAGCCGTTGTCGAGGAGCCGTCGTGCGGTCGCTTCATTGCCGATCAACGCTGTGTTGACGGAATCGATGAACCTGTTTGCCTTCGCGGGATCGATTGCCCGCAGCACGGGCCCAAGGTTGTTGAGCAGCTCCCCGACGTCGCCGGCGGCCTGCGTCCTTGCTATCGGGATTCGGTCTCCCTCACGCAGCCGTTGCCCGCCGTCGCCCGGATGCACGTAGAGGAATCTCTGGCCGAGGACGTTGCGCCAGCGGATGGCGGCCGAACTCGAGTCCGTCAGTGGGATCGAGTTGTCGACCGAGAAACTCACCACCGCAACACCGTCTTCGATGGCCGTGGACTCCACCCGCCCGACGTCAACCCCTGCGATCTTGACCGAATCGCCTTTGATCACGCCCGCCGCGTTGTCAAATGCAGCCTCGTAGGTGGTCTCGTCTGCGAACAGCCGGACGTTGGCCAGGCGGACCCCCAATACGATGGTGAAGATCGCACACACGATCGAAAATGCGATCACCTTCCCGAGGGTGGCCTTGGAGAACCTCATCGCCCTTCTCCCTTGCACAGCGGCACACCAGAACGAACATCGACGGGGAGCGCAGTGCACAGCTGAGCGATGTCTTCGGCTGTGTCGTTGCCTCCGATGAAGTTTGTGAATCCCGCCGACGCACTACCGTCCGGCAACAGGTTGTGCGAGATCGGTTGTCCGAGCCTCTGCACATAGGTCCTGAGTCCGGTGACGAGATTCGAGAGCCCTCCCGGCCGTCCTGCGATAGTTGCAAGAAGCAGGTCACCCGCGTTCATCATTCGATCGAAGTCGGGGCGGTTGAAGATGAGGAGGTCGGCGAGGTCGTCCGAAAACGGCACCAGGCCGTCAAGAGCTCGGCCCAGAGCGCGCTGAGCCTTATCGGATGCGTAGACAGGTACTCCTTCGTTGATCGCGCCGGCGAGGGCGTTCATGTCGGCACCCTTCGTCTCGAGCGCACCGAACAGCACCCTGAAGTCGTCGAGGGCCTCCACCTGTGGATCGAGGGTTGAAGCGAACACACCCGAAAGCTCTGCGTTCGCATCCAGGGCTCTTGCAACGTCGGAGCCGTGCCCTCTCGAAGCCCTGGCCAGTTCCGTTATCAGCGTTGCGACGTCCTGGGGATCGAGTGCCTCCAGCACCGACGTCCCGTCGTCGAGGGCATCCTCGAGCTCGGGCCCGACGGCGGCGCGTTCGATCGCATCACCGTCGGCGAGCTCTTCGCTCGAATCATTCGGATCGAAGCGTAGGTCGATGAACTTCGATCCGAGGAACGTCTTCAGGGTGACGACGGCCTCCGAGGACTTCGGCACCGAGTAACGCTCCTCGATCTGGAGTGTGAGCCGCGCCTTCCGGTCGACGAGTTCGATGTCGACGACCTTGCCGACGTTCACTCCTCGGATCCGCACGTCCGACCCGGGCTGAACCTGCTGCCCGGCGCGCGGCAGATCGACGGACACGTACTTGTAGTCCCGGAACGCGCCATAGGCGGCCCGCACACCGACGACGACGCCCGCGCCGAGGACGGCGATCACCAGCGAGCCTATGAGAATGGTTCGGAGCCGGGCAATCATCCGGCGATCCTCACGGTGTCGCCGCCGCCCCACATCAAGAGCGACAGCACGAGGTTCAGAACGACGACGGAGACGATGGAGGTCCTAAGGGCGCGCCCGGATGCGACTCCGACGCCCGCCGGTCCGCCGCTCGCGGTGTAGCCGTAGTAACAGTGGATCAGCGTCACAACGACCGCAAAGACGATGGCCTTTAGAAGGCTGTAGAAGATGTCGGTGGCCGGAAGGAAGAGCTTGAAGTAGTGCGTGTACGTCCCCGACGACAGGGCGAAGAACTTCGTCACTATCGCCTGCGTTGCGAGGTACGAGGAGAACAGCGCGGCGAGGTACAGCGGGACGATGGTCACGAGGCTCGCCCACACCCTCGTTCCGACGATGTAAATGATCGAGGGGACGGCCATGACCTCGAGAGCATCGATCTCATCGGAGATGCGAGCCGCTCCGATCTCCGCGGTGAAACCGGCGCCGGTCTGCGCGGCGAGAGCGATTCCCGCAATCAGCGGAGTGATCTCACGCGTGTTCGCCCACGACGAGACCAGTCCTACGAACGACTCGGCGCCGATCTGCTCGAGGCCCTGGAACCCCTCGAGTCCGACCTGCGTGCCGGTGAAGAACGACATCGAGAAGATGACGAAGAACATCCCCGCACCGAGCAACATTGCGCCCGCCCCGATAGTGATGTCGGAGATCAAAGAGAGAATCTGGGGGCGGTATCTGAGGGCTGCCGGAAGACTTCTGGCCACCCGGCCGTAAAACGAGATCTGGTCGGTCATCACCTCAAAAGGAGCCGAGGCGCGCCTGACCGCCCGTCCAACGAATCTCGGTTGCGCAGCAATCCTTCCGGCCATGGCTCAGAACTTCTGCGGGACGAAGTTGAAGTAGAGGGCGGTCATGATGAAGTTGAGAAAGAACAGAACGATGAACGTGATGACCACGGCTTGGTTCACCGCGTCGCCCACACCCTTCGGCCCGCCCCGTACGAAGAACCCCTTGTAACAGGCAACGGTTCCGGCGACGTAGCCGAAGATCACGGCCTTGACGAGGGCCATCCACAGATCGGCGAGCTGGGAGAGCTCGTTGAACGACGAGAAGTACGAAGAGGTCGTTCCGTGCTGGACGGCGACCGAGAAGTACCAGCCGCCGGCGATGCCGGCGATGCTCACGACGGCATCGAGGAGGACGGCAACGAAGGCCGCTGCGAGTATTCGCGGCATGACGAGCCGCTGGACGACGTCGATGCCGAGCACGGCCATCGCATCGATCTCGTCGCGGATGCGCCTCGCTCCCAGGTCCGCGCACATGGCCGATCCCCCGACCCCTGCAATCAGGAGAGCGGTGGCGACCGGCGCCTCCTCGCGGACGACGGCGAGTACCATCGCGCCGCCCATGTGGGCCTCGGCGCCGAGGTCCCTGAGGAACGACCCGACGTGCAGGGAGATGATCATCCCGAACGGGATCGAGATCAGGATGACCGGCAGCGTCGTGACCTTCATGAGGAACCAGGCCTGCGTGAGGAACTCTCCGAGCGGCCACGGGCGCCGGAACACGACGTGGAGCGCCTCGAGGCCGACCGCGAACATGCGCCCGGTCTCACGAAGCAGACCGACAGGTTTCGCCGCTACGGCGACTCGTGACGCGATGGTCTCCCCCTTGTAAATTGACCCACGGGTGCTATTTCGACGCCGGGGGGGAGGCTCCTGCCACGGGCGGTGGGCGGGTCGGGGGGTCAGCCGGCGATGCGGACGGTCTCCGTCACTCCCCACATGAAGGCCGACAGCATCAGGTTGATTACGTTCACTGCCACGATCGAGGCTCGAATCCCTCGGCCGACGGCTATGCCCACACCCGCCGGCCCACCCCGGGCATGGAAGCCGTAGTAGCAGTGGATCAACGCCACCGTGACGGCGAACGTCCACGCCTTGATGAGCGAGTAGAGAACGTCCACGGGCGGGAGGAACAGGTTGAAGTAGTGGTCGTACGTGCCCTGAGACAGGCCGAGGAAATCGGTAACGACGACATCGGTTGCGATGTACGAGGCAAACAGCGAGATCAGATAGAGCGGAGTGATGGCAATCAGCGCGGCGATGATCCGCGTCGAGACCAGATATGGGATCGGTCGAACGGCCATTACCTCGAGGGCGTCGATCTCCTCGTTCACCCGCATCGCTCCGAGCTCGGCAGTGAACCCGGCGCCGACCTGGGCGGCGAGGGTAACCCCGGCGATCAGGGGTGTGATCTCACGCGTATTCGCGAACGCGGCTATGAACCCCGTGAAGGCCTCGGCTCCGATCAGCTGGAGTCCCTTGAAACCTTCGAGTCCCACCTGCGTGCCCGTGAAGAAGGCCATGAAGAAGATGACGCCTGCCGTTCCGGCTCCTACCAGGAGCGCCCCTGCCCCGAGCGTGATCTCGGACACCAGGCGCCCGATTTCGGTGAGGTGGCGGGCGGCGGGAATAGTGTCGCCGAGCGACTTAGCCATGAACGCGAGCTGCTCTCCGAGGCCCACCAGCCCGTCAACGACCCGGGTAGCGGCACGTTTTGGACCCCTGACGAAGAGTTCGGAGGTGCTCATGAGAACTTCTGGGGGACGATGGCGAAGTACAGCGCGGTCAGTATGAAGTTGACGAAAAAGACGAGCATGAAGGTCACGACGACGGCGCGCTGCACCGCTGCACCGACACCCTTGGGTCCTCCGCGCGCGTGGAAGCCGAAGTACACCGCGACCATCGCGGCCACGAGGCCGAAGATTCCCGCCTTGATCAACGCGACGACGAGGTCGGCCGTCTGTGCCAGGAGGCTGAACGACGCCAGATAGGCGCCGGGCGTGCCCCCCTGGATCACGATGTTGTAGAACGCGCCGCCGAGGATGCCGGCCACCGAGACGAACCCGTCGAGCAACATCGCAACGAAGACGGCGGCCCATATCCGGGGAACCACAAGTGTTGCGATCGGATTGACTGCGAGCACCTGCATCGCGTCGATCTCGTCGCGGATCTTCCTGCTCCCGATGTCGGCGCACATGGCCGACCCACCCGCTCCGGCGATGAGGAGGGCGGCCACGATCGGTGCAGCCTCCCGGACGACCGCAAGGACCATTGCCGCGCCGGTCTGTGACTCGGCTCCGAGCTGGCGGGCGACGTTGCCGACCTGCAGAGCGATCGTTGCCCCGAACGCGATCGATACGAGGACGGCCGGAACCATCGCAACGCTGGCGATGAACCACGACTGGCGAATGAACTCCCGCCACGGGTAGGGCGGCCTCCACATGACCCGGAAGGCCTCCAGAGTGATGGCGAACATGTTGCCCGTCTCGACGACGAACCCGCGCACGGCCCCCATCACGCGTACGGTACTAAACCGCTGACCACCGTTTCCCCCACCACATCGATGACCCGAACTGTGCCGGCGGCTATCCGCTCCGGCCTGATACTGCAGAAGTCTCGGACGGCGCGCCGGCGGCGCGCTCCATCTCCTCCGTTTCTGCAGCCGTCATACCCGAGGAGCTCTGGGGCCGGGTGGCGTCCTTTTCCTCAGACATCCCGATGGGCCCGTCCGTCGCTCCCGAGAGGAACTGCTTCACGACCGGATTCTCGGAGGCAAACATCTCGCTCGCGGGTCCGAACTTGACGAGGTTACGCCGGTAGAGCATCCCGATGAAGTCCGCAACATTGCGTGCCGTCGCAATGTCGTGAGTAACAACTATGAATGTTGCGTCCAGTTGATTGTTGAGATCGATTATCAGTTCGTTGAGGAAGGCGGTTCGCACCGGGTCGAGCCCGGAATCCGGCTCGTCGAACAGAACAATCTCGGGGTCCAGAACCAGGGCGCGCGCCAGCCCGGCTCGTTTTTTCATCCCTCCGGAGATCTCACCCGGAAGTTTGCTCTCGGCGCCCGTCAGGCCGACCATCGTCAGCTTCTCGGACACGATGTCGTTGATCTCGCTCTCTTTCTTCTTCGTGTGCTCGCGCAACGGGAACGCCACGTTGTCGTAGACGTTCATCGAGCCGAAGAGGGCGCCGTCCTGGAAGAGGACCCCGAACTTGCGCCGAACCGCATACAGCTCGCGCTCGTTGAGGGCCGGCACATTCTTGCCGTCTATCCAGATCTCGCCTCGGTCGGGCTTGAGCAGGCCGACCAGGTGCTTCAGGAACACACTCTTGCCCGTTCCGGATGGACCGAGCATCAGCGTTATCCGCCCCATGGGAACGTCGAAGGTGATGTCCTCCAGCACGGTTTGGGGGCCGAACGATTTGGTCAGGCCGCGGATGCTGATTTCGACGTCGTGTTCAGGCATGGCTCCCACTTGATTCAAGGCGGTGACAGCGTACTTGCTCATGAACAGGATTTCTGTCGGTGGCCGCTTTTTCCTGCACCGCCGGCATCAGTAGTATCCGCGCGGTGGATTTCCGCGATTCTCCCGAAGAGGCCCGGTTCCGGGCCGATCTGCGGACGTGGATCGAGTCCAACCTGCCCGAGGGATGGTCGGCTCGTCCGGCTCGCCCGGGGCGGATGGACGAGGACGCGGCCCGGGAGTGGTCCCGCAGGCTATTCGAAGCAGGGTACGCGGGGCTGACCTGGCCCACGGAGTACGGAGGCGCCGGCGCTCCGTACACCCACCAGGCGATCCTCCTGGAGGAAGTGGCCCGCGCCGAGGCCCCGGAGCACATCGGCATCATCGGCCTTGGTATGGCGGGTCCGACGATCATCTCGCACGGTACCGAGGAGCAGAAGGCGCGCTACCTGCGTCCGATCCTCTCCGGCGAAGAGGTCTGGTGCCAGGGATTTTCGGAACCCGGGGCCGGATCGGACCTCGCCTCGCTGCGCACCAGGGCGGTGCGCGATGGTGACGACTTCGTCGTGAACGGCCAGAAGGTGTGGTCTTCGTTCGCCCACATCGCCGACTGGTGCATCCTCGTGACCCGGACCGATCCCGACGCGCCGAAACACGAGGGCCTCACCTATCTATTGGTGGACATGCACACCGACGGTGTGGAGGTGCGACCTCTGAGGCAGGTCACCGGAGACCCGGAGTTCAACGAGATCTTCTTCAACGACGTCCGCGTCCCGGCCTCGAACATCGTGGGGGAGGCCGACGGAGGGTGGAAGGTCGCAATGACAACGCTACTTCACGAGAGGGGGACCCTCGGTTTCGCACTCACCGCCCGGCTGGAGGTCCAGCTGAACAAGTTATTGAAGCTGGCCCGGGGGGTCTCGGTGAACGGACGGCGCGCCGCGGACGATCCGCTAATCAGAGACGGTTTGGCGCAGCAGTGGATCGAACTCCAGGCACTGAGGTTCACTAACTACCGGTCTCTCACGAAGTTGATGACCGACGGCGTCCCCGGGCCCGAGGGATCGATAGCCAAACTCCACTGGTCGGAGTCGAACCAACGCCTCACGAAGCTGGCGTTGCGGGTACTCGGCCCGCGCGCCCAGCTGGACGGCGAGGAAGCGATGTGGGGTGGCTACTGGCAGTACCAGCAACTCCGAAGCCGGGGGAACACGATCGAGGCGGGGACGTCCGAGATCCTCCGCAACATCGTCGCCGAGCGGGTGCTCGGACTCCCGAGGAGCCGCTGACGTGGACTTCTCCTTATCCGCCGAGCAGCAGATGCTTCGCGAGGAGGCGCGCTCCTGGCTGGCCGCGAAGCTCCCTGCCGAGCGGGTTGTCGAGATCGCGGATTCCGGCTCGGGGTGGGACCCGGATCTGTGGCCGCAGATGGCGGAGCTCGGTTGGGTGGGACTGTCCGCTCCATCCGAGGCCGGGGGAGCGGGAATGACCTTTCTCGAGGAGGCCGTGCTGTTCGAGGAGTTCGGACGCGCACTGTACCCCGGGCCGTTCTTCGCAACGGTGGGGCTGTGCCTTCCTGCGCTTAGCGCGGTTCCCGATCTCTGTGAGCGGGTGGCCGCAGGTGAGATCACCTTTTCCTTTGCGTGGGCGGAGCCGTCGGGGCCGCTAACGCTGTACGAGGCAGAGAGCTACGGGACCAAGGCAGCCAATGGCGACGGAGCCTGGAGGCTCTCCGGGGAGAAGGTCCTGGTGCCCGATGCGGCTGCCGTTTCCCATTTCGTGGTGGCCGCCGGAACCGCGGAGGGACCCGCGCTGTTCGCCGCGGAGGCTCATGGGGAGCGGTCGTCGACGATGGACTCCACCCGGCCGCTGGGAACCGTTCGATTTGATGAGACGCCGGCAACCATGATCGCCGGTGCCGAGGCATTCGAGGGTCTGCTCGAGCGAATTCGCCTGCGCGCCCACGCAGCACTTGCGCTTGAGGGAGTCGGGGTCGCGGAGGCGGCGCTCACCATGGCGGTCGATCACTCAAAGACGAGGTCCCAGTTCGGGCGGCCGATCGGCGCATATCAGGCGGTGTCTCACCAGGTTGCCGACACCTACATGGACGTCGAGCTGGCGCGGTCGCTCGCATACTGGGCGGCGTGGTGCGTCGCCGAGGCGGACCCGCAGGCGCCTGCCGCGGTCGCTGCGGCGAAGTCGTTCGCCGGTGAGGCGGCCGTCCGGGCGTGCGAGCGGTCGATCCAGGTGCACGGCGGAATGGGGTTCACGTGGGAGCACATGCTGCACCGCTATTACAAGCGGGCGCAGTGGATCGACTCGTTCGACGGCTATGGGCCGGCGCACCGAGCTGAAATCGCCGGCCGGCTGGTCGATTAGGCCGAACCGCTCGACGCCGGTGTGGTCGCTCGCGCTCAGCGTTCGTACGTGATCGTCAGATCTCCAACTCCCTCAATGTGTCCCTCGAGATGGTCGCCGGGCTCGACGGGCCCCACGCCCTTCGGGGTCCCGGTCAAGATGAGGTCGCCCGGTTGTAGCTGCACCAGTGTGCTGAGGTAGGAGATCGTCTCGGGAACCTTCCAGATCTGTTGCGAGAGGTCACCTTCCTGGCGAAGCTCTCCGTTGATGCGCAGGTAAATGGCTCCGCTGCTGGGATGACCGATTGCCGATGCCCTGCGGATGGGGCTTATCGGAGCGGACCGGTCGAAGCCCTTGGCCATATCCCATGGTCGGCCCAGCTTCTTGGCTTGTGCCTGAAGATCGCGCCGGGTCATATCGAGACCCACGGCGTACCCGAATACGTGCGAGAGAGCGTCCTCGGCGTGGATGCCGGCGCCGCCGTCCTCCACGGCGACGACCAGCTCGATCTCATGGTGAAGGTCTTCGGTTGCGGACGGAAACGGCAGCGTACTCCCGGTCGGTACAACCGCAGCCGCAGGCTTCATGAAGAAGAAGGGGGGTTCACGGTCGGGATCGTGTCCCATCTCGATGGCGTGCTCCGAGTAATTGCGTCCAACGCAGAAAACGCGACAAACGGGGAAGAGCGCGCCCTCGTCCTCAACGGGCACAGCGATCGTTGATGGCGGTGAGATCACGTAGCTCACGGATGCTCCTTCAACGGCTTTGGGCATAAACGGCGACCTTACGTTCGAAGTAAGCGATGACTTCCGAGACAAGGAAAGCAATGCCGAACAGGATGATGAGAAGTGCCCAGAACTCGGGCATGAGGAAGTTTCGGGAATAGAGCTCGAAGAGGTAGCCCACGCCCACGACTGCAATTAGCAGCTGTCCGATGAGGACTCCCTTGAGCCCGCGGATCAGCCCGAGCCGGATACCGGCCAGAAGCTCGGGGAGCGCTGCGAAGAAGACGATCTTGATGAGCAGAACTCGATTCGTAGCGCCGAAGGAGCGACCCATCTCCATCAGCGAGGGGTTGACGCGCTCAACCCCGACCTGAGTGTCGAGTGCAATCACCCACACCGAAAACAGGAACACCGTGACTATCATGGTCGATAGACCGAATCCGAGGATTGCCATAAGGGCGGGCACGATCGCGGTCAGCGGTGAGCTCTCGAAGATGTTCACCCACATCCCCATCAGATCTCCGATGATTGCGATGCGTCCCATCAGTGTTCCCATGACAATGCCGACGACCAGAGCCAGTCCCATGCCCATTGCGAATGCCTGAAGCGTGATCGTGGTTGCTTCAACAAAGTCGTCGGAGGAAACTACTCTCGAAAGCGCGCCGATTACCTCAGTGAACGGCGGAATGAGTGAAACCAGCCCTAGTTGGCCGATGATCTCCCAGAAAAGACACCAGACGATCAGGGAGAAGGCCATCGGTATGCGATATCCCCGGAACTTCATCAGGGTGCCCCCTCACTCCTCGAGGTAGTTCCGAAGTTCGCCCCAAATCGTCTCGACGCAGTCGAGATACACGGAGCTGCGCCTGATGCCCTGTGCGGCACCGGTGCGATCGATGTCGGGCCTAACGATATGGGACACGCGAGCGGGTCCCCGCGTGAGAATGACGATCTGGTCGGACACATACACCGCTTCTTCTATGGAATGGGTGACGAAGACCACGCTCTTTTGCTCCTCGCTGAGCAACTGCAGGAGGTCTTCCTGGAACTTGCGGCGTATTTGTTCATCGACCGAAGCAAAGGGTTCGTCCATCAAAAGGATGTCGGCGTCCACTGCCATAGCGCGGGCCAAGCCGACACGCTGGCGCATCCCGCCCGAGAGCTGGTGAGGATAGGAATCCTCGAAGCCCTTCAGCTTCATCCTCGAGATGTAGTCGCGGGCGACCGCCTCGCGTTGTTTCTTTCCCACACCTCGGAGCTCCAGACCGAATGCGACGTTTCGCAGAACGGTCGCCCAAGGCATTAGTGCGAAGTCTTGGAAGACGAATGCGCGCTCCGGGCCCGGGCCGCGGACCGGCCTCCCCTCCACCGTCACCTCCCCGGAGGTCGCTTCTATCAGTCCGGCAATGATCTTGAGCGTCGTGGTTTTCCCGCAGCCGCTCGGACCGATGATGGTGGTCAGTTCGCCCTTCGGCATGTCGAAGCTGAGGTCCCCAAGTGCTTGCACGCCTCCTGGGTACTCCTTTGTCAGGTTCTGCACCTGTACCGCGGGTTCTCTATTGAGTCCCGGCGAAGCGGGGAGATCCGATTGGATGGGGCGGGGATCGGTCACACCGGCCTCATCTCAGGACGGAAGAGCCGGTGCTCCAGACCCTGAAGGAGGGTAAGGCTCACGCTCGCGAACACAATGATCGAGAAGATGGCCGCGAACATGTATGCGTAGTCTGCACCTGCGCGATAGAACGTGATGAGATCCCCGACTCCCGTCGGCGTGATGAGCAACTCCGCCAGCACGGCCCCGGTGAAGCCCTGTGCAAGGCCGAGCCGAAGTCCGGCGAATATAAGCCCACTGCCTGCCGGAAGAACGATCTTCCAGATCCGCTGCCACCGCGACGCCAGGAAGGCATCGCCCATTTCTAGAAGCGGCTTCGGCGTGTTCGTGATCCCACGATAGGAATTGAGCACGATGACGGGTGCGCTCAGAAGCACGACTGCAAAGACCTTGGCCGCGAAACCGATGCCGTAGATGAACGTGATAAGCGGAATGATGGCAGCGGACGGGGACGCCTGAAGCACGATGAACACCGGCAGCCCCAGCCACTCGGCCTTCGGCGACAGGCCCATCAACAGCCCGGCAACGATTCCGCCCAACGCGGTTAGCAGGACGCCTACGAGGAGCGGCCCAATCGTCTCTGCGTACGCTGATGCGAAAGTCCCGTCACCGAGCATCTCCATGAAGGCGGCCATAGTGTCGGTAAAGGACGGAAAGGCGATGCTCACCGGTACGGTGCCGGCCCACTCCCACAGACCGAACACAAGCAGAATGGATGCACCTCTGAGGAGCCATGACGACATCCGGATACGGCCGTGCCGGCGCGGAGTACGTGCAACCACTCCTCAGTTGTTTCCCGTCTCCACGCTCTGCAAAGCCTCTTCAATGGGATCGAGGTACCAGAAGTCATCCACTTCGTAAGAACCGGGATCGTTTTCCAACTGACCGGCGAGGCTGTAGAACTCGAAGTCTTCCTGGGCCGCCTCTTCTCCTCCGCAGTCTTGCGTGAACAGGCCTTCCTCGCTGGCCTGCTCGTAGTAAGGCATGAGCTCTTCTTCTAAGTCGGGTGGGATGTCGGAGAGCAGATCCAGTCGTTCACGTTCTTCGGCAACGAACGATGGGTCTTCGGCGATGGAGCGCCATACAGTCAAAACTTCTTCGAGCAGGGTCTGGACGGTCTCCTCGTTTTCTTGGAGCCATTCGAGGTTGCCGAACATCGTCTCGTCGCTGGCGCCGACCTCGGGCGTGGGCAGGATGTGGAACCGGTCGGGATCCTGGCCCATGACGAAGTTCTTATTGGGGATATCGACGATGGTCGCAGTGACGTTTCCGCGAAGAAGCGCCGTCGCTCGCACCTCCGAACCGGAGACGTAGCTGATCTCACCGAACTCGATTCCCTCGGTCTGCTCGACCAGTCTCGCCATCGCTTCCGTGGTGGAGCCGCGCGAGTGGACCGTAAACGTCTCACCGTCTAGAGACTGCCAGTCAGGGTGGGCGGCCTTATCGGCGACGGCAAAGAACTGGGTGCCCTGCAATTGACAGATTATGCGTATTGGGGCGGCGGATCCCTCGATCAGGCTGTACGGAGCTCCGAGCCCGATATCGGACTGCCCGCTGACCACGGCCTGATTGGCGATGTCCTCGTCGGCCAGCTCCTCGAGCTCGACCTCAACTCCTCGTTCGCGCACGCGTTCGATCGCAATAAAGAGGGCCAGTGTCTCTATGGACTCGATGTCTCCCAATGCGACGCGGATGGATCCCCCGTCACCGTCCGCCCCACCGGACTCGTCGTCGTCGTCGTCTCCGCACGCTGTTACCAGAAGTGCAAGTGCCGTAAGGACGGCAAAGAACTTTTTCAGCGCCATCACCCCCTGGGACGTCGCTCCTGACTGCATATTGTATACAGTCCTGCCCCGGAGCGGCTGGAATGGCAATCCACCCCCACATGTCGGGGGTCAACTGCCATCTCAGGATCGGGGCACGTGGTGCGGGAGACGGGATGACGGAGACCACAGCGGACAGTTCGGGGCATCATGGGGGGATGGACTTCGAAAACCTCGTTTACGCGGATCGGTCGGAGCGCGGCAAGCTCCGGTTCACCGGCGAGCAGCGCGCCTGGTTCCTGCACCAGATAATGACCCAGTCCTTCGATCCGATCTCGCCGGGAGAGGTCCGGGAGGCGGCGCTCCTCACCGCGCACGGGCGGATGGTCGGTTACCTGGAGGCCGTCGCCACCGACGACTCGATCCTCACCCACTTCGAGCCCGAACTCACAGAGTCGTTCCCCGACGAGATCCGCCGCTATGTGTTCGCGACCATGGTGGAGATCACCGACGTCACCGAGGAGATGGGTCTCGTGCTGGTGGCGGGACCCGAGTGGGCCGCCACGGCAAAGACGGCGGCGCCGGGCGCGCCGGTTCAATCCACGAGTGCCCTGGGGACACCGGCCGGATACGTGTGGACGCCGCGCGCAGAGGTCCCCGCGGTGATCGATGCCCTTGCCGGCACCGGGGCGCGGCGCGCCGCGGAGGAGGAGCTGGAAACCGTGCGGATCGGCAACGGCGTGGCGCGTTGGGGGCGCGACATGACCGACAAGACGATCCCAATGGAGGCCCGGATCGAGGACGTCGCGGTCCATTTCGAGAAGGGCTGTTATGTAGGCCAGGAAGCCATGGCCAAGATCCATTTCCGGGGAAGGGTCAACCGCTTGCTCCGCCGGATAGAGGCTTCGGCTCCGATCGACAGCGGTGCGGACGTGACTACTCCAGACGGGACCAAGGTCGGAAGGGTGACGTCGAGCGCGGGCCCCACCGCTCTCGCGATCCTCAAGTACACGGTGGAACCCGGCACCGCCGTGGCCGTCGGAGAGGTCGACGCAAAGGTCGTCGCATGACGCACCACTATGCGGGGGCCGACCTGATCGTCCGCAAACTCGAGGTGGGCGAGATGGAGAACAACACGTACGTCCTCGAATGTCCCGAAACGCACGCCGCCATTGTTATCGATGCGTGCTGGGAGCCTGAGAGAATCGTCGAACTCACGGACGGTACGAATCCGGTCGCCATCGTGCAGACCCACGGCCACTTCGACCACGTTCAGGCACTGCCGGACCTCGCGAAGCAACTCGGGGTTCCGGTGTGGGCCCATCCGGGCGACGACTATCCGGTGCCGCTCGACCGCGAGCTTCAAGACGGCGAGGTCCTCGCCTTCGGCGACCGAGAGGCGCAGGTCATCCATACGCCGGGGCACACTCCGGGGGGCATCTGCCTGCTCTCCGGCCGGCACCTGATTTCGGGGGACACGCTGTTCCCGGGCGGCCCCGGCAACACACGCGGCGACGCCGCGCTGTTCGCCGAGATCATGGACAGCGTCGAGACAAGGCTGTTCGCGCTCCCCGACGAGACCGTCGTGTATCCGGGGCACGGCCTCGACACAACGATCGGCGCCGAACGCTCCCACCTCGGGGAATGGAGGGAGCGGGGCTGGTAGCCGGAACTCTGAAATGGCAGTTAGCTCCGATATTTCGTGGCTAATTGCCATTTCGGCGGGGGTATTTCCTTACAGCTTGCGGAAGGGGTCGCGTCCGCCACACCTCAAACTCCTCACAGGTCACAAAATGGATCCATGAACTACGTTGTCGAGGCGCCTCCGCAGACCCGACCCGACATTCGGGATGTGCGGGTTGCCGGCGCGGTCGCCGCGGCGATCTCCCTATCGGTGCTGTGGCTCGCGTCGGCCCTGTGGCGAGGCGCGCCGTTCGGCCCGTCCGCCCTGGCCGAGGCCATGATCCGCGCCGCCCCCGGCGACGTGGCGACCTTTTTTATAGAGGCGCTCGGAAGCTGGGCGCGCCGGCTCGCAACTCTCGGCGCAGCCGGCGTGTCGCTGATCGTCGGCATGGAGGCACTCGTGGCGACCGCCAAACGTGGAGATCCCGCCAGGCCCGCGTTGGCCGGGGCCATCCTTGCGCTGTTGGCGGGCGCGGCCTCGTTTGTGTCCCCGACGTCGGACCCCTCTATCCCGGCACTCGTCATCGCCGTCGGAGCCGCCTACCTGGCGTATTTCGTCTCGGCGGGGATGCTGCTCGGCGCGCTCGACGAGGCTCAGTACAAGCCGGACGGCAGCCGCCGGCGCGTCATCCGCGCGGGCCTGGCCGCAGCGTTCGGGATCGCGGCGGGAGGTACGGTACTCGGCTGGCTCGCCCGTGCCGTATCCGGCGGACCCGACACCGACGTGAACCTCGTGGCCCCGGCGGTTGAGGCGGAGCTCCCTTCCCGGGGCGGGTTCCCCGATGTCGAGGGCATCTCGTCCGAGGTGACGAGCGCGGCCGATCACTACGTCGTCGACATCAACCTCGTGCAGCCTGCGGTCGAGGCCGATGACTGGAATCTGCGAGTCTTCGGGGCGGTCGATCGCGAGCTCGACCTGACTTTCCCGGCACTGCAGCGGAGATTCGAGGTCGTCCAGGAATACTCCGTGCTCTGCTGTGTGAGCAATGAAGTCGGCGGGGGTCTGATCGGCAACTCCGCGTGGGGAGGAGTCCGGCTTGCCGATGTGCTTACGGAGGCGGGACCACGCGACGGTGCCTTCGATGTGGTGTTTCGAGCCGCGGACGGCTACTCCGACTCGATTCCCCTGGAGCTTGCGATGAAGCCGCAGGTGTTGCTCGCCGTCTCGCAGAACGACCGGCCGCTAACCCAGGAGCACGGGTTTCCCTGCCGTGTCCGCATCCCGTCCATCTACGGAATGAAGAACGTGAAATGGCTCGAGTCCATCGAAGTCGTGAAGACCGATTTCAAAGGCTACTGGCAGGAGCGAGGGTGGTCGGACGACGCGACCGTTAGGACCCAGTCACGGATCGACGTCGCGGGCGAGGATCGTTCGGCGCGCCGAGGCCGCGCCACGTGGATCGCAGGAGTTGCGTGGGCGGGAGACCGCGGCATCCGCAAGGTCGAGGTGAGCACGGACGGCGGCTCGACCTGGAGTGACGCGCAGGTGAGGCAGCCGATCTCGGAGTTCTCCTGGTCGCAGTGGGCATATCGCTGGACACCGTCGGAGGAGGGGGATGCGGTCGTGATGTGCCGGGCAACCGACGGAACCGGCTCCACCCAGACCGACGACATCGCTCCGCCCCATCCCGCGGGGGCCACCGGCTACCACAAGGTGACCGTCCGGGTATCGGCTTAGCCGAACCGATCGCGCTCACTCGACGAACCCTTTACTTTTCGCCCTGTTTCTCCGACCGAGGAGCGAAAGGAAAGGGTCCGCGCACACCGTGAGTCTGCGCGACAGTTCGACGCGCCGGGCTCGGCCAATACGATGGGGCCGTGCACTGGAGAACGCAGAGCAGGTGGTTGAGGCCCGGCCTGTTGTTCATGGTCGCTCAAGCCGCACTCGTGGGGGTGTGGGCGCTCCTGGCTCCGAGGTCGTTCTTCCGCGACTTCCCAGCGATCGGCGGGGCTTGGGTGAACGCGCTTCCCCCCTACAACGAGCACCTCGTGCGGGACATCGGCGGCCTCAATCTGGGGTTCGCGCTTCTGTTCTTCGCTTCGGCCTCGACTCTCGACGTGACACTCATCCGGACTTCGCTTGGGGCGTGGCTGCTGTATGCGCTCCCGCATTTCCTGTTCCACATCACGAACATGGAGCGGCTGTCCGGGTCGGAGAAGGTTTTTCAGACACTCGCTCTTGGTGCGCTCATCGTTGTGCCGGTCGGTCTCCTAATGGCGACGCGGCGCCGGCGTGTACGCGGCCTCGGCTCACTGCGATAAAACGGATCAGGCCGGCTCGAAGTGAATGAGGACGGGCCCGACGTCGGGATGTTCAGCGTGCAGCGCGTTTTCGATTCGTTCAGAAGCATCGTGAATACGATCGAGCGGCAGGTCCCTGCGCCCCCGGACGTGCGCGACAACGGATAACTCTCCACCTGATGATGTGATCAAGACCTCGTGGCAATCGACCACGTCCGTCTCCTGTGCGGCCAAGCGAGTGACGTCGGCGACAATCGTCTGGTTCTCGGCGGTGACGTCGGTGGAGAACGCTGTGGTCTCGAGGGGCTCGATGTGAGTGTCCACTCGGACGTCGCCGCCAAGCTCTGCTGCGACCGCCGATTCAACGGCATCCGAAAGTTGATGTGCCCTTTCCAACGATGTCCCTGCCCCCATCTTGGCGTGAAGGGTCACGTGCAACTTCCGACGCCCCGCGTCGTCGAAGGCATGGACCAACGTGTTATGGACTTCGTGGACGCCTTCGACACGGCTCGCGGCGGCCTGTGCGCGTTCAACGAGCCCGGATGCTTCGGTAGCGGGTTCCACGTGGACGACTACGTCTATCCCGGGGGCGAAGCGGGCGATCTCTTGCTCCACACGTTCCGCGATGTCGTGTGCCCGCTCGAGCGACGCAGTGCGGCCGGCCGCAACCGTGACGTCCGCAAACAACCGCCCCTCCGTTCCGCGGACGCGCACCCGGCGCGTCTCTGCGACGCCAGTGGCTCGATCTACGGCTGCAGTGAGATCCTCCAACGGAAGTTGGGGCGCGCGGTCCATGAGCACATCGACGGACCTCTTGCCCAGCCGCGCGGCCGCGACCATCACGGCTGTGGCCACGACGATTCCACCCAGCGCGTCGGCTCCCTCCGCTCCCGCACGGACGAAGAGAAGGCTCACGAACGCGACCAGCGCGGTTCCTATGTCGGTAATTAGGTTCAAGGCACCAGCCCTCAAGGCATCCGAGTTGTCGGCTCGGGCGGCCGCTACCAGCATTCGAACGCGAAACACATCGACGAGTGCGGACACTGCCAGCAATCCCAGTGCATAAGGCGGCGCCTCGACGGGGGACGGGGCGGAGCCGGCCAAGCGCCCAATAGCCTCCACAACGACTCCGACGACAATGACGAACAGGAAAACGGTCTGAGTAAAGGCGACGAGGTTCTCAGCTTTCGAATGCCCGTAGTGATGCTCGGTGTCCGCCGGCTTGCGGGCCACTCGCACACCAAAGAAGACGAGCCCCAGCGCAACGATGTCGATGACCGAGTCCAACGCTTGAGAGAGGACGGCCAGGCTCGAGGTGGCGCCCCAGACCGCGATCTTGGCCGCGGCCAAAAGACAGGTCACCACCAGTGCGATCAGTGCGGCCCGTTCGCTTCGGGACATCGCTCGAGCCATACGAAGAGCGTACGGACTCGGGCCGAGGGGGTCAGTTAGTAGGCCTTGAACCAAGATTTAGTCATGTCTAAAATCTAGCCATGCGATTGCGCAGACCTGCTGCATACCTGGTTGGAGCTCTCCTTCTCGGCGCCGTGCTCCCGGCGTGTGGACGGGTGGACGCTGCGGGCCGGCCGGACGTGTCGGACCGGAAGGTGAGGGCGGTCGCAACGACGGGGATGATCGCCGACATCGTCGCCAACGTCGGCGGGCGCCGAGTCGAGGTGACGGCGCTGATGGGACCTGGGATTGACCCCCACCTGTACAAGGCCAGTGAAGGCGACGTGACGACCCTCACCGGTGCCGACGTGATCTTTTACAACGGTCTCGATCTCGAAGCCAAGATGGGTGACGTGTTCGGAAAGATGCGCGGCGCCGTCGCCACGGTTGCGGTGACCCGAGGAATCGATGAATCGATCCTGCTCGCGCCACCCGAATTCGAGGGTGCATACGACCCCCACGTCTGGTTCGACGTCTCCATGTGGATCGAAACGGTTGGCCAGGTGGCCGGCGCTCTTGAGGATCTGGATCCAAGTAACGCGGAAACCTATCGGGCAAACGCAGCTTCGTATATCCGCGGCCTCGAGGAACTGGACGAGTACGTGCACTCGCAGGCCGATCGGGTGCCCGAGGAGCGCCGCGTACTGATCACCGCGCACGATGCCTTCAATTATTTCGGCCGTGCCTACGGTTTCGAGGTGCGGGGGCTGCAGGGTGTCAGCACGGCGGCCGAGGCAGGTACCGCGGATGTTGGTGGGCTGGCCGATTTCATCGTCGATCGGGAGATTCCGGCCATATTCGTCGAGTCTTCGGTCTCTCCACGTTTCATCGAGGCGGTCAAAGCCGCCGTGGATGCGAGAGGTGAGCGCGTGGACGTCGGAGGACAACTCTTCTCCGATGCGATGGGGGATCCAGGCACGCCGGAGGGAACCTATTTGGGAATGGTCCGACACAACATCGAGACGATCGTCGAAGCGCTGCGTCGAGGCGAGGGGCAGTCATGAATAGCGAGAGCGCAGCCGCGCCTGCAATCGAAGTAGCCGACCTGACGGTTGCCTACCACGACAGACCCGTCCTGTGGGACATCGATATGGAGGTGCCCCCAGGAGTGCTTATGGCCGTTGTGGGACCCAACGGTGCAGGAAAGACGACTCTGATTAAATCCATCCTCGGGCTTGTGAAGCCGGCGGCCGGCAGCGTGAAGATCCGCGGACGCGACTACGCCGAGCAGCGCCGCCTGGTTGGCTACGTGCCTCAGCGGGGCAGCGTCGACTGGGACTTCCCCACGACGGTTTTGGACGTGGTGATGATGGGCCGCTACGGAGATCTCGGGTGGGTGCGGCGCCCCGGCCGCCGCGAGCGCGCGCTGGCGTTCGAGGCCATCGACAAGGTGGCCCTCGGCAAGTTTGCCGACCGACAGATCAGCCAGCTTTCGGGAGGGCAGCAGCAGCGCGTTTTCCTCGCACGTGCCCTGGTTCAGGATGCGGACGTGTATCTCATGGACGAGCCGTTCCAAGGTGTGGACGCAACCACCGAGCGAGCGATCGTGACTCTGCTCCAAGATCTGCGCGCCGCAGGGCGCACTGTGGTCGTGGTCCATCACGACCTTCAAACGGTGACCGAGTACTTCGATTGGGTGACTCTGCTCAATATTCGGCGGATTGCAAGCGGTCCTGTCGCCGAAGCCTTTACCGATGAGAACCTTCGTCTGGCCTATGGCGGCCGCGTTGCCTTTCTCGGCAGAGGTCCGGACAAGGGCAACGACCCTTTTCTTTCGGCGCCCGATGCGGGAATTTGGGCCGAAAGTGGAAGGGTCGCAGGGCAGGCGGACACGCCGAACGTGCTCGGCGGGGACTAGGAACGTTAGATGGGTGTGTTCTCGGACCTGTTCTCCGACTACACCTTGCGTACCGTCGCGCTCGGGGCCGCGGTCATCGGCATCGTAAGTGGCGTCCTTGGATCGTATGCGGTGCTCCGCCGGCAGAGTTTGCTCGGCGATGCGATCTCACATGCTGCACTTCCTGGGATCGTGATTGCCTACCTGCTGACCGGAAGCAAGGCGTCGCTGGTTCTCGTCCTCGGCGCCGCTGCCGCCGGATGGATTGGCACACTCGTGGTCATGTCCGTCGTGCGTTCCTCTCGCATCAAATCCGACAGTGCGCTGGGGATCGTGCTGTCGGTGTTCTTCGGTGTTGGGTTGGTGCTGCTGACTTTCCTGCAGCGCAGGCCCGATGCCAATCAGGCGGGGTTGGACAAGTTCCTCTTCGGACAGGCGGCGGCGCTTGTGCAGAGCGACGTCGTCACGATGGCAGCGCTCGGAGGTATTGCGCTGCTAACCGTTGGTCTCCTGTACAAAGAGTTCAAACTCCTCGCCTTCGATCCAGCTTTCGGCGCGAGCCTCGGCTTTCGTATGCGTTTTCTCGACGTGACCCTCACGACCCTTCTCGTGGTCGCGATCGTGCTTGGGCTCCAGACGGTTGGTGTCGTTTTGATGAGCGCCATGGTGGTTGCCCCCGCGGCGGGAGCGCGCCAGTGGACCGACCGACTCGGCGTGATGATCCTGCTGGCCGCGGCCTTCGGGGCCGTTGCCGGCGTTGGGGGCGCGCTGATCAGCAGCTCGACCGCACGTCTGCCGACCGGTCCGACGATCGTGCTGTGTGCCAGTGCCATCGTGACCGTGAGTCTTCTATTCGCCCCCAATCGCGGGATCGTGTGGAACCAGGCGCGAAGGGCGCGCAGCCGCCGGAGACTCCGCGCCGAGGCCGTGCTCGCCGACCTCTTGGCTCTGTGGCGCCAGCACGAGGACTTCAATCATGCTCATCCGACCGCCGTATTGGAGGCGATGGCGGTGAACCGCGGGGGAGTGGCGGCGGCGCTGGATGAGCTGGCCGCTAGAGGGTGGGCGGTGGAGTCCGATGCGGGATGGGCTCTGACGCCGGAAGGCCTGCGCGCATCCCTGCTGCATCACGGACGTCTGGATCCGGACCTGGTCGAGGAGGATGCTGCGCCGTGAGTCAGCCCCAGCTCGAGATCCAGTTGATCGCCGTCATCACCGCCGTCGCATGTGCGCTTCCCGGAGCCTTCCTGGTTCTTCGAAGGATGGCGTTGTTGAGCGATGCCATAAGCCACTCGATCCTGCTCGGTATCGCTCTCGCCTTTTTCGTGACGCGCGACGTCGCCTCTCCGGGCCTCATTTTGGGCGCGGCCGTGGTGGGTGTACTGACGGTGGCGCTCGTGGAGTTGCTCAATCGTTCCGGAAGGGTGCGGGAAGACGCGGCGATCGGGCTTGTTTTTCCCCTGCTCTTCAGCGCAGCGGTCATCCTCATCTCCCGTTACGCCGGGAACGTCCACCTCGACGTTGACGCTGTTTTGCTGGGTGAGCTGGCTTTCGCCCCACTCGATCGTGTGATCTTCGCCGGATGGGACCTGGGACCCCGGGCCGCCTACCTGATGGGGGTGATCCTCGTTGCGAACATCGCCTTCATCTACGTCTTTTACAAAGAGCTGAAGCTTGCGACCTTCGATGCTGCTCTTGCTGCTGCCCTTGGCTTCTCGCCGGTCCTGATCCACTACTTGCTCATGTCACTTGTATCGGTCACGGCAGTGGGAGCATTCGATGCGGTCGGGTCGATTCTCGTGGTCGCGCTGATGATCGCACCGCCTTCGGCGGCGTATCTCTTAACCGACAACCTCGCCCGAATGGTGATTACCTCCGGGGCGATCGGAGCCGTCAGCGCGATCGCCGGCTACTGGACTGCTCATGTGCTCGATGCATCGATTGCGGGCTCGATGGCCGGCGCGGCGGGAGCGATCTTTGGTCTCGTGTTGGTGCTGGCGCCCGGTCGAGGTTTGGTAGCTGCGACGCGCCGGCGCGCCGCGCAGAAGTGGGATTTTGCTCAGACGATGCTCGCAATCCATCTTCTCAACCACGAGGGCCGTCCCGAACAGCGGGAGGAAAGCCGGGTTGGCGGCCTCCACAGACATCTGAGCTGGGACGAAGAGTTCATCGCTCAAGTGGTCAGAGGCGCGACCCGACGGGGCCTCGTGGTTACGCACGACGATGAGCTCGTGCTCACCGATCAGGGTCGAGCGACGGCCCGGCGTGCCCTCGTTACCTAAGACGAGCCCATATGGTCTACGCCGATGCCTATAGAAGCGCGTTCGCTCGCGGTGCTGTGCGACGGCCTCCGGTTGTCCTGCGGTGCATTCGTGCCCGAGGAGCCGAAGGGAATCGTCGTCGCGCTGCACGGGATTCCGTCGGTGGCTCCGCCGGATCCCGACGACGAAGGTTATCCGGGCCTCGCGCGGCGTTTAGCTACCGAGGGTTGGCTGGCTGTGTGGGCGGACATGCGTGCAACCAGAGGATCACCGGGCTTCTTCTCAATCGAGGGATGGGTGCGCGACGCGAGAGCAGTGATCCAGGCCGCGCGGGCAATCGAAGGAGCGGCGGGCCTCCGGGTGGCCGTGGTCGGCTCGTCCGCGGGAGGGGCCGTCTCCGTCGAAGCGACCAAGCGAGGCGCGCCGGTCGACGCACTGGTTCTTCTTGCCGCCCCAGCGGGGTGGATCGGTTTTGCCGGCACCCCCGGGGAGGCGGTACGGCGCATCACCGAAGAGGCCGGAATGGCGCTGTCCGACGACGTGCTCGCTGATCCGAGCGAGTGGGCCCAGGAGTTTGAGTCGGTCGTGCCGGAGAAGGCAATGGTCTCCGTCGGGGTGCCGGTCATGGTCGTACACGGCACGGCCGACGACGTCGTTCCGGTCGATCACGCCTATCGGCTTGCAGATCGGGCGCGCCGGGGAGAGCTGTTCGTGCTCGATGGAGCGCCCCACCAGCTCCGGCGCGAGCCGGGTGTCGTGGAGCTCGTCCTCGACTGGCTGGAACGGAGGATCGGGTGAGCGCGATGGCTGTGGCAATCGTGGTCGCCGGCGTCGCCCTCACGACCGCGATCGGAGCGGGGGCCGGCTTCGGGGTGGTGACGCTGATCCTCCTTGCGCCGATCGTCGCGTTCGGCGTGCTCGTGATCGCCATCGCGCGGAAGTCGAAGACCGGCGCCGTGAGCCCGGCGACCTGTCCTCGGTGCGGCGGTTTGATCTCGCCCAATGCACCGTTCTGCAAACACTGCGGCGCGCCGGTCGCGCCGTCGCCCTCAAATGGCAATTAGCCGTGAAATATCGTGGTTGATTGCCATCTCAGGATCGAGGTTCGCTACAGAAGCGACGCCTGGTTGCTCGGCGCCCGCCGTTTTGTAGCCTGCTCGTCCTGAGCGGGATGTTCAATCAGCGCCACGACGCGCGCCGCCATAAACCGGCCGGTCCGTACTACCTCTCCGGTGCGAGTGACCTCACTGACCTCGATCGTCCCTCTAACGTTGGACACCTCGACGCGGCGGCCTGCCTTGGTCGCGATGATCTCGTAGGTTTTCGTGGCATCCCCGATATCCACGACTATCTCGACGCGGTCGCCTCTCATTAGGTCATAGTCCCATGCGCGCTACTCCGCTGACCAGCGACAATCGCTGCGAAGCGCAGTACCCGACTCACTCGGGCCTTTCGGTATCGTGGCGGTGCGGATTTCTATCTCGCTGGGAGGCGCTGTGGCTGACAACAACGACACATTCGACATCGTGATCCTCGGCGGAGGCAACGCCGGTTACTCGTGCGCATTCCGGGCCGCGGGTCTAGGTATGACCGTCGCCATGGTGGAGAACGACAAGGTCGGCGGCACGTGCCTCCATCGTGGGTGCATCCCGACGAAGGCCCTCCTCCACGCGGCCGATCTGATGGATGAATTCCGAAGCGCCGGCGAGTTCGGCCTCATAGCAGGCGAGCCCGACTACGACTGGAAGAGGGTGCTGGAGTTCAAAGACGGCGTCGTCGGCCGGATGTACAAGGGCGTATCGGGTCTCGTGAAGAGAAAGAAGGTCGAGCTGGTCACCGGCACAGGGACGCTCGTCGAACGCAATCGTGTGGCCGTCGCCACCGACGACGGAGAGCGAACCCTGACGGCGAGCCGCGGCGTCGTCGTGGCGTCGGGTTCGTATCCCCGCGACCTCCCCTTCATCGCCGCCGACGGGGACAAGGTCCACAACTCCAACCACGGGCTCGTTGCGTCCGACCTCCCCGCGTCGGTCATCGTGGTCGGCGGCAACTACATAGGGCTCGAGTTCGCGAGCGTTTACAAGAGTTTCGGGGCCGAGGTCACGGTCGTCGAGATGCTCCCCAAGATTGCGCCGCTGGAGGACGACGACATCTCCACGGCTCTGCTGAAACTCCTGGAACGGCGCGGGATCAAGTTCTATGTGGGAACGCCCGTCAACGAAGCGCACGCCACCGATTCGGGAGTCGAGGTCACGATCGAAAAGGACGGTTCCCCGGAGACCCTGAAGGCGGATCGGTTGTTCGTTGCGATCGGGCGCGCCCCGCGATCGGAGAACATCGGTCTCGAAGGGGTCGGCGTCGAGGTCGATCGCGGCTTCGTCACCGTCGATGCGAACTTCCGTACGAACGTCGACGGCGTCTATGCGATCGGGGATGTGATAGCCGTCCCGGAGGCCAACTGGCCACATCCGCAACTCGCTCACGTCGCGTTCATCGAGGGCATCAAGGTGGCGGAGCAGCTGGCCGGCATGGACGTGGCCCCCGTCGACTACAAGAACATCCCCCACGTCATCTACTGCCAGCCGGAGGTTGCAGCGGTCGGGCTGAGTGAGCAGAAGGCGCGCGAGGACGGCTACGACGTAATCACTTCTCGGTATCCCTTCTCCGCAAACGCCCGCGCTTTGATGCTCGGCGGCGGCCAGGGGTTCGTGAAGACGGTTGCCGAGAAGGGCGGCGCGGTTCTCGGCGTGCATATCGTCGGGCCGCGCGCCTCGGACATCATCACGGAGGCGCAGCTCGCCACCTCGTGGGAGGCGTATCCGGCGGAGCTCTCCGAGCTCATCCACCCGCACCCGACCCTGTCCGAGGCGCTGGGCGAGACGTTCCTGGGACTCGAGGGCAAGCCGCTCCACAGCTAGATTTACGAACCGTTCGCGCATTTCATCGGAATCCGCCGCACACAGAAGGGCGCGAACGGTTCGGAGGAGAGATGAGCCGGAGGACGAAGATCGTTGCCACGCTGGGTCCCCGCTCGAGCGAAGCGTCGGTTCTGCGCGATCTGATCGCGGCCGGAATCGACGTCGTTCGGTTGAACTTCGCTCACGCGACTCCGGACGAACACCGGACCAACGTGGCCACCGCCCGGAAGCAGGCGGCGGATCTCGCTCGTCCACTCGGCGTCCTCGCCGACCTTCCGGGGCCGAAGATGCGAACCGGTCCTCTCACGAACGGTGAGGTGACGCTAGAAGCCGGCGACACGTTTGTGCTCACGTCGCAGGACGTTGAAGGGGACCGGAATCGGGTCTCGACGACGCTCGAGGATTGCGCGGCGATGGTGGAGCCGGGCGAGCAGATATTCCTCGCCGACGGTGAGATCGTGCTCGACGTAATCGGAACGGACGGCGGCGATGTAACCACGAAGATCGTACGCGGTGGCGTCCTCCGGTCCCGCAAAGGTATGCACATCCCCGGTGCCGAGCACCGGGTCCAGGCCTTCACCGATGCAGATAGGCGCGCGCTGGAGTTGGCTCTCGAGCTCAAAGTGGACCTCGTAGGCCTGTCCTTCGTCAGGAGCGCAGAAGACGTCGCACGCGTACGCGAGCATTTGCCCAAGCGAGGGCATCGCCCACTCATCGTCGCCAAAATCGAGACGCGTGCCGCCGTGGATCGTCTCGACGAGATCGTGTTCGAGTCCGATGCGGTGATGGTCGCGCGCGGCGATCTCGGGATCCAGACGTCGATGACGCGCGTCCCTCTGATTCAGAAAGAGATCATCCACACGTGCAATCGGGCGGGCGTGCCGGTGATCACCGCGACCCAAATGCTCGAGTCGATGACCCGATCGCCTCTCCCTACTCGGGCGGAGGTTGCCGACATCGCCAATGCCGTCGTCGACGGTACGGATGCCCTCATGCTGTCGGAGGAAACGGCCATCGGTGATTACCCGGTCGGGGCTGTTCAGATCATGGCGGAGACTGCTTTGATGGCGGAGGTGTACCCGAACGAGCACCAGGGGCCGAGAAAGGGCGAGTTCGGCGAAGACCCGGTGTCGTGGGCGGTCGCAAACGCCGGAGTGCTGGCGGCCGAAAACCTCGGAGTGTCCGCCATCCTGTGCCCTACCCGGAGTGGCTCCACCCCGAGGCGCGTCGCCTCCTTCCGTCCGAGCATGCCGATCATTGGGCTGACGAAGCGCAGCGAGGTAATCGGATCCTTGGCGCTCACTTGGGGGGTGGTCCCGCTGGCGGCGCCGGCGGGTGATCCGATTCCCAAAGAGGCCCGAGAGGACGTAGCGCGGGCCGTCGATGTCGTGAAGGCGGCGGGCCTTGTGGCGGAAGGTGAGCTCATTGTTGTTGTTGCCGGAAGCCCGGGACCGCGTGCGGGGCGCACCGACTACGTACGGGTCGTCCGCGCCTGAACGCCCCGGTCAAGGTGTTGCCGCCGCCTCCTCTGGATGCCGCACCGAATCGCAAAATCCCGCTGCCTCAGCGCCCTCAACACGGGATTGCCCACCTGGGTACGGTCGCATATGCCCGTTCTGTTCGCAGCGAGGGTCCACCATGCTCGGTTCGCTCGTGAGATGTCCGTTTACCTACGCGTGCGGTGGCTAACGCACATCTGGGGATCCGGGCCGCCTGAGTAGCAATCTGCGTTGTGCGGGATACTGGTT
>DASQUP010000220.1:0-2334 GCA_035641235.1 Actinomycetota bacterium
CGCTCATCACCGCATCCACCACAGAGGAGGCGAGCATCAACTCGCGGAATCATACGGAGTCCCCATACATCAGGGCTGATTCACATCACAACTGGAGACTGCCATTTTCGGAAAAGAGCGGCACCCTAATCGAGCCTTAACCGTGGGGAAAGGGGCCCCCGGATGATCGGGTCATGGATACCTTCGTGATACGCATCTGGATGCCGGCCGACGAGCCCGACTTCGAGCGCAATGGAGGAATGCGGGGATTCGTGGAGCACGTCTCCGACGGAAGCCTCATGATGTTCGATGCGCCCGAGCAGCTCCTCGCCTTCATCCACAACACCGTTCAAGACCGAGCTTCTTCGGCGACATAACCTGGGGCGGAATTCCCGGCAGCTCCACTTCGTTCCGCTGCCTCGCCTGACCCGATGCCAATTCACCCGCCGGGCGGCTGCGCCGCCCCTCCGGCGGGTTCAATTCGGCCCATCCCCCTGGCCCGCGCGACGTGGTTGCGGCACGATATGGCTGTCAATCACTGGAAGGGCGGGATCGTGCTTCGGGGACGGATCGAAGATTTCCATCTCACCGACATCTGCAGGCTGATCGCCAACTCGCACGAGACAGGGATCCTGCATGTCGAGGCTCCCGAGGGAACCGGGGCCATCTTTTTCGCCTGCGGCTACGTTCGCCACGCGCGGTCGAGCCGGGTGGGGAGCGGATTCGGCCGTGACTTGGTAGCGCAAGGGGCCCTCGCCGAGGATGACCTCCAGCGGGCGGTCCAGATCTGCACGGTCACGGGCGAGCCGCTCGAAGCGGCTCTGGTTGCATACGGTTTCGCACTACCCGGAGAAGTCCACGCGGCCACAGTGGAGCAGCTCAAAAGGACCGCTGTCGACCTCTTCTCAATTGCGCGCGGCCGGTTCGAGTTCGAGGCAGGCGGTCATCTGCCCGAAGGCTTTCCCGTCGCAGTTCCCGTGGAGGCCCTTTTGGAGGCCGCCCGGCGCTCCATCAGCGTGCGCCGCATCGAGGGATACATCCCGGTCCGCGTATCCGCGGTCGGCCTCGACGCCGTGCCGGCCGACGATGCCGTTTTCATGTCGCTGGCGGACGGCCGGACGACCATCAAGGAAATTGCCGCTCGCATCGGGGTGGATGTCGTCGACGCCCTGCGGTCTTTTTACAGGCTTCTCACCGCGGGGCTCGTCGACGTTAATTCCGGTAGTTCCGCACCTGAGGTCATCGACCTGCGGGAGGAGCGGTCCCTACGACGCTAGGCCGGTACGCCGGGATCTCAGGGAGGCGACTCGGACACTAAGTCCATGCGGCGCCGAACACCCGACTCCATGTGTTTGTCCACGGATGACAGCGAGCGACGCCTATCCCCGGCGCGGAGCGCATCGAGGATGGCGCGGTGTTCTTCGATCACAGTGTCGCCGAGCTGCAGTTCCCTGCCTCCCGACGTCAAAGCGAGTTGTGTCTCGGTCAGCAGCGTTTCGAACATCCGCGTCAGTCGCTTGCTTTGGGCCGCAACTGTCAGCGTCTTGTGGAACTCCAAATCCCAGCGAGACACTCCGATGACGTCGCGTTTTTTCACGGCGCGCCGCATCTCTTCGCAGCAGCGCTCCAGCTCCTCCAGGGCCTCCTCATCCTTCCGCTCGAGCAACCGGGCCACGGCCGCGTGCTCAATGAGGGTGCGCACGAAGTAGATGTCTCGGATCTCGTCCAGGTCGAGGCCCTCGACGAACACGCCCCGGTTCGGCTCGTTTCTCAGGATGCCCTCCTGGATCAGCCGCTGGAGGGCCTCGCGCACCGGTCCCCTGCTGACTCCAAGGGCCGCGGCGAGTTGGGCCTCCCCGAGCTGATCCCCGGCTCTGAAGCGCCCGTTGGTGATGCCGTCTCGGATTCGTTGGGCAATGACCGCAGCCGTCGCCTGACGGTTGACTGGTTCGAGGCTGTCGAAGAACTCGTTGTTGGTCATTTCACCTGCACGATCCACCCAGATTCTGGCATTGTCAACAATAGGCTTGACGTCAACTGAAAATTGTTGACAATTTTCAATTGGCGCGGTCGCTCCGACGTCGCGGCGAACGCTGACCGACTGAGGCGTAGCGGGTGAACTGCGACTCATGGGGAGCACCGGCCGGGCTGATGCCAAGCCACCCGGCCGACGCTCCCCTCCGCCGCTCCGGCCGTCCGCGCCGGCCCCCTCCCCTTTCAATTCGTTCGGTGGAGCCTCGCGCTTGTGTACGGGAGGGGCGAGGAGCCCGACTACGAGCCATCGGCCGATGAGAACGAGGAGGAGGCGGAGTGATTCTTGTGCAGGCCGACGAGTTTTTGTGCAGGGGAGGATAA
>DASQUP010000221.1:0-4867 GCA_035641235.1 Actinomycetota bacterium
GCGCGCCCCCCACGTGCCGGTGCCCGTCCCAGACAGCTGGGTCGAAGGCGCGCGCTCGCCCCGACGAGGCCCGAGATGCTGTCTGGCGCGAGCGCGGCATACCGACGGATCAGGTCGCACGAGAACGGGGCGCGGACTGTCTCCGAACGCGCGGACATATCGACGTGGGGCATCGCCCCGAGGTGCCGTTCGGGGCGCACAGAATGCGCACGCATAACGTTCGCCGGCGGCGGAGGCGACGCATGCAGAATGGCGCATCTGGATTAGCGGCCGGCCCGAGAGAGGGAGCGAATCGCGACCGATCTCGAACAGACTCGGCGCATCGTGAGGCGATCCCGGATCCGGTTCGGTGCGGGGCACAGGCTTGCTGGGTGGCGTGACAATGTACGCGTGGAGGCCGAAGCCCAGGTCGAACGGCTTCGGGAACGGCCGTCCTGCCAGTTCGGGGTTGCGTGGTTTACGCGCTCGCAGTGAAGGCTTCCAGGATCGAACCGGGGATGCGCCCGCGCTCACTGACTGAATAACCATGAGCGCGCGCCCACTCGCGCACCGCCGCCGTGTCCGAGGCGCCGCGAGCCCGGCGACGAGTCTTCGCCGGGGCGGTCCTCTTGGCGGCCTTCGTGGCGGCGCCGGCTCCGCCGGTTCGGCGACGCGGCCGCAGTCGCCGAGCTGCTCCGGTCAGCTCATCGAGGTGAGTCTGGCACAGGTCGAGTTCGTAGCGGGCGGAGCCGTTGTCCAGTCGAGTCGTCGTGACGGCCTCGGTGCCGTCACTGTGAAGATCACAGGTGAGCACGACACGTGTTGTCTTAGCCATAGCTCAAGTTTGCAGCGCCACGCTCTGATGAGCCACTCGCTGGCGCGGAGGGTCCCAAGGTCGCGTCGCCGAGTCTGTGTCGATGACGATGTCCGACGGCTTGGTCGTGTGCGCGGTACTGGCAAGTTCTCGCTGCCTGCAGCGGCGCGGACGACCGGGAGGCAGGGCCGCAAAAGGATCGGCTGGAGTGCGGCGACGTTGTGGGTGACCCGGTCTTCCGAGGACAGGCCGAGGTGGTGGCCGAGTTCAATGCGCCGGGTCAACCGATCTGTTGCGCACTTCAGCTCGAGGCAAGCCCACGCCGACCATGGCCGCGATCGGTGTAGCTGACATTTGCTCAAGCCTCCCCTTCATCGCAGGTTCGATCGATGACGCTGGGTGGGCGGTCGACTCGGGTCAAGAGGACCGGCTGACGGCCGACAACTGCTGACGCCGGATCTGCCGATCTGCGGCCTCCGTGCGACGGGCCTCCGCCTGCGTCATGCGCCCGAATGTGTGTCGCCCAGCCCGAGTACCGGGAGGGTGATGGCCAAGGAACAGAGGCCCACGCCAGAGGATCGGACCCAGGCGATCCGGGTTGCTCTGACGGGTCTGGCCGACGACCTGGAACTCGGCGAGCTGGCGGCGCTGCTCGCTCCGCTGCACCCGAGGAACAGCACCTTCCCCGGTGAGGTTCTGCTCGAGCTGGCCGCCGACGCCATCGAGGAAGCCGGCGCGCCCCGGGAGCGCCCGCTCGAGTTCGAAAGCATCCGCAGGCGCCACCTTCCCGACGACCGGGCGCACACGAGGCCCAGCACCACGAGGCCGAGTATGCATTGCGGGAAGCAGCGATGATCCGGGCCGGGGTCGATACCGGGTTGGTCGACGAGGTGCGCTGGTGGCGCACCGATGACCTGTGGTTCTGGGGCCTCGAGGCCCTGGTGACGTACGTGCGGGCTGCTGTCGAACGCACCGCCGAAAGGCGGACGCGTGCGGTTCGTAGCGTCTCGAGGTCTCTGACGGGATGGCTCGCGAAGTGCCTGCCGCCGAAGCTTGTGTCGGCTGGTTGTCGCTCGAAGAGCTCCCCGTCCCATGTGCTCAGAGCTGGGGCTTTTCAGAGGCTTGACTCGAGCCGCAATCGTGACCGCGTGTTTGGGGGCGCTCCAGCGTTGCCCGAACTTCTCTCTCACGATGGCAGATGGACAGCAGCCGCCGGCACCCACGTGGACGTCGGACGACTTGAGGGGCCCGGGCCGCAGCGTTCGTTGTTGTTTGACGGCCCCATGACGCGGTGAGCCGGTTCACCTGCCCACCGCGTCCTGGAGCGGCATTTCCGATATCAGTCGTGAATCCGGTGCCCCTACGGCATCCGGCTGTCAACCGCCAAGCGCGGTGATGATATGTTCCGCAGTCTTGCGACCGCTGAACTGCTGTTGTGAACCGCCCCGGGTTTCATAGAGGCTCGCTGGTTTGGGTCCCCGCCTCCTCGGTGGGGTTCGTCTGACGGTAGTAGGCGGTCTCGAACGCGGCCGGGGTGGTGTAGCTGGTGGTGGCGGGTTCGATCTCGCCGTGGAGGCGTCGCTGGTTGAACCAGTCGACGTAGGTGAGGGTGGCGAGCTCCACGTCCTCGAGTCCGGCCCAGGGGCCCTGGGGGTAGATCAGCTCCCACTTGTAGAGCCTGTTGAAGCTCTCGACCAGGGCAGTCATAGGAATCTCCCTTCGAGCCGATCGAGGCGACGATGTCGTTGTCGGCCAGGCGCTGGGAGTAGCGCACGGACAGATATTGCACGCCCCTGTCCGAGTGATGGATCAACCCGTGGAGGCCGACGCCAGCTCGCCGCCGGTTGTGCACGGCCATCTCAAGGGCGTCGATGGCCAGATCGCTGCGCAGCGACCTCGATGCCTGCCAGCCCACGACCATGCGAGAGAACACGTCGACGACGAACGCCACGTACACCCACCCGGAGTGGGTCTTCACGTAGGTGAGATCGGCGAGCCACAGGCGGTTCGGTGCCGGCGCCCGGAACTGGCGCTCGACAAGATCAGCAGGGCGGTCGAGGCGGTCGTCGCCTTCGGTGGTGCGCACCCAGATCCGCCCACGTCGACACCCCTGAAGACCGAGGTCAGCCATCAGTCGCTCGACGGTGCAACGGGCGACGTCGATGCCGTCCTTGTTGAGCTGGTCCCAGATCTTGTCAGCCCCATAGACCGACAGGTTCTGCTCCCACACCCGCAAGATCTCCGGCTTGAGCTCTGCGTCGCGGACCGCCCGGGCCGACGGCGGACGCGCCTTCGCTGCGTGGTAGGTGGACGGGGCGATCCCCAAGATCTTGGCGATCGGCTCGATTCCCCAGCGCAGCTGCCCGCTGCGACGGTCCTTGTGGCCGTCGATGAACCGGATCACTTCTTCGACTGGCGGTCGGGCTCCGCCCCGAAGAAATGCGCGGCAGCCTTCAAGATGTCGTTGGCGCGTCGCAACTCCGCGTTCTCCCGCTTGAGCCGCTTCAGCTCCGCCAGCTCGTCGCTCGTAGCCCCCGGCCGGCGGCCCTGATCCCGCTCGGCCTGGCGAACCCACAGGCGAACCGTCTCGGCCTTCGGCCCGAGCTTCTCAGCGACCGAGCAGATCGCCTCCCACTGCGACCCGTACTCACCCTCGTGGTCGAGCACCATCCGCACGGCCCGCTCACGCAACTCGTCCGGGTACTTCCCCTGCCTTGGCATCGCTCCATCCTTCTCAAAGGCTGGAGCCTCCACAGAACCCGGGGCGTCACACCGCCCAGATCCGGTCCCCGTTCCCGAGCTGATCGGCCCACGCCACCAACTCGGGTACCTGCCGGTGCGTGGCCCGCACCAACCGCTCGGTCAACCCCTGCTCGCGGTCGTCGATCGCGACTGCGGTGTGAGTGCCCTTGTGCGGGTCCATACCGATCATGACCATCGTGATCCTCCAGCTCCCTACCGACGAGTGGACCGCGGTAGGCACTCCTGATTCGAGATGACGAGCTGCTGTCCGCTTTCGAGCCACACCGCGGCGGAGCACTAGCCATCGCATCTCGTATCGAAAGCCAGCCCCGACCCCCCGGGGCGGCAGACAGTTCGTGAGCGACGACCGCCAGAGCTCCACCGACGCTACGAGCACCCGCAGCGCCACCTCCGACGACTCAATCAGGCAGATCTGTGCGGTGTGTCAGCGTCCCTGATCGGCTTTTCGGAGGCGGCTTGCCGCGCGTGGGTCTGAGGCGAGCCTGTCCAAAGCGCCCGAAGCTGCCGGCGGGACCGTCGGTCAGCTCGTGTCCTGGTGGGCCGGTGCTTCGACAAAAGCGAGCAACTCACGACCCAGCGTGGTGACCATGTTGGTTGGAGGGTCGCCGGAGCCGCTGTCGATCACTTTGTCCATCGACTCGTCCGAGTCGTCGCCGATGAGGCCGAGTCGGTCCAGATCCCCGTACAGGGCGCGCACGAAGCTCGGATTGGCCGCGAACTCGGGATCGAGGGAGTCAGGCACCTGGTCCAACGGATAGATGCCGTGCTCGTCCTTCACCCACTCGAAGGTCTTGCCGATCTTCGCAGCAAAGTCTTGGGGATCTGCGTACATTTCCAGCAGCCGAACATGACTTGCCGAGATGTCGCCTGCGATGCGCAGGAGGAGCATCGCGTGATCGGCTTCACGTTCGTCTGATGTCGTCATCGCGTGAGCCGTGGCGTTGGCGAGGTGCTCCAGATGTTCCTCGGTCGCCGAGCGCGCAGCAGCGAGCGCTCCCTGGGCGAGCGCCGCTTCCGCCAGCCGCTCGTCGAGAACACGGGTCGTGTCGGTCAACTGGTAGATCTTCTGTACAACGCGCTCGTGAAACTCCTGAATGCGCCGCTCAAGCGCCAGCGGCAGAAACTGGTTGAGAAGGGCCGGTGCCACGTGCCGTGAGGGGGTCGGCTGGCCCGCACTTGACAAGGTCGTGGTCAATGAAGCCGCGGGCGTCCGGCCGTGGCCACCCCGGGAGCAGGTGGCGCGCTTCGGGGAGCTCGTGGAGTCGCCGACCGTCTCCTGCGCAACGAGAGGATGACCTCCGAGGGCGACTA
>DASQUP010000222.1:0-2738 GCA_035641235.1 Actinomycetota bacterium
ATTCATGCCGGGCGCCGGGGGTTTGATTCAGTCCCGCTCCGCGAAGCTCTCCACGTACTGCCGCTGGCCCGCAACCACGAGGATGTCGCCGTCCATGACTATCGAATCCTGAGTCGCGTATGTGAACGGCTCGCCAACGGACTTGATGCAGACGACCGTTATGCCGAAACGCCGGCGAACTTCCGACTCCCGCAAGGATTTTCCGACCAGCTCGGCCGGAGCACGAGTTTCGACAAGTGCGAAATTCTCGTCGAGCTCGATGTAGTCCATGACCCGCCCAGTCACCCGGTGACCAATCCGTTCTCCCGACTCGTTCTCCGGATAGACAACGTGGTGGGCTCCCACACGCTCGAGGATCCTTCCGTGCGCCTCGGTAACGGCCTTCGCCCAAATCTCTTCAACGCCGAGGTCGACGAGAGCAGAAGTCGTCAGGATGCTGGCCTCCATGTCGGTTCCGATACCTACAACCGCCCGTTTGAACTCACCTGCTCCGAGCTGCTTGAGCGCCCGGACGTCGGTTGAATCCGCTTCGACCACGTGCGTGAGTACGTCTGCGTAACGCTGCACCGTCGCCGGGTTCGCGTCGACCGCCAGTACCTCCCGGCCGAGTTCCATCAGCGTCTCGGCGACGCTGCTGCCAAACCGCCCCAGTCCGACGACTAGAACCTGTGCGTCTCGTTGTTTAGCCGACAATCGGTCTCTCCTCTGGATACCGGAACAGACGGCGGTGTTCTCGCAGGGCCAGCGCCGCCCCTAGGGTGATCGGACCAACCCTTCCCGCGAACATAAGTCCGATTATCAGGATTCGCCCAGAGGTCGTGAGATCAGGAGTGACCCCGGTCGAAAGCCCGACGGTGCCGAATGCCGAGAAGGCCTCGAACAGGGCATCCCCCGATGTCAGGCCGGAGACCGCCATGAGCCAGATGGCGGCGGTGATCGCGGCAACCGTGCCGGCCACCATGATGGACAGCGCCTGCCGTTGTGCAGGCCCCGGCAGCCTTCTCCTCATTATGTCGACGTTGGGCTCGCCGCTGGCCTCCGCCCACACCATTGCCGCGACGATCGCAACGGTGGTCACCTTCACTCCTCCCGCCGTCCCCGCGCTGCCTCCACCGATGAACATCAAAACGATGGTCCCGAGCCACGTCGACTCGTTCATCTCCCCGACCGGCAAGGAGTTAAAGCCCGCCGTTCGGGGGGTGACGCTATGAAAGAAGCCGGCCAGGACCTTCGCCGGAGCAGACAGCGGTCCCATTGTGTCGGGGTTGCTCCACTCAAAGAAGATCATCATGGCCATGCCGAGTGGAATTAGCGCCGCGGTCATCACGAGGGTGAGTTTCGTGTGTAAGGACCAACGAGATGGTGACCGGAGATAGCGTTTCAAATCCAAGAGGACCGGGAACCCGATCCCTCCCACGATGAAGGCGAGCGCAATCGGAAGGATGATCAGTGGGTCGGACACAAAACGTTCGAGGCTGTCCTCGTACAGGGAGAAGCCGGCATTGTTGAACGCCGAGATGGAGTGGAAGACCCCGAGATAGGCGGCGCGCCCAAAGGATTCTTCGTAGGGCAAGAGGCGTCCGGTCAAGATGGCCGAGTTGATGATCTCGAAGGCGATGGCGAATATCGCCACTCCCACGAGGACCCTACGGATGTCACCCAGCTCGATGGTTTTCGTCTCCGCCTGAGCCACGACCCGGCCGCGGATTCCGAGGTTCCGGTAGACGAAGAGGGCAAGGAGCGACGCCAGCGCCATGATGCCGAAGCCGCCGATCTGAATCAGGAGCATGATCGACACTTCGCCGAAGGTCGACCAATAGCTTGGTGTATCGACAACGATGAGCCCGGTGACACAGACCGAGGACGTCGCGGTGAAGAGAGCAACGAGTAGCGGCGCCGAACCCGGGCCTTCGGTGGCGAATGGCAGTGAGAGCAGCACCGTTCCGGCGAGGATGGCTGTTCCGAAGGCGGCGACCACGAACTGAGCGGGGTGACGCAGCGTCAACGGGCCGAGTCTCCGGCGGGTCGCAGTCTCCTCCGGAGCGTGGACGTACCCCGCCCCTCGAGTGCCTCTCGACATGCGCCGAACCCTACTGGCTCCGCCGGGGGGTTCGGGGGCTTTCGTCCGCCGACTGGGGCGGTTCTTTGACACAAGGAAGCCGCCTTGGGCCTCCATGTGGAAACGAATCCGGTCGAGGCTTACCTGCTTTGCTCAAACGAAAGTTCTTGGGCGCCGATACTCCCTCGTCTCCCCGATTCCTAGGATGAGGTCTGAGAAACATGGTCTTGGCGCTGCGCCGGCCGGCACGTCGTCTAGTACTCGCGATAGTCGTGGGTATGTTTCTCGCCGCGTGCGGCGGTTCCCCGACGCCTGGCTCTGAAGATGATTTCAAGAACAAGCTTGACGCTCTCCCCGTGCCGAGTTCTATGAGTGGTCTCGAAGACCGCTACTCGACGGATTGCGAGGTCACTTGTCCCATGCTGGTGCGGTGGTACGACATCGCCGGGCCTGTAGAGACGGCCCGGTCGACGATGCTCGCGGAGCTCGAGGCAGCCGGAATGAGCCCGCAGCCCAACGGGCTGGAGCCAGACGTCATCACGATGAAATCGGACGAGTACTTCTATTTCATCGCGTTCGGAAAGAAACTCCGAGGCAGCGACAGCGTCATTCCCGACCATGTCGATGCAGACATCGCCGTAACACTCCTGCCCCAGACGTAACTCCATCGCTGGAGGGA
>DASQUP010000223.1:0-60478 GCA_035641235.1 Actinomycetota bacterium
CGGCGGCTGCGGCCTCGGCCTGCTCACGCTCCGTGTAAGTGCCGCTCATACATCAACTCCAAACAACGCAAGGATCGACTTCGCAAATACAAAGTCCATACCGAAGATGATCGCTGCGATGATGATCGTGCTGACGAGCACTACGATCGAGTACGCGACCGTCTCTTGGCGCGAGGGCCACGCCACCTTCTTCAGCTCGGCGATCACCTCGCGAATGAACTGAACCGGCCTGGTGCGCTCCTTCTTTGCCGGCGCCTGAGACTTGACCGGGGGACGAGGCGCGGCCGCCCGCTGAGCCTGCTGCCGCTTCGTCATGCGTCTTTGTTGCCTGTTCACGGGTCCTCCCGGACGCGGTTCGTAAGGTCTTCGGTTGGGGGGAGAAAACGAATATCTAGGGTAGCACGTGGGCCGAACCACGCCCACCGGGCCTGGCATCAGCGAATTCTAGAACGGCGTCCCTTCGATCTGAACGCGAGAGCTCCGAAAGCAGGGCGGGAGGGACTCGAACCCCCGACCACTGGTTTTGGAGACCAGCGCTCTACCAAACTGAGCTACCGCCCTATACGGCGACGCCAGTTTACCGGCGCCCCGCGGATGACTACCCGGCCATAGCAAGTTCTTTGGTCGAAAAGTTGCGTCTGGCGCAACTTTTATGCCAAAGACGCCCCGCAACGGCCGTTTAGGCGGCGGCGGTGCGGACCCGGGCTCGCCACAACGCTGCTCCGGCGGCTCCGGCCGCCGCCAGCGCCAGGCCCCCGATGTACGCCTTGCGGTGACGGGTCACATGGGTGCGCGCTACCTCGAGCCGTGAGCCGCTAGTCGAGATCGCTTTCAGCGTCGCCACCAGTCCCGGCGGCACGGGCGCCGTCTCGTCCCTCATCGCACGAAGGCCGGCCAGAAGCTCGTCGTACCGGGCGAGCTCCGCGCTGCAATTCGGGCACGACGAGATGTGATGGCGCACGGCCAGCGACGCGTTCCGATCGCGAGCGTAGGAGGGAAGGACCTCCTGGACTTCCTCGCACCTCATGACTCATCCCTTCCTTCCCCGCCCGGCGCGGCGGGCCACATCTTTTCCCTCAACCTCTTACGACCACGATGAACGCGCACCTTCGCCGCCGTTTCGGAGATCTTCAACTGTCCCGCGATCTCCTCGATCGACAACCCATACACGTCCCGCAGCAAAACCGCCTCCCGGTACATGGCCGGCAGCGCGGCGAGCGCCCGTTCGAGCACTCCGACCTCGACCCTTGCCCCCGCGGCGTCCTCAACGGACACCGAGGACGGAACCTGGGCGAGGACGTCCTCCTCGATCGTTGCCTCGTGCACCCTGCGACGGCTTCGGCCCCGCTGCTTCGAGATGGCGGCGTTCGTCGCCACCCGATACAGCCAGGTAGAAAACATCGCATCGCCTCGGAAGCCCGACAGCCCCCGATACACCTTCAGGTAGGCGTCCTGCGTCGCCTCCGCGGCATCATCGGAGTTGCCGAGAATCCTCAGACAAAGCGTGTACACATCGCGGTGAGTGGCCTCGACGAGCTGGGCCCAGGCCTCCTCGTCTCCGCTCTTGCACCGCTCAATCAGTGCAAGATCGACCTGTTCCCTCGAGGTCTCCTCACCACTCCGGTTATGACGCCTCACGGCGAAGAAGGTTACCGGCGGGTGGGGAGGGGGGCTTTCATTCTGTCTGCTGAAACCCGCGGCCAGCGCGGATCTGAGCAGACGGAACGACTCAGCCGTCGTTGAAAATCGACTCGAGCTGGGACAAAAGGTAGGCGCGCTCACGTTCTTTTTCTCGGCGCGCCCTCAGCTCATCCTTCGAGAGCACCAGCAGCTCGGTGACTCTGCCGACCAGCTCATCGGGATCGAACGGCTTGGTTACGTGGGCGAATGCCCCCAACTGGTAGCTCTTCTGGAAGTCCTGTTCCGAGGAGCGGGCGGACAGAACCATGACTTTGATCGCGGAGAGCACTCCGTTGTCCCGGAGCTCCTCGATCACCGAGTAACCGTCGAGCCCGGGCATCATGATGTCGAGGATCAGCAGCTCCGGCGGATCCTCCAGGAGTTTGTCGACGGCAATATCGCCGTCCCAGAAGGCCGACACCTCATGGCCCTCGTCAACGAGTAGCTGGGTAACGAGGTGCCTGATATCGGCATCGTCCTCGGCTACGACTATCCGTGCCATTAACTCCCCGCAAATCGAGTCAAATCTTCTCATCGCGTCATCGGCGTGCCCGGACCCGATCTTGAGAGGCCCCGGGGTACCCTCGGGGGGTGATCGACTCCAATCTGCCCCGGTTTTCGCAGGGTCTCCAAGCCGCGGTGCTGGCGCTTGCCTTCCTCCTCGACTGGCGCGTTGTAGTCCCGATCCTGGGCGCGATCTTGCTTGCAGCCGTGACGGGGGGTCCGCGCTACAACTTGCTTGCGCAGCTTTATCGGGCTCTTCCCATCCCCAGGGGCGAGCCGGAGCCCGCCGCACCGCCACGGTTTGCCCAGGCGCTGGGAGTCACCTTCCTGGCGATCGGGACCGTGGGCCTCTTCGCGGCCGACCCGGAGACCACCGCCTGGTGGATCTTCGGCTGGGGACCGGCCCTCGTTGTGGCCGTGCTGGCCGGAGTGGCCGCGACAACCTCATTCTGACTGGGATGCGAGTTCTACCTGCTGGTCCAGCGGGTGCGAACCGGTCGAGCGTGAGGGCCGCGGGACCGTGACGGAAAGAGCCCTCGTACTTCTCGTGGCGTTCGCCGTAGGGGCTGCGCTCATTGGGGCCTATTCGCTGTACCGGCGGCGAGTGCGGCCGGGACCGGATCGCCTCGACATCGACGACCTGGACCTCGAACTCATGGAGGGATGCTGCGCCTTCGTTGTGTTCACCACGCCGACCTGCAGGCCGTGCAAGGCCGTGCTCCGGACCATCGACGGAGTCCTGGGCAACGGAACGTCACCCGCCCCCACCGAAGTTCGAACGGTGGACGCCGCGGCGCGCCACGAGCTGGCGCTTCGCTACGAAATCCGAACCGTACCCACAACCTTCCTTATCACGGCGAGCGGTCATGTGATCGATCGGTGGCGGGATGTCCCCGATCCTCAGGCGCTGCAGTCAGCCCTCGATCGGCTATGACCCTCCGGCGACGGCGGGAATGATCGACACCGACGAACCTTCGGGGACCGGCGTGGACATCCCGTCCTGGAACCGGACGTCCTCCTCGTTCACGTAGACGTTCACGAACCGGCGCAGCGTCCCACCATCGTCGAGCAGACGCTCCCTTAATCCCGGGTGCCTGGCCTCCAGGTCTTCGATGAGCTCGGCGACGGTGCCGCCGTTCGCTTCGGTCTCAGCCGCTCCATCGGTGAGCGTCCTCAGCTGCGTCGGGATCTTCACCTTCACACTCAACTCCGGTCCTCCCCTAACTCTGCCGCGACTGATTCGATTGTCGCCTTGATGCGGTGGGTCGGCTCTACCGATCCCAGCGCGTCGATGGTCTTGGTTCCCGTGCCGGTGATCAGGGCAACGGTTTCTTGATCCGGGGCAATGGCCCCGTCTCTCACCAGCTGCTCGAGGGTGGCGATCGTTACACCGCCGGCCGTCTCCGTAAACAGACCTTCCGTCCTGGCCAGCAGCCTCATCCCCTCCGCTACCGCAGCTTCCGGAACGGCCACGATGCGACCTCCCGTCGACTGCGCTTCCTTAATCGCGTAGTAGCCATCGGCCGGGTTACCGATCGCCAGAGATTTTGCAACGGTTGCAGGCTTGACCGGCCGAACATCCTCGTCGCCGCGTGCGAACGCGTGAGCGACGGGAGAACAGCCCTCAGCCTGGGCACCGTGCAAAGCCACGGACGGAGGATCATCCAGAAGTCCGACCGTATGAAGTTCCCTCAGCCCCTTCCCCAACTTGGTGTACATGGAGCCCGACGCGATCGGTGCAACCACCGCATCCGGTGTACGCCAGCCGAGTTGCTCCACCACTTCAAAGGCCAGTGACTTTGATCCCTCCGCGTAGTACGGCCTGACGTTGACGTTGACGAATGCCCACGGGCGATCACCCGAGAGCTCCGCACACAGCCTGTTGACGTCGTCGTAGGAACCGTCAATAGCCACCACGTCGCCGCCGTATACGAGCGTCGCCGCCACCTTGGCCGATTCCAGATCGTGGGGAATGAAAACGACACTCCGCATCCCGGCGGCGGCTGCATGGGCAGCAACCGCATTGGCCAGGTTCCCGGTGGAGGCGCATGCGGCGACCTCGTACCCGAAGGATCTCGCTACGGACAGGGCAACGGACACGACACGATCCTTGAACGAATGGGTCGGATTCGCCGCATCGTTTTTGATCCACAGCTTGCGGAGTCCCAGTTCCGCGGCCAGTCGAGGAGCGGGGCGCATTCGAGTCAGGCCGGCGCCGATATCAACTCGACCCTCCTCGGGGGCCGGGAGAAGCGGAGCGTAGCGCCACATCGTGGGCGGACCTGAGGCGATCGACTCGCGCGAGATCGCCGCCCGAATGCCCTCGTAGTCGTACGCGGCTTCGAGGGGCCCGAAACAGAACTCACAGACGTGTTGAGGTGCGACGGGGTACTCCCGCCCGCACTCCCGGCAACGCAGTGCTTTGACGTACTTCATCGTGGCCTCCGGCAATCGGGCCTCTTTGGATAGCACACCCTCACGCGTCTGTGAGCCGCGCGTGACACTCGGATGGCGGCCGCTCCACTACCCTCTAGCTACTCCGGACGACGGGGAGCGCCCTAGTCGACGAACCAGGACTTCGCCGTCGGGGCGGTCTTGAGGAAGTCCAGAAGCATCTCGGCGACCTTCTGCTTCCCCGATTCGCTCGGGTGTGTGCCGTCATCGGCCAGGTCGTCGCACTCCCAGATGAGACCATCCGACCGCTCTTCCATGCCGTCGGCCCAGAGATACGGGCCCCACGCCAGCCACGGCCTGGTCCCGGGCGCCTTTCTGATCTGATCCCGAATGAGCCACTTGACGGCGAAGCCGCTCTGGTATGCGTACGGCTCGGGGTTCAGTTTCCGGGTGGCATACCCGGCGTAGATGCGGCTCGACACGTAGATGATTCGGAGCTGCTTGAACTTCTTTCGAAGAATGTCCACGATTTCGCTCAACGCTCCCTGCAGGCGTTCGGCGTCGTCGGGGAAATCCTCGTCGGGACGGGCAATAGCCTCCTTGAGCCAGATGACCTGGACCTTCTTGAGACTCCCGGCCTTGCCACGCACGATGTTTTCTACTCGCGTCCAGTACCTGGCGTTGGGATCGCGGATCGTCTCGGCCTCCTGGCCACCCTTGGCTCCGTTGATGATCATGACGGAGTCATCCACCGACCCATCCTTCGCTGCGAGATCCTCGAACACTTCGAACTCGCCCTTGGTGTTGGACATACCGATCGACAGGAGCACGATTTTTCCCTTTGGAGCGGGCTGTCCGTCGTCATTGCGAGGACGGATTGCCCTCGCCTTCTTCATTCCGATAGCCCGGTACTTCTTCGGAGGCTTGTTGCCACCGGGATAAAGACCGCCCTTGTATCCCTCGTATTCGCCACCCTTGAGATCCGACAACGGGGTGAAACCGACAGAGGTTCTCGAACAGTCCTTAGGACCGACCGCCTTCTGGGGCGCCGCCGGTGCCGCGGAAGGCTCCAAAGCCCTGCTCGACTGCACACCCATGTCGATGCCGGCTGCCGAGATGAGAAAGGCTGCGGCTCCTGCTGCGATTCGACGTCCGCCCATAGGGTGATGGATAGCCGCGGCAGCAAAGCAAGTTACCTTAAAACCCCAAAATTCTGGTGTAGGGCGTCGCTGTTTGGACCGCACCACTCCGACTAAGTCGAGTAGCCGGTACCCGTCGCTCCATCGATCTGCTCGCGCAGGATGTCGGCGTGCCCGGCATGGCGCGCCGTTTCTTCGATCATGTGGACGACGACCCAGCGGACGTTGTAGTCGGCGCTACGCGCCTCTCCTTTGATCTGATCGTCGAGAGCCACCTCTTTGAGAATCTCTCGTGACCTGGCGCACTGTTGTCGGTAGAGGTCGAATACGTCATCCACGCTCATATCGGGCGGGACGCGGAAATCGACATCGGGATCGTCCTCGTCAAATGGGTAGTCGACCGCCAGGCCCGCGATCGCTTCATCGAACCAGCCACGCTCCACGTAGACGAGATGATGGATCATCCCGAGCAGCGATGTTCCGGATGGCACCATGGCCCGCCGCAGCTGGTCCTCGGAAAGGCCGCTACAGATCTCGAGCATCGTCGACCTGTAGTGATCGAGGAATCCCGCAAGGACCTCCTTCTCGCCGCCGGCAACCGGCGCTCCGTATCGCATCTGCACGTCGGCACACTACGAAGGTTGAGTTAACGCATAAACCTCCGCGCCGGGCTAACCTCCAACGCGTGAGAAGCACACTCGCGAACCCGGACGTGCAGCGCTGGTTCGACCACCGGACGCTGATGCCGTTGCGCCCGAGCCTGCCGCTGCTCGAGGATCTCAAACGCCAGAATGACACCTCGATAGCAGTTTGCCTCCCTGCTCTGGATGAAGAGGAGACCGTCGGAGCGATCTGCCGATCGATCCGCAGACACCTGATGGATGGCAGAGCAATCGTCGACGAGTTGCTCGTTATGGATTCCGGTTCTGAGGACCGCACGGAGGATGTTGCAACCGCCGCCGGGGCAACCGTGTACCGGGCCGACGATGTCCTTCCCCACCTCCCATCCGAAAATGGGAAGGGAGAAGCGCTGTGGAAGAGCCTCGCCGTCTTACGCTCCGACATCGTCGTGTGGTTGGACTCCGATGTGACGAACTTCGACCCGGGCTTCGTTACGAAGCTCGTCGCTCCGCTTCTGCTCGACGACGAGCTTGTCTACACGAAGGGTTTCTATAGAAGACCGATCAACGGGCACGGCTCTACGACAGGCGGCCGCGTGACCGAACTGGTGGTGCGGCCGCTGCTGCATCTGTTGTATCCGGAATTGACGGGCGTGATCCAGCCGCTGTCGGGCGAATACGCGGGCCGGCGGATGGCCCTTTCAGAAGTGCCGTTCTTCACCGGCTACTCGGTCGAGATCGGTCTCCTCATCGATCTTGTTGAGCGTTTTGGCCTCGACTCCATCGCCCAGGTCGATCTTGGTGAGAGACGCCATCGAAATCGCGACACCCTGGCCCTGGGGCGGATGTCACACGAGATCCTCTCCGCGATGCTCCTCCGGCTTCGCGACGCGGGAAGAATCGACTTTCAATCCGAACTATCCGACACGCTGGTGCAGTTCGTTTCGGGCGTCGCAGGGCCGGGGCCCCAAGAATCCCGCACAACCGTGACGCAGCGACCTCCAATGACAGAAATCTTGTGACGCGGCGACAATTGACAGATGTCGTCCGACCCTGAGGTGGTGCTCGGCGCCCTCAAAAAGCGCGGTTACCGGATGACGCCACAGCGCCGGGCGATCGTGTCCGAGATCATGCAGACGGAAGGGCACATCGCTCCTCATGAACTGGTTCAACGCGTCAAGGACCGCCTTCCGGGAGTGAACGACTCCACGGTGTACCGGACGCTCGAGCTCCTCGAGGAGATGGGGTTCCTGTCGCACGCCCATCTCGGTAGGGCGCCCTCGTACCATCACTCCGATGCGGGCGATCACATCCATCTCATCTGTGCCCGCTGCGGAGCCAGCCAGGGTCTTTCCGAGGAGGAATCCGAGGGCATGAAGCAGGACCTCCTTGAGCGCACCGGCTTTGCGCCGGACTTCACACACTTCGCGATCTCCGGCATGTGCGCAAAGTGCCGCGGCGCCGACTAGCAAGGGTCCGATCGCTCCGCTGCTTTTCTGAGGGGATTTAACCGGACACAGCCCGGATGAATCCCCCGAGAATGAAATGCGGTCAGCGGCGCGCGACTGCCGGATCGAATCCGAACGGCAGTTCCAGGCGATTGGCGGCCATCAGCGCCGAGTCCGACAAGATCTCCGCCGTCGATCCGTCGGCCACCACGACCCCCGCGTTCATCACTACGGCGCGCGGGCACAGCTCCAGGGCATAGGGCAGATCGTGAGTAACTAGCAGCATTGTGAGGTCCAGCTTCTTGAGGATCTCGGCGAGTTCACGCCGGCCGGCCGGATCGAGATTGGACGACGGTTCATCGAGAACAAGGATCTCCGGGTCCATGGCGAGGACGGTGGCGACCGCGACGCGCCGGCGCTGCCCGAAACTCAGGTGATGCGGAGGTCGATCGGCGTGCCCCTCCATGCCCACCGCCCGCAGCGCGCCCTGGACCCGCTCCTCGAGCTCCGAGCCTCGGATACCCAAGTTCACGGGGCCAAAGGCGACGTCCTCCCTGACGGTCGGCATGAAGAGCTGATCGTCCGGATCCTGAAAAACGAGTCCCACCATGCGTCTGATCTCGGCGAGGTTTTCTCGCTGCACGGCGAGACCACCCACGGACACTCTCCCCGACTGCGAACCAATAACGCCGTTGAGGTGGAGCACGAACGTCGTCTTGCCCGCGCCGTTGGGACCCAGCAGAGCAACGCGCTCGCCGCGTTCGAGCTCAATGTCGACCCCAGCAAGCGCTTGATGGCCATCCGGATACGAATAGGCGAGTCCACTCACCGACAGAGCGGGGGTCGTCATTTTGTCGCGACCCAAGCGAGGGCAGCCACTGTCGCACCAGCCAACGGCAACATCAGTGCCAGACTCCATTCCAATGTGGTCGGCGCGCGATCGTCCATGTGAGGGACGGCTCCGTTGTAGCCGCGCGACACCATTGCGAGATAAACGCGCTCGCCGCGTTCATAGGAACGCACAAAAAGCGCGCCGATCGACGAGGCAACAGCGCGCGCGTGCCAGATCCATCCGGCGTTGTAGCCGCGCGATTCGCGGGCGATCTGCATTCGTTTCATCTCGCCCATAATCAGATCCGCGTACCGGACCATGAAGTGGGCTATCCCAACGATCACCCGCGGCATGTGGAGACGCTCCAGTCCGCGGAGTATGTCTGCAACCGTTGTAGTTGCCCCTAAGAGGATCGTCGTGCTTAGACCGAGCGTGGCCTTCGCAACGATGTTCCACGCCGCCCAGAGTCCCGATTCAGAGAGCGATATTCCGAAGACCTCCACCCGAGGTCCGCCGGCGAGGAGCGGGAGGAACAAAGCGAAGAGCAAGAATGGGACCTCAATAACGAGCCTGCGCACGATGAACCCCGGCGATACACGGGCGACGACGGCAACGACTGCCAGCATGACCGCATACCCCGTGTAGGCCCACAAAGTCTCGCGCGGCGTCGCCACGACTGCACACACAAAGAGGAATGCCGCTGACACCTTGCACTCGGGCCGCATTCGATGGAGCGCCGTGTGACCGTGTGCGTACAGTCCGTGCGCGTGACCGCCGCTCACCGATTCACCCTGAATCCAAGTCGCCCGCGTGTGGACTCTTCCTGAAGGTTCGAAGTACACCAAAGAACAACGTTCCGATGCCGAAGGTGAGAGTCACACCGATAAGCCCGGCGATGCCCGTGCCGACTCGCTCGTCGTCGACCCCGCGGAGCGAGTAGTCCGCCACAGGCCCATCTTTTAGTGCATGCTCTCGTTCACTCGCAGAGAAACCCTTGTCCTTGGCAACACGCTCGAGGCCGTCTGGGTTCGAGTTCGCAAATGGACTGGCGAACAGCGCAAGCGCCGCGGCAACCAGGAGTCCGCCGACAACAAAAAGTCTGACGTTGCCCGTCACCTCAACCCCTCAACTACGGGTGCCGGCCTGTTCGATGAACGCAGAGTGGTAACAGCTATATCGCGCGCGCCATGAACAAGGTCGGGGCGGATGCTCAGCACCGCGCTGACCGTCATTGCGGTGATCACACCCTCGCCAACACCGATCAGGACATGAACGCCGACCACCGAGACCGCAACGGTTCCGATGGGGACACCCACGTTTGCTCCCAGCGCGTATTCGACGAGGAAAGCGAGAGCTGCAAGAACCACTGAGAGCCCCGAGGCCACTCCCGCACAAAGCACAATTGCGGACCCCGTCTTCGGCAACAGCCTGCGTAGACCCAAAAACAATGCGTACCCCCCCAGCCCCGCGGCAAATGCGAGGTTCAGGACATTGAGACCGAGCGCGGTCAGCCCGCCATCTGCGAACAGCGCCTGGACAAGGAGCACCACAGCAAGGCACAGCGCTCCGGCCCACGGCCCCACGAGCACGGCGGCGAGGACTCCTCCGATCAGGTGACCACTCGTGCCCGCAGCAACGGGGAAGTTGAGCATCTGTGCCGCAAAGACGAATGCGGCGACAAGGCCTGCCAGCGGAACCTGACGATCTTCTAGGGTCGCAGCCGACCGGCGCACCGCAACGCTGATACCCCCGAGGGTGACGGCCCCCGCACCCAAAGACGTAGTCGCATTGATGAACCCATCAGGGATGTGCATCCAGCCTCCTCGCCCAGGCTTATTGCAAGAGGTTGCAATAAGACACTACTGCATTAACGAGCCTTTCCGCAGTAGTTCGTTGGGCGAAAGAGATTGGATTGGCTTAGTCGGCAACCGAATGGACGGGTCACGGTTCGGGGGCGGGCTCCCCCTCCTTCTGATGGACTTCCTCCGGCGACGGTTCGACCGATCCCTCGGGACCGGGAGTCCGAATCGGTGGCGATCGCCCGACCATGACGGACGGCGCGACGCTCGAACGAACCGTCGCGTACGGCGTGACTTGTGCGCCCAGGACGCGAGTGGCCCACAGGTGGCCAAGAAGGATCTTCGCCACTGCCACCGAGGGAACCGCCAGAAGCACACCCCAGAACCCCGCCACAGTTGCGCCGGCCAGCAGGGCCAGCACTACGGTGGCCGGATGCAACTGAACTGCCCGCCGCATGACCATCGGACTGATGAGGTGGTTGTCGATCTGTTGGACCACGAGCTCGACGACTGCAGCCTGGATTCCGAGACCGACTCCCTCGCTGACCGTGCCGACAAAAAATCCGATCGCGCCGCCAATGAACGGCCCGACGAAGGGAATCAGATTGAAGAACCCGGCGATCCCTCCAATGATCAGCCAGAAGGGCAGGCCGATGATCCAGAAGCCGAGCGCGGAGAGGGCTCCGACAAGAAACGCGACGGCGAGCTGGCCCCGGAAGAACCCGCCGACGGCGCGGCCCATTTTCGAGCCGAGGTCGGCCGCCTCGGCACGGTGTGATTCCGGAAAGAGGTTCAGGAGATCCCTCTGTAGTTGTGGGAGATCGATCAGCAGGTAGAGGGCCAGAAGTGGAGACAGGACGAACACAAGCAGCCCTTCAAGAACGGTGATGCCGATGGCGGTGATTCGTTCCGCCTGTCCGGTTACGGCTTCACGCAACTGTCGGGTCACACGGTCGCAGTCGGCGCCGCTGACCTCGTCCTCGCCGAGAAGACAGAGCACGGGCGCGGGATTCACCTCGAACCCGAACCGGCGCTCGACCCCGGCGGCGGTGTCCTCCACCGTCTCCACGAGCTCACCGCGGAATGTTGGCCAGTCGTCGGCGAACTGCTCCACCTGCGAGGAAACGAACGGGAACAACCCGATCCCAATGCCCGCGAGGATCCCGATCGATAACAGAAACACGAGGATCGCCGCCACGGGGCGCGCAAGCCCCCTGCGCGCCAGGGCTGTGATCGGTGGGTTGAGCAGATAGATGATCAGGAGAGCAAGCACCAGCGGAGGAAAGATCACCCTGATCTTCAGAAGGAGCCAGCCCGCGATAGCCGCCACGATGACGATCCCGATGATGGCCCACGCCGAGATGCCGATTCTTCGGAGGCGCTCCCCGGCCGGAATATGAGGTGGTGAGGGGCTGGTCACCCCCCGAGTATGCCCATTATGGGTCGCGGAACGCGGTTAGGGCGGCCGCCGTTGCTTCCTCCACGGCTGCAGCGGGCTCGGCCACAGCGCGATCGCGTCCCGCCACCTCTACCGTCGACGCCCACCGTGCGAACCCGGCGGCCCTCAGCTCACCCTCCGGCAGCTCGATCCGCCCCGCGATCGCCACGCAGGGAACGCCCACCTCGAGCGCCGTCTTCGCGACACCGGCCGGAACCTTGCCTTCGAGCGACTGATGATCGAGTGAACCCTCCCCGGTGATGACCAGTTCGGCTCCTCGGATCTGGTCCTCTAACCCCACAGTCTTCGCGATTAGTCCGGAGCCCGGGCGCAGCTCCGCCTCTATGAACGCCGCCAGCCCCGCACCCAGCCCTCCGCCGGCACCGGATCCGGGAAGGTCCGCGATGTCGAGCCCGAGGTCGATCTGGACGCGCTCTGCAAACGTCGCCATGGCGGCCTCCAGCACGGCGACCTGCTCCGGCGTCGCCCCCTTCTGAGGTCCGTATACGCGTGCGCAGCCGCGTGGTCCGAGCAGCGGATTCAGGACGTCGCACAGCCCGATCACACCGGACGGACGAACGGCTCCGGTGGGGTCGATACGCTCGAGGTTCACGAGGGAACCACCTCCCGGAGGGAGTTCCCGGCCTCGGGCATCGAGGAAGCGGTAACCGAGTGCGGCTGCCGCGCCCGTGCCGCCGTCCGTTGATGCGGTGCCACCGATCCCAATCAGAATCGGCGCGCCCGGATGCCGCTCGATGATTACTGCAATGAGATCTCCAACTCCGCGCGACGTCGCCTCGAGCGGTGCGTACTGATCGGGAGACAGCCGAGCGATACCGGTGGCCGATGCAACTTCGATGGCGATCGAGCCATCGTTGAGCAACCCGTATTGGGCCTCGATCGGCGCGCCGAGTGGGCCTGTGATAATCGTCGACTCGACTTCTCCACCCACGCCGGCAAGGAGTGCGTCAACGGTCCCCTCACCTCCATCGGCAAGAGGCTGAACCTCGATGCGGGCGTCCGGGAAAACTCGTTGCGCGCCGGATGCCATCGCCGCGGCCGCTTCCTCGGCCGGCAACGTTCCCTTGAACTTGTCGGGCGCCACGAGAATCACCATCTATGTGGGTACTTAGGATAGTGAGCGCATCTCATCCATCTCCTCAAGGAGCGAAATGAAGGATCGCATTGTCCTGGTATCGAACCGAGGGCCCGTGTCATTCCGGGCCACCGAGGAGGGATTCGAAACCAAACGGGGGGCGGGAGGACTTGCGGGCGCCCTCGATCCAGTGGCCCGCCGCCTCGGTGACAACGCGATCTGGATCGCTGCCGCGAATTCAGACGACGATCGGAAGGCGCTTTCCGAAGGCGCCGTCGCCGAGGTCCGAGAGGAACTCGGCTATCCGCTTCGCCTGCTCGACATCGATCCCGACACCTACGACCGCTACTACAACACCGTCTCAAACCGAATGTTGTGGTTCGCAAACCACTGCCTGTGGGACGAACTCGGCACCACGGGGTTCGGGGAGGAGGAGCTCGACGCGTGGAGCAGCGCGTACGAGCCCGTCAACCGACTCTTCGCGTCTGCGGTGGCAGAAGTTGCCGTGGACGATTCGTTGGTCCTACTTCAGGACTACCACCTTGCGACCGCACCCGGCTACCTCAGGGACATGGAGAAGCGGGTGGCCATCGGTCACTTCACCCACTCATCCTTTTGCGGGCCACGCGGACTCGAGGCGCTTCCCGAGCCGATCCCGTCCCGCGTTATCGAAGGCATGCTTGGTGCCGATCTCCTTGGATTCCACATCGGTGCCTGGGTGAAGGGCTTCCTACATTCGTGTGACGAACTTGGAATGGACGTCGACTACAAACGCGGCACGGTGAACCATTCCGGGCGGACGACGTGGGTCCGCGCCTATCCCATCCCGATTGATGCAGTGGAACTGCACGAGCGCGTGGCGACAGAGGAGGTACAGCAGTGGGCCGAGCGCTTTTCCGTTTACACGGATCTTCCTTTGATCGTTCGCGCGGATCGCGCCGAGATTTCGAAGAACGTCGTGCGGGGCTTCGAGGCTTTCGGCGCACTGCTTGACCGGCGCGCCGACCTCCGGGGAGAGGTTCGTTTTGTGGCATGCCTCTATCCGTCTAGGCAATCCATGCCGGAGTACCAGGGATACATCGACCAGATTCAGGCGGTCGTGGAAGAGGTCAACGAGCGCTACCCCGGATCGATTGAACTGTTCTTCCGGGACGATTACGACAGGACGCTCGGTGCGCTCATGAACTACGACGTGCTCCTTGTCAACTCCATCATGGACGGAATGAATCTGGTCTCCAAGGAGGGCCCGACGGTCAACCGGCGCGACGGAGTACTCGTGCTGACATCGGGAGCGGGTTCCTTCGAGGAGCTGGGTAAGTACGCAGTCCCGATCGCGGACGCCTACGACATCGAGGAGACGGCAGCCGCGCTCGAAAGGGCACTCGCAATGGACATGGACGACCGGAAGCGGCGCGCCGAGGGCCTACGCTCGGTGGTTGAGACGAGCACTCCCGAGGACTGGATCGAATCCCAGCTAAACGACCTCTCCGAAATATCTGAGGGCCGCACTCCGGCTACTCCTCCCTCAAAGTAGCCGAATTGTTCGCGCTGACTCACGCATACCGTGAGTGAACGCGAACAGTTGGGCTCAATTCAAGAGTTGATTAAGGAACTCGAGCACGCCCTGTGGTCCTTGAACCAATACGTCGGACCTCTCGCGGAGCTCCGGCGGCGCTTCCTTTGAGTCGACCCCCACCCGAAGGGTGGCGACTCCCTCCTCGGACAATGAGTCGAGCGCGTCGAACGCCGGGAGGTCGACGCGGTCGTCGCCGACGAAACCGGCAGCCTTCAGCGATGCCTCACGGGTCCTTTGAAGTACAACTTGCGCCTTCGAGAACTCGATCGGAGGGCGGAGCTCGAATGCCATGCGGCCGGTCGCGCTCAATAGGCCGTACCCCTGTGCCAGTTCTTCCACGATGTCGCCAAGCGCGCGGCCGGCTGCCTCGACGTCCGGGGCGGTTCGATAGTGGAGCCCCAACATCACACGCTTGTCTTCCACTAGGAGCCCCGGAATGCCGAGCTCGTCGACACGGCGCTCCGCCTCGTTGCGCACTCTCTCCATGAGTTCTGCGTAGGGCTCGGCACGGTCGGAGAGCTCCACACGTCCTTCGCGCGTCCGCTCCGCTCCGTGGATGCCCCAGATCTCGACCTCCGGACCGAGCCACTCGAGCAGCTGACCCGCGGCGCGCCCGGACACGATCGCCACAAGCCGCAGGCGGGCGGCCAGATCCGCCAGCAGCTCACGGGCGCCCTCGGCGGGGCGGGCATCGGAAGGGATCAGCACGATCTCGGAGAGAGTGCCGTCGAAATCCAAGAAGAGGCCGGAATCTTCCGGCGAAGATCGGAACGGATCCAGCAGTTGGTCGTTCACGCCCGCCACCCTACCCACGGCACCAGCTACCGATGCATCCGCGTTGAACGTGGATTAGCCGCGAGCTTCGTCGGGCGCAACGATCACGTGGATGTCCACGTCCCGAGTGAGGTTCGGGGACGCGGGCCCCGACGCCCACCCGAAGTGAGCCGCGAGAGCGACTGCGGCCTCTCGGTCCGACTCCGTGCTCCAGTTGACCGCCGTCCGATCGACCGTGAGCCCGGTGACCATGGCCTCCACCCGGTAGCCGAGCGATGCGAGACGATCGGCCATCGCGGCGGCCGCCCCTTCGATGCCGCCGGTCCCGTTGACCACCTGGACGGTCACCCCCTCCGTTATCAGATCATCTCGATCACCCTTGGGGGATCGCTTCGGACTGGGGGACGGCTTGGACCGGCTCGGCTTAGGAGTCGGCGTCTCGGTTGGACTTGGTTGCGCTCGGTCACTAGGCGACGAAGTCCGCGATGGGTTGCCGTCCTCCAACGCGATCTGGCGGCCTCCGACGGCATTGACGATGAACCAAACGGCTGCGATGGCGATGGCCGCTATGAGAATCCACGGGAGGGCCCAGCCGAGGACCGACCGCATGTAGGGCCCGCGTGTCCCGGACGAATGTCGCCCCACGGGTACCTCCTAGGTTGCGGCCCCAATACATTCCGCCTTTGCCTCCCCATCGGGGGCGAAACGAAAAGCGCCGCCTGCACTCCTCACTTTCGGCCGGGCGCGTACTCGGCACCCAGCAGGCGAGCCACACGCTGGCGCTGGCGGTAAGTCCTGAGTCTTTTCAGCCGCTTTACGAGGATCGGGTCGTGGGCGGCGGCGGCCGGGTTCTCGAGCAGCTCATTGAGCAGTTGGTAGTAGCGGGTGGCGGACATGTCGAATCGCTCCCGGATGGCCTGTTCCTTAACTCCGGCGTGTTTCCACCAGGATCGCTCAAAATCGAGGATGTCGATATCCCGTTCGCTCAGCTCACTGTGTTCCGTCATGCGACACAGATTAAGGGGAGCACGGCAAACGACGACGGATTTCGCTCGGCGAGATGGTGGTGGGAATCCCCAATCACGGGAACAAGCCGCGGGTGAGATGGGCCTCGGCCACCCGGCCGACGCCTATCCAGTGCGCAGCCTGCCGCATCGACAGATCCTTCTCCGACGCCAGCTCGTAAACCTCGACAAAGGCGCGCTCGATGATCATCCGCAGCCTGTCGTTGACCTCTTCTTCGCTCCAGAAATACGCCTGGATGTCCTGCACCCACTCGAAGTACGAGACCGTCACGCCACCGGAGTTCGCCAGGATGTCCGGCACGACGAAAATGCCCCGATCCCCCAGGATCTTGTCGGCCTCGAACGTTATGGGTCCGTTCGCGGCCTCCACTATGAACCGAGCCTTGATGCGATCGGCGTTCTTGACGGTGACCACGCCCTCGATGGCCGCGGGTATGAGAACGTCACACTCGATCTCCAGCAGCTCCGCGTTCGAGATCGGATCCGCGCCGGGGAAGTCGACCACACTGCCGCCCTCGGTCTTATGCCGGTTGATGGCCTCTGGGTCGAGACCACGACTGCGAAAAAGGCCGCCCTCGACATCGGAGACCGCCACCACACGGCAACCGGCGTCGTGCAGCAGCTGGGCAGCGTACCCGCCGACCTTCCCGTATCCCTGGATGGCAACGCTGACCTCTTCAATAGGTATTCCGAGTTGCTTCAGAGTTGAGAAGACCATGTACATGACGCCGCGCGATGTCGCGCCGCCGCGACCTTTGGAACCCCCGATGGACACGGGTTTGCCGGTGACAACACCGGGCACCGAATATCCCTTGTTCTGCGAGTACGTATCCATCATCCACGCCATGACCTCTTCGTTGGTGTTCATGTCCGGCGCGGGGATGTCGCGTTCGGGACCGATGAGAGGAAGGATCTCAGACGCATAACGACGCGTCATTCTCTCGAGCTCGCTTCGCGAATGAATCTTGGTATTGACGGCAACGCCACCTTTCGCGCCACCGAAGGGGATGCCCGCGATCGCACATTTCCAGGTCATCCACATGGCGAGGGCCTTCACCTCGTCGAGAGTGACGTCGGGGTGGTACCGGATCCCGCCCTTAGCCGGCCCGCGGGTCACATTGTGCTGAACGCGATAACCCTCGTACACACGCGTCGATCCGTCGTCCATACGGAACGGCACAGAGACGGCGAGAGACCGCTTGGGCGATCTCAGCGTTTCGTGAACCCCCGGGGACAAGCCCATGAGCTCGGCGACTTCGTCCAGCTGCGCCAGGGCAGTCTCCCAGGCCGACTCGTACGACGCGTCCAGCAGTTTCCGGTCAATCCCCAAGGCGTCTTCGTTGACGTCCATTCTCGTCCTCAGTTCTTAGTGTTTAGACACCATTGTGCCGCAAGCCGCAGTTGGGCCCAACCGGGGTCAGCGATGGACCAAGCTCGGGTAGCGGTGCGTCATCTACTCGACTTCGACACCGATGCTCTCCCTTGACTTTCAGGGCCCACATTCGGAGCCGGGTGTCGGATTCGAACCGACGGCCTACGCTTTACAAGAGCGTTGCTCTGCCAGCTGAGCTAACCCGGCATGTTCAGCTCGTAGTCTGACACCAGCGTATCTCTTCGGTTGGTTGTCCTCGCGGCGTCGATTCACACATCAACTGAGGGGAACCTGCCGGAAATATTCCGGATGAATCCCCTCAGAACAAGATCAGCGTGTCGCTGAGATGAACCCGACCGCGCCCGGCGTTATGCCGTTCCCTCCGACTCCCTAGCTTCGAGATGTTGCTCGAGCTTGCGCTTGATTCGCTGGAGGGCATTGTCGATCGACTTCACGTGCCGCCCCAGGGTCGTGGCGATCTCCTGATACGACTTGCCGTCCATATACAGGCGAAGGACCTCGGCCTCCAAGCCCGAGAGCAGCTCGACCATGGAGGCCCGAAGGCTCGTTATCTCCTCGGCCGAGATCACGAGGTCGGCCGGATCAGACGGGCCCGCAATCGACAGAGACTGTTCTAGTGGCGGGACATCCGGCTCGCCGGAACTCGGTCCCTGATTGAGCGAGACATAGGAATTGAGCGGCATGTGCTTGCGGCGGGTGGCGCCCTTGATCGCCGAGATGATCTGACGGGTTATGCAGAGTTCGGCGAACGAGCGAAAGGTGGTCTCCTTCTCCGGCTGAAAATCCCTGATCGCCTTGTAGAGGCCGATCATGCCTTCCTGGACGATGTCTTCCCTGTCCGCCCCGGCAAGAAAGTACGTGCGGGCCTTGGCGCGGGCGTAATGGCGATAGCGAATAAGCAGGGTCTCGATCGCGCGATCGTCGCCCGACCGCGCCCTGTCGATGAGTTCCTCATCGACGACTTCGGTGAGCGATCCTTCCATCGGCACCTGCCGGATCGATAGTCGAGCGCCCATTTCTTCTACGGGGGGTCCGTTGCGATGCGTCGGAGATCGACTTCATAGCGTAGCCGAATCAGCGTCGCCACCGGCGGATCGACGCCTGGCGACCTCGAACATCGCGACCGCACCGGCAACAGCGACGTTGAGGGAGCCGATTCGTCCGCCCTGCGGGATCCCAACAATCTCATCACATCGTTCCCGCACAGACTTCGATATACCCCTGTCCTCGGAGCCGAGGACGAGACCAACAGGAGGTTCTGCGAGATTGCTCGACCACAGGTCGGTGGACGCGTCTTCGTCGAGCCCCACAATCCAGAGTCCGGCGCTTCGGGCCTCCTCGAGGGCGCGCCCCAAATTCGTGACCCTGGCCACCGGAACCACTTCGCTGGCCCCGGCAGAAACACGTCGCACGACGGGTGTTACGGAGGCAGAGCGATGGGCAGGAACCACGATCCCGTCGAACCCGGCGCAGTCCGCAGAGCGGAGCAGCGAGCCCAGGTTGTGGGGGTCGGTGACTCGGTCGAGAAATAGCACGCACGGATCGTCGACGTCGAGCAGCTGCCGGAGCGGCGTGTAACGGAACCGGCCGGTGACCACCGCAACACCCTGATGGTTGAGTCCTCTGGCCTCGCGCTCGATCTGTTCGCGCGGAACGTACCGGACGGGGATGGAGAGTTCCTCGGCGCGCCGGCGTATCTCTCCGACCACCCCTGAAGGTCGCAGGCCTTCGGCGATGAGCACGCGCTGCGCTGAGTGGCCCGCGCGAAGCAACTCCAGTACGGGACGCCTCCCGGCAAGTACGGCACCCTCGTTCGCCCGCGCGCCTGTCGCCGGCGCCGCGACGGCGTCGTCTCGTCTACGTTTCGCCGGCACCGAGCCGCCACCGGGGACCGGCGGGCGTGTCCTCGACCGTCACCCCGAGCTCTCCGAGCTTCTGGCGGATGCCATCGGCCCGATCGAAAGCTTTGTCGCGCCGGGCGTCCTCGCGCAGTTCGAGCAGGTACTCGACCAACCCCCCGACGAGCCGTGACGAACCGGCACCGGCATCGAACTCAAAACCCAGCAGCGAAGTCAGCTCGAGAAACGATTCGGTGAAGGAGAAGAGTTCGGCACGCGCGGCCGTCTCTCCCCGCTGAGCGGGGTCGAGGGTTCGATTCGCCTCGCGAACGAGCTCATGAATGGCGGCGAACCCCTCGGCCGAATTGAAGTCGTCATCCATGGCTTCGACGAACCGCCGCACGAACGTTTCTCCCGCACCCCCGTCGCTGGCAGCGTCCTCGGTGCGGACCGTTGTCCGAGGGCTCTCCGGCATGTCGTCGCCGAGCGCGTGCCGCACAGCTAAGAAGAACGTCCGCCAGCGGTCATACGCCGCCGATGCGTCTCTCAAAGTCTCGTCGGAGAACGTGACCTGGCTCCGATAAGAGCCAGACAAGGCCCAATAGCGGACCGCCTCGCCCCCATACGCCTTGACCGCATCTCCGGCAAGTTCGACATTCCCGAGAGACTTCGACATCTTCTCGGATTCCATCTGCACCATTCCGGCGTGGAGCCAGTGCCGAACGAAAGGTTCGGTCCCGGCTAGGGCCTCCGCCTGGGCGATCTCGTTCTCGTGATGCGGGAAGGTCAGATCACTCCCCCCTCCGTGAAGATCAAAGCCCATGCCGAGGTATTTCGTCGACATGACGGAGCACTCGATATGCCATCCGGGGCGGCCGTCGCCCCACGGTGACGGCCATGCCGGCTCCCCTTCCTTCGCCGCTTTCCACAACGCGAAGTCGAGGGGATGATGTTTGCCGGGGTGAGGTTCGATCCGTTCACCCGCGCGCATGTCGTCGAGGGCGCGGCCCGACAGCTTCCCGTAGCTCGGGAACTTGTCTATGGAGAAAAAGACGTCACCTCCGGTGTCGTAGGCAACATCCTTGTCGACGAGCCCTGAGATGGCCGCCACCATGTCGGCCACGTGATCGGTTGCGCGTACGAGGATGTCGGGCGCGCGCACTCCGAGGCCGCTCATATCCTCCTCGAACGCCTTCGAGTACTTGTTCGTGATTCCATCGGGGGGAATGCCCTCGAGGTTCGCGCGTTCGATGATCTTGTCGTCGACATCGGTGTAGTTCATGACGTAGGTGACTTCGTAGCCACGGTAGGTGAGGTAGCGGCGAATCATGTCGAACCATACGAACGTCCGAGCGTTTCCGATGTGTATTCGGTTGTAGACCGTAGGTCCGCAGACGTAGACGTATGCGCGTTTGGGCTCACGGGTCTGGAAGTCCACGATTCGTCGCAGCATCGAGTCGTATACGCGTAGCGTCATGAGCCAACTCTACTGATCAATGCCACTGCGTATGCAGCCATGCCTTCGCCCCGGCCGGTGAACCCGAGCCCGTCCGTGGTCGTGGCCTTGACCGACACGGCGCCGGGCTCGATCTCGAGTGCGCCTGCCACCGCCCTCACCATCTCCTCTCGGAGTGGACTCAACCTCGGAGCGGCCGCAACAACCGTCGAGTCGATGTTCTCTATCGCCCAGCCTTCCTCGCGCAACAGAACTCCGATTTGGGAGAGGATCTCGAGGCTGGATGTGCCCTCCCAGCGGTCGTCGCTAGGAAACCGTTCGCCGAGGTCCCCGAAGCGGGCGGCGCCGAGCAGCGCGTCGGCAATGGCGTGGCAGAGGACGTCCGCATCGGAGTGTCCGGCCAGCCCCGGCCCTTCTGGAATACGGATCCCACCAATCACGAGCGGACGGCTGTCGTCGACGGCATGGGCATCGAATCCGAATCCGACTCTCATGCTTCGATCCCCAACAGAGCATGGGCGAGGGCCAGGTCGTCCCGGTTCGCGATCCTTACGTTTCGCTTGGAGACCGGCACGATCACTACTCTGCCTCCAACTCGATTGATCCTTTGAGCCGCATCAAAGTCTTCGTCTTCAGGTTCATCTGCGTCGGCTGCGCGCCGGTGGGCATCCAGCAAGGCACCCACTCGGAATGCGTGAGGCATGACCTGCTGCCACATATTCGTCCGATCGATGGTCCGTGCGATCGAGTCCTTCTCTACCAGTTTGAGTGTCTCTCTGACCGGAACGGCACCGACGCACGCGTCCGCTTCGTCGAGTGCTGCAGAGGTGGCGCGCACGTCCTCGGTTTGCGCGAGTGGATGTCTGTAGTCGAGGACGACAACTCGTTCACAGTCGATATTGGCCAGCACGCCGAGCATGGTGGAGTGCCGGTCCGTCGCTTCGACGATGGTGCCTCGCCCACCCAATTCGGCCTCGACATCCGCAAGCAGAACCTTTGGAGCGGCGACAACAACCGGGCGGCATTCCGCCTCCCACAACACGTCGAAGCTCCAGGACAACAGTGAACGACGATCGAGCCGATCGAATACTCCCGGATTGTCGAGAGGCTGTGACCAATCGTAGTGGAAGTCGGCGGCGGCGAGGATGCCCGCCGAGGGCACGAGTTCTACCCGAGCACCTCGTCGAGCAACTGCTCCGCGGCCTCTTCGTCACAGTCCTGGGAGAAGGTCAACTCCGAGACGAGGATCTGCCGGGCCTTTGTCAGCATGCGCTTCTCGCCCGCCGAAAGGCCCTTCTCCTTGTCGCGTTGATGAAGACTGCGAACCACCTCGGCGACCTTGTAGATGTCGCCAGAGCGGAGCTTCTCGACGTTCGCCTTGAAGCGGCGCGACCAGTTCGTGGTGTTCTGGGTTTCTTCCTTCTTCTTTAGGACCTTGAAGACCTTGGGCATCTCCTTCGCCGGAGTCACTTCGCGCAGGCCCACTTCCTCTGTGGAATCGATCGGCACCATCAGCGTTAGCTCTCCGTAGGCCAGCTTGAGGATGAAGTACTCACGCCTCTCGCCGAACAACTCCTTCTCTTCGAGCCTTTCGATGACCGCAGCACCATGATGCGGGTAGACGACTTTGTCACCGACAGAAAAACTCACTCGGCCTATCCCTCCTGCGATCAACTCGTCCGGCGCGAATAAGCGCCCATTTGGAAAGAAAGGGAGGGCTCGCATCCGAGCCGCTCCGGTATCAAAGGGTAGCACGCCACAAGACACTTGCCTCTACGAAAGAGCCGCTATGTGCGGCACTAGGCGAGTCTTTCGAGCTGAATTTGCACGGCGCGCCGGGGAACAAGTTCGAACGCGTCAGAGACGGCTACAGCACCGACCTTAGTGAGCGGACGAGGAACGTCGGCCGATTGCGAAACGATTGCGTGAGAGAAGCACAGGCGCGCCGCTTCCGCCAGACGCCGCTGCGAACCCGGCACCCGTCGTATCTCTCCTGATAGCCCGACCTCGCCGACCGCCACGACACCTGGATCCACGGCAATGTCTGTGGCCGCCGAGTACATCGCGAGGGCGATCGCGAGATCGGCGGCCGGCTCCCGCACGGCAAGACCGCCTGCAGCAGCTACGAAGACGTCGCGCTGCCCCAAGTCGAGGCCGGAATGCTGGCCCAGCACACCGGTAAGAAGGGTCAATCGCCTAGCCTCGATGCCTATCGCCACTCGGCGCGGCTGAGGGAGCGTAGTGGCGCAGACGAGTGCCTGTATTTCGACGAGGACCGGACGGTTGCCCTCGAGGCCCGGGAACACCACCGAGCCGCTTGCTCCCGGCCGGCGATCGGCAAGGAGCATCGCGGACGGGTCGGGAACGGGCTCCAAACGGACATCGGTCATCGTGAAGACCCCGGTTTCGTCACAGGAGCCGAACCGGTTCTTCGTCGCGCGCAGGAGCCGCAGCGCGCCCGTGCGCTCCCCTTCGAGCACAAGAACGACGTCGACGATGTGCTCGAGTGTCTTCGGTCCCGCCACTCCTCCCTCTTTGGTCACATGGCCGACGAGAACGACGACGGTTGCCGTCTCTTTTGCGTACCTGACGAGCGCGGCTGTGCATTCACGCACTTGGGTCACCGATCCGGCGCGCCCTTCGGCCCCGGGCGCCGTCAGCGTCTGGATGGAGTCGACGACCAGCACCTGCGCCCGTTCGGCGCGCGCCGCGTCGATTACGGCATCGATGGACGTCGTCGCCGTCGCCCGCAGCTCGTCACCCGCGACGCGCAGGCGGCGCGCCCGCAGCGACACCTGAGCGAGCGACTCCTCTCCGCTTGCCAGGAGGGCGCGCCACCCGGACTGTCTGAGCCCGTCGAGCATCTGGAGCACAAGGGTGGATTTGCCGATCCCCGGAGCCCCCGCGAGCAGAACGACGGCTCCGGGAACGAGCCCCCCGCCCAGGACTCGGTCGAGCTCTGCTACCTGCGTCACGATCCGTTCGGGAGGCGCGTTGCCGTCGCCGAGGGCGCCCACGGTTGCCGCCGCAAGAGATTCCTCGGTACTCGCCGCGCCGCTCCACGAGCCGCAGTCGGGACAGCGGCCGAACCACCGGGGAGCCGAGTAGCCGCACTCGAGGCATGAATATCGGTCCTGTGTCATTCGCCGGACGCTACAGGGCACCTGTGACAGGTTTCGGTCGGCGCCGGGTGGCGGGCCCTTTTCTGAGCTGAGATGGCAATCCACCCCCACCCCTCGGTGGCCGGTTGCCATTTGGGGCCGCACGGCGGCCCGGCCGCCGTCTTAGGGCTCTCGAAGGAGGTGCTCGGCGAGCGCGAGGTCCTCGGGATAGGTCACTTTGAGATTGCCGGGGTCGCCCCGAAGCACGGCCACCCGCCCTCCGATCCGCTCCACGGTGGAGGCCGTATCGGTCCCCTGGAAGCCGTCGGCACCGGCGGCCCGAAAGGCCCGCAGCAAAAGGTCGGCCCGGAAGACCTGAGGCGTCAACGCCCGCCACAGCCCCGCTCGCGGCACCCAGCGGGCGACCTCACGACCGTCGGCGGCCCGGACGAGGTCCCCGGCTACGGGGAGGCCAGGGATGGCGCCGCCCGAGCGGCGCGCCGCCTCGATCAACTCGTCCAGTCCGGAGCCGTCGAACAGCGGGCGCGCGCCGTCGTGGATCATCACGATGCCGACCTCGCCCGCCTCGATTCTGGGGGCGAGATGTTCGACGGCGTTCGACTCCGACTGGTGCCGCGTGGCCCCGCCGCAGACGACCCCGGCGACGGCGAGATCGGCGCGCCGGAGGACGTCCGAAACCCTCTCGATCTCGTCCGGCGCGGCCACCACATAGACGGCCTCCACGGAGGGGTGTTCGACGAAGGGTCGCACCGAGCGCTCCAGGATCGAGCGACCCGCCAGCTCCAGGAAGACCTTGTTGACCGCCGCACCGGCGCGCGCCCCCGCTCCGGCACACAAAACAACCGCGACGGTCGCGCTCACTCCGCTTCACCCATGTGCCGAAGTATCCCCCTGCCCTCCGAGGCGAGCCAATCTGTCGCGGGATTCCAGCGAGGACGGCGGCGGGCCCGCAGGATCGAAAGGAGCGAGGACGGCGGCGTCGCAGAAGGCGACTTAAAACGGTTTGGAGCCTGAGGTGATGCCGGCGCGCGGCCGTCCGCCGCTACTGAGTGGCGGAGTCTGTCGACTGGTCCATGACGTAGATGGTGGCCCCGCCCGGTTCCTGGTAGGTGGCCATGAAGCCACCAGGGATCTCTGAGATCTCTGCGAGCACGGTGAGCGTCTCCGGACGGGTGGCGTGGAAGGCCTTGACGCTGTCGACGACGAAGAGCGGGCCGAACGGAGCGTCGGGGTCGTTGGCGTCGAGCATGAGCTGCACGTCGGTGCCCGGCAAGGACAGAGCGACCGTCGCATCGCCTTCACGCCACACCTCGCCGAAGCCGAGGGCGTCGCGGTAGAGGGCGAGCGAAGCTTTCAGGTCGGAGGTCGGGGCGAGTAGGAACTCGAGCTTCATGGCGCATCCTTCCGTCGTAACTGGATTGTTGGAAAGCATAACGTCATTATGTCTCCATGCGCAATTGGATTCCGGTATCGACCTCCCCAAAAGGCAGGCTCGCGCTCGCAGCGATCAAGGAGTTCGGAGCGCGGCCCTTCGACGAGGTCACTGTCGGCGAGCTGGCGGCTGCCGCGAAGGTCACCACGGGCGCCCTCTACCACCACTTCGGCAGCAAGCTCGGGCTGTACGTGTTCGTCCGAGAGGATGTCGAACAGCGGCTGCTGGACCGCATGGAGGGCGCAGTCGCGGCGGCCGGGGACGAGTTGGATCGCTCGGCGGCCGTAAAGGCGGCGCTGTTTGTCGGACTGGATTTCGCTGTGCGTGAGGGGTTCCTGCGCATTCTGGGAGATCCGCCGGTGGGGGTGGAACACGACAGGTTGGCTGAGATGCTCAGCGCAAGCACGGCCCCTGCGTCCCCGCTTCTCGGTCGAGTGCTCGCCGCAGCCTGGCGGGCGGCGTTGGCAGCAGTCGCCGAAGGTTCTGGGCCGGATCAGGCTCGCGCTGCGCTCCTCGCTGTAGAGCTCCGAATCCCATCTGACCGCTGAACGCTGGTACGGGGATCCCTAACGAGGCGAGGCCCGGCCGACGGCCGGGCCTCACTCAGGCTTTCGCAGGGTTGTCCTACTGTTCGGATCCGCCCACTTCAGGCTCGCCCTCGGACACCCCTGCGAGTTCTACGGGTGGATGGGTGGGAGCGCGCTCCGCCTTTCGGAACGTAACTCCGCGCCGGTTGGTTTCCGGATCGGTCTCGGCGTCCACGATGATGGTGTCGCCGGCCTCGTATTCCTTCCACAGGATCTTCTCGGACAACGGGTCCTCGATCAGCCGCTGGATCGCTCGCCGCAGAGGACGGGCGCCGAGCGCCGGATCGTAGCCCTCCGCACTCAGCAGCTCCTTCGCCGCCTCGGTCAGTTCGATGTTCACGTCCTGACTCTCGAGCTGCTCGCGGACACGCCGCATCAGCAGATCGACGATGGAGTGGACCTCCGGCTTCGTCAGCTCGTGGAAGACGATGACCTCGTCGATACGGTTTAGGAACTCGGGCCGGAAGTTCTTCTTGAGCTCTTCCTGGACCCGCTCCTTCATCTTCTCGTAGCTGAGCTCCTCGGTCGCCTGACCGAAGCCCATCGCGGGCTTGCGCAGGTTCTGTGTACCGAGGTTCGACGTCATGATGATGACTGTGTTCTTGAAGTCGACGGTCTTGCCCTGTGCGTCGGTGAGACGCCCGTCTTCAAGAATCTGCAGCAGCGTGTTGAAGACGTCCGGGTGGGCCTTCTCGATCTCGTCGAGAAGCACGACGGAGTACGGGCGCCGGCGAACGGCCTCGGTGAGCTGACCGCCCTCCTCGTAACCCACGTATCCCGGAGGTGAACCCACGAGACGGCTGACCGTGTGCTTCTCCATGTACTCGGACATGTCCAGCTGGATCAGCGCGTCCTCGTCGCCGAACAGGAACTCGGCGAGCGCCTTCGCTGTCTCGGTCTTACCGACTCCGGACGGGCCGAGGAATATGAACGAACCGGCGGGCCGCTTCGGGTCCTTTAGTCCGGCGCGCGTCCTGCGGATCGAACGGGACACAGCCCCGATCGCGTCCTGCTGGCCGACGATTCGACGGTGGAGCTCTTCCTCCATCCGGAGCAGCTTGCTGGTCTCCTCCTCCGTCAACGATGTAACGGGGATGCCGGTCCACGACGAGAGGACCTCTGCGATCTCCTCCTCGTCAACCTCGGCGAACGCCTCACCCTGCTCGGCGCGCCACTCCGTCTCCTTGACGGACCGTTCCTGGATGTAGTTCTTCTCTTCGTCGCGGAAGCGCGCGGCAAGTTCGAAGTCCTGCTGCTCGATCGCGTCTTCCTTCTGCCGGCGGACCTCGGAGATCTTGTCCTCGAGTTCGCGGTAGTCGGGCGGCGCACTCATGCGACGGATGCGCAGGCGCGAGCCGGCCTCGTCGATTAGATCGATGGCCTTGTCGGGGAGGTAACGATCGGAGATGTAGCGGTGCGCGAGGTTGGCCGCCGCAACTAGGCCCTGATCGGTGATGTGGACGCGGTGGTGAGCCTCGTAGCGATCGCGCAATCCTTTGAGGATGTCGATCGTGTGGGAAACGGTGGGCTCAGGTACCTTGATCGGCTGGAAGCGTCGTTCGAGTGCCGCGTCCTTCTCGAGGTACTTGCGGTACTCGTCGAGTGTCGTGGCGCCGATCGTCTGCAGTTCACCGCGGGCAAGCATCGGCTTCAGGATGCTTGCCGCGTCGATCGCACCCTCGGCAGCTCCCGCGCCGACCAGCGTGTGCAGCTCGTCGACGAAGAGAATAATGTCGCCACGCGTCTTGATCTCTTTGAGCACCTTCTTCAAACGCTCTTCAAAATCACCGCGGTAGCGGGACCCGGCCACAAGTGCACCGAGGTCGAGCGTGTACAGCTGCTTGCCTTCCAGGGTCTCGGGAACCTCGCCCTTGACGATCGACTGTGCGAGCCCCTCGACGATTGCGGTCTTACCGACGCCGGGCTCTCCGATGAGAACGGGATTGTTCTTCGTACGCCGCGACAGCACCTGCATCACGCGTTCGATTTCCTTCTCGCGTCCGATCACGGGATCGAGCGCGTTCTCGCGCGCGAGCTGCGTGAGATTGCGGCCGAACTGATCGAGAACCAGCGAACCCTGCGGCGTCTCGGACGATCCGCCACCCTGGCTCTCCTTCGCGCCGCTGTATCCCGACAGCAGCTGGATGACCTGCTGGCGAACCCGGCCGAGATCGGCGCCGAGCTTGACGAGTACCTGAGCGGCAACTCCTTCGCCCTCACGAATGAGGCCGAGAAGGATGTGCTCCGTGCCGATGTAGTTGTGACCGAGTTGCAGAGCCTCGCGAAGAGAAAGTTCGAGGACCTTCTTCGCGCGTGGCGTGAATGGAATGTGCCCGGAGGGTGGGGACTGTCCGGCTCCGATGATCTCCTCGACCTGCTGACGAACCTTCTCGAGAGAGATTCCGAGCGACTCGAGCGCCTTGGCTGCGACGCCCTCACCTTCGTGGATGAGGCCGAGCAATATGTGCTCGGTCCCAATGTAGTTGTGATTTAGCAGCCTCGCCTCTTCTTGAGCGAGTACGACCACCCTGCGGGCCCTATCGGTAAACCGTTCAAACACTTGGGGCCGCGCCTCCTATCTGTCGTCATCCGGCCCGGACCTTGCGCCCGCACCGGTCCGGGGCCGTAGTCCCGGTCGCCCTTCAATTATACGAACGGGGCTTTTTTCTACCCCGTCCATCTACCCACACCAGGAAAGTCGATGCTTCCTTTGCTTAAAGAACTCACCGGCTGCCCCAATTGTCATTCGTTACATCGACAACGTCGAGATGGTCGAAAACGTTCCCTTTCGTGAGATTCGAAAATTCACATGCGCGGCCGGGGTCTTCAAACCCCTTCGGTCACCGACCGTGAATCCCTGCCTCCCACGACCTTTTGACGCTCTCACCAGGTCAGAGGTTGCTCTTTGGACAATCGGCACCCGGACGGCAACCTGTACCTTGATTCCCTTAATTACGTACGGCGGGCCGGCCCCTCAGTGGATGGGGTCCTTCGACCTGGTCCTGACCCCGAATCTCATCTTCCAAAATGGCGGCGCCGGGGCACGATCCGGGGGCGGATCGCGAAAAAGGTGCTCCCAGTAGTCCGGCGGAATATCGGTGTTCTTTCCATCGATGGCGAAACCTCGCGCCAGAGGTACCCATGGGAGATCCCTGGTCAGACCGTCCCGTTCTCGCACGTAGACGCCCTCGTCGGGGACTACCCAGAGACCCACCGCACTCTGGTCGACGGCGGTGTGGTCGTCGCGCCCGAGTGTGATGTCCGTCCCGGAGAACCGCTCGCTCTGCATGGTCTCGAGAACACGGGCGATGTCCTCGTTGGGAACGGCCCGCGCGGCCGCCCAGCCGATCATCCGGGCGGCATCGTAGCCCCGGAACTGCCACCCTCTCGGGTCGGTATTCCACCACCCCATAAAGTCTTCACGGAACTCCTGGTAGGCGGGAACGGGCAGGTAGAAAACCCCTCGCCCGAGGGTCGCAGACACGATCGTCCCGGGCCGGAGCCTTGCGTCGAGCCGAGGACTGAAAACTGCGTTGAATGCCAGCACCTGGGGACGCCAATGCCCCTGCGCGATCCTCCGCTTGCGCACGCGACGGCGCGCCGAGCCAATCCGCGCGCCGTCTGTGGTCCGGTAGGAGGCTCCCATCTCGCCGAGCGTCTTCGTCACTCGGGACAGACCGGCCGGGCTCCCCTGGTACACAATCGCCTCCGTGTGCGCCTGCTTGAGCTGGTCGAGGGCACTGCGAAGGTCCTCGTCCTCTGGGTCGTAGCGGACGACTTTGGCGCGCTGGAGCCGCTGATCCCGCAGCGCAGAGTGAAGGGCGGTCTGAGCCGTCTCTCCCTCCTGGGTGAACTCCACCAGCGCGCCGACCTTCCGGTAGCCACGATCGCGGGAGAGATACGAGGCAATGCGCCGCGCCTCCCACAGGAACGACGGACTCATCTGAAAAGTGTGCGCGGTCAGCGCCTCCGCTCCGTAGAGGTCCCCGTACACCAAGATCGCCGGGATTCCGCGGGACGCAAGGATTGCCTCCGCTTCCGGAAGGACCTCGGGCGGACCGGCGTACACAATGCCGACAGTCCGATCGAGGCCCGCAAGGTCACGCACCAAGCCGACCGCCGCCTCGGGATCGCCCCGATCGTCGAGCGTTTGCAGCCGGAAGGGTCGCCGATCCTCCCCACGGTTCTCGTTGAGGTGGTGGATCGCCAGGTCGGCACCCTCAAAGGCATCGACCCCGCGCCACGATTCGGGCCCCGTCATCGTCCCGACGAGACCCACTATCAGGGCGTCTGAGTTGGTTGGGACCCCACGGTCCGGCGGCGGGGAGGAGACTTGATCCCCCGACGTTCCCCCCGAATCGCACGCCGCTAGTACGACGGTCCATGCCGCGACGATCGCGGTAATTCTACGGGGCGGCATCCCGGCATCCTACGTACCGGGCAAACCTTACGGGACGGTCTAAGCCTCGGGTCTGAGCGTGGGAAAGAGGATCACCTCGCGGAGCGAATCCCAGCCCAGCACCAACGTGAGGAAACGATCGATCCCCAAACCGAAGCCTCCCGCGGGAGGCATCCCGTATGCGAGCGCATCCAAGAAGTCCTCGTCGGGTAGCGCGGCCTCCTCCCCGGCGGCGCCGGCCTTGGCCTGTTGCTCGAATCGCCGGCGCTGTTCGGCGGGATCGTTGAGCTCCGAGTAGACGGTGGCGATCTCCTCGCCGCCTATCAGCAGGTCGTTCTGTTCGGTGAAGCCGGGGATCTCGCGGTGATCCTTTGCCAGGGGCGACACTTCCTTGGGAAAACCCGTCACGAACGTCGGCTGCCGGATCCTCTTTTCCGCCACCGCCTCGTAGACCTCGGTCAGCGTCTTGCCCGGTCCCCATGCAGGATGGATCTGAACGCCCACGTCTGTCGCCGCCTTGTCGATCGCTGCCCAATCTCCAGAGGTCCAGCTACCTTCGAGGTCTGGGCCGCCGCTCTCGACGATGGCTTCGAACATGGTCAGCCGCCGGAACGGGCTCGCGAGGTCGATCGGCTGCGGGCCGGAACCGACCTCGAGCCCCCCGCTGACGGCTTTTGCCGTCTCGCGGGTCAATTCCTCCACCAGCGCCATCGTGTGGTGGCCGTCGACATACGCCTCGTATGCCTCGAGCATCGTGAATTCAGTGTTGTGGCGCGGCGATATGCCTTCGTTGCGGAAACTGCGGTTCAGCTCGTAGACACGTTCGAATCCGCCGATCAGCAACCGCTTGAGGTACAGCTCCGGAGCAACGCGCAGGTACAGCTCCATGTCGAGCACGTTGTGATGGGTGACAAAGGGGCGCGCAACGGCACCGCTCCCAATCGGCTGAAGAATGGGGGTCTCGACTTCGACGAATCCGCGGGCGTCGAAGAAACCGCGAATCGCTGTATTGACGGCAGCGCGCGCCGACACGGCGCGCCGGGATTCGGGATTGACGATCAGATCGAGGTAGCGCTGTCTGTAACGGACTTCCACGTCGGAGATGCCGTGCCACTTCTCCGGCATCGGACGCGTGCACGGCGCGAGGATCTCCGTGCTCGTCACCTTGATAGACAACTCCCCCCTCCGGGTCCGCATGATCTCGCCCTCGGCACCGACAATGTCGCCGACGCCGATGGCAAGGAACGCCGCCATACCGTCGTCCCCGAGAACCGCATGTTGGGCAAACAACTGGATCTTTCCCGTGGCGTCCGCAACGTCTGCAAAAGCGATCTTTCCATGCTCCCTCGTCGTTCGGATCCGGCCCGCGACCCGGACAACTTCGCCGGAATCGGTGCCGGCTTCGAGATCCTCAAACCGTTCTACGAGATCGCCGATCTCGTGACTGCGATCGAACGAATACGGATACTCGCCGTCGACCGGCGTTCCAGTTTGGGAATCCGTCACTCGGTCTCTCCCTCGGCGTTTCGTTCGAAGATCAATCTGAGTCCCGTCAACGTCAACGTCGGCTCATATCGTTCGACTCTGCGGCAGAACTCCAGGATTACGGACGCAAGTCCGCCGGTCGCAACAACTCGGGCGTCCCCGCCCAGCTCGGCGGTCACCCGCTCGACCAATCCGTCCACCAGAGCTGCGGTCCCGAACATAATGCCCGATTGAGCGGCGGTCACGGTGCTCTTTCCGATGGCGGACGGAGGAATGACGAGCTCGACCCTTCGTATCTGCGCGGTCGACGAGAAGAGGGCTCCGGCTGCGGTGTCGACACCCGGCGCGATGGCACCACCGAGATACTCTCCGCGGGCCGACACGGCGTCGACTGTGATGGCCGTGCCGAAGTCGACGACCACCACCGGGTCATCGGGCCACAGCGCATGCGCCGCGACGGCGTTGGCAATTCGGTCGGCGCCGACTTCGCGGGGGTTGTCGGTGACGACGGCCACTCCCGTCTTTACTCCCGGCTCGACTACAACCGCCGGGAAACCGAAGTAACGCAACGTCATCTCGCGGAGCTCCTGTGTCGCCCGCGGTACTACAGATGAGATGCACACACCCGTTATCTGCCGGGAGAAGGACAGATCTCCCAAAGCCAGGAACTCGCCGAACAGCAGCGCAAGTTCGTCTGCCGTCCGCGACGCTTCCGTGGACGCGCGCCACTCGTGCTGAAGCACGTCTCGATCGAAGACGCCGAGGTGGGTCTGGGTGTTGCCGACGTCAACTGCGAGAAGCACCGGACTCGCCTCCCTCCAGGTCTGCAGACGTCACGAGCACGTTGTCTATCAGGCGAGCGCGTCCGACGCGCGCTGCAACCGCCAGCAGGACCGGTCCGTTCGCGCTCGGTGGACCGAACGAGTCGGGATCGCAGGCCGCCGTGTAGTCCGGCACTACTCCCTCCTTGGAAAAGACCTCGTTCATTGCTGCTTCCGACGCGCCGACGTCTTCGGTCTGCTGGAGCCGCCGCCGGCCTGCCTGAAGCGCCCGGAACAAGACGGTCGCCGTGGCCCGTTCGCCGTCTGTCAGGTACGCATTGCGACTACTCAGGGCCAGGCCGTCGGGCTCCCTCACGATCGGGCAGACAACGATCTCCAGATCGAAATCGAGGTCGCGGACCATACGCTTTAGGACCGCAACTTGCTGTGCATCCTTCTGACCGAAGTAGGCACGCGCGGGGCGGACGATGTTGAAAAGCTTCGCCACCACTGTGCACACGCCGTCGAAGTGTCCCGGGCGGTGTGCGCCTTCCAGCACTTCTGCGAGGGGACCTACGTTTACCTTCGTGGAGCGTCCCGGCGGATACATGTCCTCAAGAGACGGGATGAATACCGCGTCGGCCCCGGCATCTCCGAGCCGCGCCACATCCTCGTCTTCGTTTCGGGGGTACGCCGCGAAGTCTTCATTGGGCCCGAACTGAAGCGGGTTGACGAAGATGCTTGCCGCAACGACCTTGTCGGCTGCGCGGGCAGCACGCACCAATGACAGATGCCCTTCGTGGAGAGCTCCCATTGTCGGGACAAACCCGATGAGGCGCTCGGATCGTGCGGTCGCGAGCTCGGAGCGGAACTCGGCGGGACTCCTCAGGACCCTCATCTGCCCTCCACCACGGCAGTCATAACCCTCTCGGTCGCAGCATCGATGCGCTGGGAGCGGCGCGCCGAGTCGATAATCGAGCGGGAGACGGCGCGATATGCGGAATCGAGGCCCGGCGCGACTCGGGCGATGGCCTCGAGATGGCCGCGCACCGTCTCGGCCTCACCGCGCACCACCGGTCCCGTCAGCGTCGCTCCACCGCCTCCGCCCTCCCGGGCGTTCGCCACCGCGCCGGCCGCCAGCGGGGCGAGGACACCTGCGGGATCGGCGATGCCTGCGGCCGCCAGCATTGCCTCGCCTGCGGCCAGAAGGGCGGCGATCCCGTTTGCCGTCGTGACGGATGCCGCGTGCCACAACGGGCGCATCTCTTCTGCAACGGCCACCGGCCGGCCGTGAAGGTCCCGCCCGACGAGAGCGAACGCCCATTCGCGCAACTCGTCGGGACAGGTGACCCCCCAGGCGCTACCGGGGAGCCGGGCGATCGCCGTAACCGGGTCGGGGCACGCCTGCACCGGATGGAGCGCCGCCCGCCCGACGTTGTCCGGCAGGGCGTCGAGGGGACCAGTTCCGAGCGACCCGGCGAAATGGCACACAACCGTGCCGGGTCCGACGACGCCTGCAAGTCGCTCGGCAAGTTCATGGATTGCGCGGTCGGGCACGCCCAGCAACACGAGATCGGAGTCCGGGACATGATCGAAATCCACGAGCGGCGCGCCGAGAAGGTCCGCGCTCCGGCGCGCCGAGCTCCTGTCGGGCGGCCCGACCCCAACGATCGAATGCCCCGAATCCGCAAGGAGACGCGCCACGGCAGTCCCAACGCTGCCCGGACCTACGAGCAGGATTCTGTGTGACCTCATCATGTCGGAACCGCGGCCTTGAATCGTTCTTTGGGATATCGGCCGCGCATAGCGCGGTGAATTACCCAAAGAACGCTGGGGCCCCGACTTTCGACAGAAGAACGTTGCATCGTCACGATCGCTCCAGTCCACTCGGGTACCGGTCGTGCAGCGCAATATACGACCACAAGATCAGAGCGACTACGCGCCTCCGGCGGCGACGCGTGCCGCGCACGGCGGTCTGCTTGCTTTGTTAACGAGCGGCGGCTAAAGCGATTTAACAGGTCCCGGCGGGACTCGACCTCGTCACCAAGTCCGTCGACAATCGGGACGAGTCCATGAAGACGACGTTCTGGCCCCAGCCGATCGCGGGGAATGCCTGGTCCCCCTTGTTGCAGGAGACGAATAGCGGCGGCCCGCCCTTCGCCGACACCATGAAGACGTCTCGGCCGACCTCCGCCGCCGGCAGCGAGGGGTGGGAGTAGCCGAACTCCTCGTGATACGCGACCCAGTTGTTGTTCGCCGACACCTTCGGAGGTGATGTGTAGCCGTTCCACACCGGAGCAAGGCGATGGGTCTCCTTGAACAGAGGTTTGATCTCTTTACCGTTTCGCCGAGCGCGCATGATGGTTCCGAACCCCGCCCCCGATCGCCTGGTGAAGAAGTCGGAGTCCTCGTACCAGTACACGTACTTGCCCGCGATCGCGGGCGCGCCGACAAACGCCCGCCCGGGTCTATCGATGCGGACCTTCTTGCCGGTCTTGAAATTCATCAGTCCGATGGCGGCGCGTTCCCCGAAGTCGGGGACGTCCCACCACGCGATCCAATTGCCGGACACGTCGGGCTCGTATTCCTCCCCAAACTTGTTCGTCACCCTGACGGGCTTCTTGCCCAAGCGGCGCGCAAATATGTTCGTATCGCCCCGGCGGGTGTCCTCCCATGCCACAAGATTGCCGTCGACCGATGGGAACCACTGAAAGCCGCGCGCCGACTGGATTCTTTTGAGGCCACCTCCGAGCCGGCGTCCGTTGACCTCGAAGTCGAGGCCGCCGGATTTCTCAGTAACGTGGGACCACACGGCGAGGTCGCCTGAGAGGTCGGGCAGCTCATCGTTAACCGTCGTGGCACTCCGGCTCTGACCGACATCGGTGAGGCCCCCCGTTCCGTTGATATTGCCGACGACAATCTGCGCCGGCTCGCAGCAGGCGGCAAGTGGATCCTGATAGTGAGCCACGACGTAGCGCGATCCAGAAGCCCTCGGGGGTGAGAAGAAGGAACCAAGTGGCGCGAAGTTCTCAATTAAAACGTCGGAGTCCGATCCACCGACCTCATCCCAGCCGGCAACGATGCCCGCGGCATCAAAGACCCCGGCCACGACATTCTTCTCGCTCGCACTGAACCCCAGGGCCTCGGCCGCCGCAAGAATCGAAGTGCGGCCGTCCGTGAACCCGTCGAGTGGAGTCGTGTATTCGGTGAGAGCCGTGTAGACGAGCATGTCGGCCATGTCTGCCGGGAGCTGCTCCCGGAGATTCCAGAGCGCGCCTCCGTAGATCGTCGAGTTCAAGTGAACGCCGCCGTTATCGATATCGGCGAGGTAGTAGATGTAGTCGTCGGTCGTCCGGCCGTCGTTCAGATCACGCAGGGGACAATCCCAGGCATCCGGGAGAGCGACCTTGCAGATGTCCTCTCCGATAAACCCGGCACCAGGTGTATCCATCGCCGTCCCGGAAACGTCGACATCGACTGCATTTCCGAAGTAGTCGGAATAAGCCTCGTTCATGGCGCCCGACTGACCCAGGTACACGAGGTCACCGCTGAACTCGGTAACACCATGTGTGAGCTCGTGGGCGACGATATCGAGATCGGCGGAGAGCGGATAGAGCTGTGTCGGATCGGGGTTTCCGTAGATCATCTTTTCCCCGTCCCACAACGCGTTGTACAGGGGAGCTCCTTGGAAGTCACCTGCGTTTACAACCGAGACGATGGACATTCCGTCGCCGTCGATGGAATTGCGTCCGAGTGCCAGGAAATATTCGTAGACCTGCCCGGCCCCCCAATGAGCGTCCACCGCACCACTTGTTGTGTTCGACCCATCAAAGGTCGTATCGGTGTCGGTGGCGATGTTGGCGTCGGTGGGAACGAAGGTGACGAAATCCTCGCCGAGTGCATCATGGGTGGTGATCTCTCCGCCGTCGGCGAACATCGCGCGCGATTGATCGCGCGCCTCGATGGTCGTGCCTCGGCGATAGAGATTGAGGGTGACTGAGTCACCATCGGCATCGATGCCGGTACCAACGACCGGTCCGTCGAACTTGATGTTGTTGTAGGTGAGAGCGATCGCACCGGTGTGTGCGTTGACGAATACTTCCTGCCTCACCGGCACACGGCCGATCGTCACCCCGCGCAACGTGAAGTGATACGCCGGTGTGCCCCCTCCGGTTGGAAGCACGCTGAGTCCGTGGCTCTCAACTCCATCCGCCACAACGTTCCTGACCCGTCGCACCGCCAGCCGGCGCGCCGACGCCTCCGAAAAGCGCGGCTCTACGTCGACGTCTAGGTCGGTGAAGAAGTTTCCGTTGACCGATTCGGTCGCGAGACCCTCCGACGACCTCCGCATGTGGACCAGGTACTGGGCACCGAAGACCGGTGTTCCCTTGTATTGCTGACTGAAGCGGACGGTCGTCCGATCGTCGCTGCGGATAACCTCCTCAACGACGAGATCCCTCCCCGGGTCCGAGATCTCGTAGCGTCCGACGTTTCGTCGCAGGTGGGCCCTGGCGGCTCGAGGCGCGGGGAGCTTCCGGGCGTCCTCCCTGATACCCAGCACCGAACGAGGAGCATCGGTGTTCTGGCCGCGTACAACCTGCCGGCGGTGCCGCTGAGCGGAAGCAGGCATGGCCGAAACAAGGCCGCCGATAAGGGCGAACGCGGCAATGAGTGTGATGGTCTTTCTCAATTGATGGCCCCTCATTCAAGTGTGGACGGCGCGCACCGGGCGCCACTTAATGGCTCGTGGGCACCCTATCGCTCCAGGAGGGGCCTAGAAAGGCTCTAGATAAAGGATTTCGCCCTCGGCTTCGTCGAGATACGTCTTGTACGGCATCTCCCATGGGTCTGAAGCCTCTGGGTCGATCTCGAGAAGCGGTACGAGGACGAACCTTCTATCGGTCAGGCGCGGGTGGGGTATCTCGAGGTCGGGTTCGACGATCTTCTCGTCGTCGAAGATGAGAACATCGAGGTCGACGACCCGCGGGCCCCACCGAATATCACTTGGCTCGCGGCCAAGCCTCGTCTCGATTGCTTTGCAGATCTCGAAGAGTTCCCGGGGGCCGACCTCCGCGTCGATCTTGCAGACCATGTTGACGAAAGACCTTTGGGGAACTCCCCCCACGGCGGTCGTTTCATAGAGGCCGGAGGTGGCGCGGATTTGGATTCCGGGCGCGTTCCCCAGTTCTTCCACGGCGCGCCGGCAGAAGCCTTTTCTGTCGCCGACATTCGATCCTATTCCGATGAAAGCCGTGGTCATCTCTTGGTCCTACCCGCCGTCTCGTTCGATCGTCACAGAAACGGCTCGTATGTCTTCCTCGATCGGTGGGTGTTCCTTCGCCACCGTTACCGTAACTCCTACTCTCCCGTACTTCTCCTTCAAAACCGTGGCAATGCGCTCTGCAACGTATTCGAGCAGTCGGGCCTCCGTGGATCGGACGACCTCCGCCACGACGGAGGCCACCTCGTGATAGTTGATCGTGTCTGCGAGGTCGTCGCTAACCCCCGCTGCCGTAGTGTCCGTACGTAATTCGACGTTGATCAGCAATCCCCTGGGGTGCTCCCGCTCGATGTCACCCACCCCGACCCGGGTGGAGACTCTGAGGTCGTGGATGCGAATCACGTCGTTCATCCGCGCCCCGCATCCCGAATCGCCTCGGTCACGGCGACGATCCGATACATCTCTCTTACATCGTGGACACGCACGATCTGGGCACCGCGACCGACCGCCCATGCAACTGTTGCTGCCGTGCCCTCAACCCTCTCGGACTCGGGGAGGTCGAGCAGGGCACCGAGGAAGGACTTGCGCGAGGTTCCGATCACCACGGGATACCCGAGCCCGATGAGCTCCTCGATGCGATTGAGAAGCACGAGATTGTGCTCCGGGGTCTTTGCGAATCCGAAGCCGGGATCGATGGCAATGGCATCGCGCGGGACCCCCGCACGCTGGAGCTCCCCGGCGCGCCGGGTGAGGAACGAGCCGACCTCTCCCACAACGTCACCGTATTGGACAAGCGATCGCATCGTCTCCGGGGTGCCGCGCGAATGCATGACGACTGCTGCCGCTTGTGTTTCCGCAACTACTACATCCATCCCGGGGTCGGCGATCTCGCCGGCGGTGTCGTTGATGATGCACGCACCGGCATCCACCGCTCGACGAGCGACATCGGGTTTGCGTGTGTCGATCGAGATCGCTCCATCGGACTCGACGGCCAGCTCCTCGATAACGGGGATCACGCGCCGAAGTTCTTCCTCCAGGGAGACCGGTGCCGCTCCCGGGCGCGTGGACTCACCTCCAACATCGATGATCGACGCACCGTCCGCCACCATATCCAGGGCATGTTTGATCGCAGCCCTCGGATCGAGCCACAGTCCTCCGTCGGAGAACGAGTCGGGCGTGACATTCAATACGCCCATCACCGCCGGCCGATCGAGGGAGAGGATGCGGTTCCGGCACCGCAGGTGCATGGCTATCCTCGGGCGATGAGGCCCATGGCCTCGGCGCGCGTCGCCTCGTTTCTCCGGAACATGCCGCGCACGGCCGACGTCACCGTCTGGCTGCCCGGCTTCCTGACACCGCGCATGCTCATGCAGAGGTGTTCGGCCTCGATTACAACCAAGACGCCGCGTGGGTCGAGTGCCCGCTCGATCGCGTCCGCAATCTGAGTCGTGAGCCTTTCCTGAACCTGTGGCCTCTTCGCCAGGACGTCGACGGCTCTGACGAGTTTCGAAAGGCCGGTGATCTGACCGCTCTCGTTCGGAATGTAGGCCACGTGTGCCTCACCGACGAACGGGATTAGGTGGTGCTCGCAGAAGCTCGCAAGCGGGATGTCCCGCACCATGATCATCTCGTCGTGGTCGGCATCGAATCTGACATCGAGCTCGTCTATCGGGTCCTTGTGGAGGCCCTCGAAGAGCTCCTCGTACATTTCCGCGACGCGCTCCGGAGTGCGTTTGAGGCCGTCGCGCTCGACGTCCTCCCCGATCGCCGTGAGGATCCCGCGCACATGGAGAGCGATCTCGTCACGATCGGTCCCGGCGCGCCGAATGGCCCTTACGTTCTCTGGTCTTTCGCTCATACCATCACGTTAACCGGAGTCCGCCAGCATCCATTCCGGCAGGTTTGTGTCCCCGGCGCGAGGCGATATCTGGAGTCCCCCAAGCCGAGGACGGCGGCGCCCCCCAAGATCAGTTGGTCGAGCGAGGACGGCGGCGTCCCCGCATGCCCCCGGCGCGAGGTGATATCTGGAGTCACGCAAGCCGAGGACGGCGGCGAGCCCGCAGGGCGACTAAGAAACGGTGTCGAGCCCGAGGAGCTCGTCGCCGACCGCAGGCGAACCTCGCGGCGACTAGATTTCGCCGAGAGAGGGTTTGGGGGCCCGAGGCATGAGGGGCTTCTTCTTCTTTTCTTCCTCGGCGGCTTCGCTCTCGCCTTGCTCGCGCTCCCGCTCGCGACGCAGGCGCGCCCGCTCGACCGGGTTCTCCGGAGTCTGCTTGGCGACCTCCGCCAGGATCTCGGCGACCTCTTCCTTCTCGATCGACTCTTTTTCGAGGAGCTTCTCGACCATGAGATCCAGCTTGTCGCGGTACTTCGAGCAGATCTCGCGGGCTTCGTCGTGCGCTTCCTCAACCAGACGCCGGACCTCGGCATCGATCTTGGAAGCGACGTCGTCCGAATAGTCCTTGACGTGTCCGAAGTCGCGGCCGAGGAACGGCTGGCCCTCCGTCTCGCCCAAGGCAAGCGGACCCAGGCGCGACATACCGAACTGCATCACCATCTGCTTCGCAATGCGTGTGCAGCGCTGGATATCGTCCTGCGCTCCGGTGGTCGGCTCGTTGAAGACGATCTCCTCGGCGACGCGGCCTCCGAGAAGCATCGCGAGCTCGTCGATCAGCTCCCCCCTGGTGACGAGGAACCGGTCCTCGGTCGGAAGCGTGAGCGTGTAACCGAGCGCACGTCCGCGCGAGACGATCGAAACCTTGTGCACGGGGTCGGCGTTCGGCAGCGCGTGACTCACGAGGGCGTGACCCGACTCGTGGTAGGCGATCACCTTCTTCTCCTTCTCGGAGATGACGCGGCTCCGGCGCTGAGGTCCGGCAAGGACGCGGTCCACCGCTTCCTCGAGCTCGTGCATGCTGATCTCGGACTTCGAGAAGCGGGCCGCGAGCAGCGCAGCCTCGTTAACCACGTTGGCGAGGTCGGCTCCCGTGAATCCGGGCGTCCTGCGCGCGACGATTTCGATGTCGATCTCTTTGGACAGGGGCTTTCCGCGCGTGTGCACCTTGAGGATCCCCACGCGGCCGGTGAGGTCGGGACGATCGACGACGATCTGGCGGTCGAACCGGCCGGGACGAAGAAGCGCCGGGTCGAGGATGTCGGGACGGTTGGTGGCAGCGACGAGAATCACGCCGCTCTTCACGTCGAAACCGTCCATCTCCACGAGGAGCTGGTTCAGGGTCTGCTCGCGCTCGTCGTGTCCGCCACCGAGACCGGCACCGCGGTGACGTCCCACCGCGTCGATTTCGTCCATGAACACGATCGAAGGAGCGTTTGCCTTCGCCTGCTCGAAGAGGTCCCGCACGCGGCTCGCACCGACGCCGACGAACATCTCAACGAAGTCGGACCCGGAGATCGAGAAGAAAGGAACGCCGGCCTCGCCTGCGACGGCGCGGGCGAGGAGCGTCTTCCCCGTTCCCGGCGGTCCGAACAGCAATACTCCCTTGGGGATCTTGGCTCCCATCGCCTGGAACTTCTGCGGCGCCTCCAGGTATTCCTTGATCTCCTGGAGCTCCTCTATCGCCTCGTCCAATCCGGCCACGTCGGCAAACGTGATCTTGGGCTGATCCTTCGTTACGAGGCGCGCCTTCGACTTGCCGAAGGACATGACACGGTTTCCTCCGCCCTGCATCTGCTGCATGAGGAAGAAGAAGAACCCGACGATGATCAAGATCGGAAGGAACTGGAACAGGACCGACAGGAACACCGAACCCTGCTGCGGATCGGCGCTGACCTGGACATCGTTTTGGAGCGAGAACTCAGCCCATGTATCCACTGTGTCCTTGGGCACGAAGAGCTCGTAGCGGCCCCCGTCGGCGAACTCGCCTGTTACCTTCTCGTCCTTCGTCAAAAACTTCGCTGAAGCGATGTCCCCGCTCTCGACGAGTTGTTCGAACTGGTTGACGGACTCGATCTGCTTCGGAGCGTCCGCTCCGTTGCGATACATGCTGTAAATCCAGACAACCGCGACGATCAGAATCAGATAAAAAACTGCGGATCTAAATATTCGATTCATGGTGATTTAAAGGGTAGCAGTCCCTAACTTGTATGAGCCTCCGGCACCGTCTCTTTTGTCCCTTCGGCCCGGCGCCGTAACGTCTTGAGCTACCTTGCCCTAATCCGCCGCCCAATGGAAGGTGGATCAGGCCCCGTAGGCGCCGGGCCGCAGCACTCCTATATATGGAAGGTTCCGATACTTCTCGGCGAAATCAAGCCCGTAGCCGACGATGAAAACGGGCGGGATCTCGAATCCCGGGTACTTGATTTCCATGGGGACCGCCTGCTCGCCCTTCTTCCAGAACAGCGAGCAAATCTCCAGCGACGCCGGGCGGCGCGCCTCCAAATACCGGAGCAAATACGAGATCGTCAGCCCCGAGTCGATGATGTCTTCGACCAGCAAGACGTGGCGCCCGGTTATCTCGTAGTCCAGGTCCTTCAGGATTCGAACGACACCCGATGACTGCGTTGAAGATCCGTACGACGACACCGCCATGAAGTCGAACTCGATTGGCAGCTGGATGTGCCGGGCGAGATCGGCCATGAACACAAAAGCTCCCTTGAGGACTCCGACGAGAAGCAGGTCCTTGCCCCTGTAGTCCTCGTTTACGAGCTTTGCAAGCTCGGCAATCTTGTCCTGAATCTCATCCGCGTCGATAAGGACCCGTTCGATGTCGGGATGGACTTCAGGACTCATCGGCCGATCCTACCTCCGCGGGTCGGCCCTCGCCGGGTCGTGTAACTCGCAAATTCGACTTCTGGACCTCGATCCTCACCCCACCGGCGACATCGAAAACCGTACCCACCCGCTCATCGGCCACCGCGTCGAGCGCCGCCTCTATTCCTCCCGAACGGTCCCGGATGCGCCCAGTGGCGGATTCGAGAAGCCGCCGCTGCAGGGCGCGCGGGACTGCGGCGAACGCGGCCCGATCGAACTCCACCGCATCGTCTGCAGCTCGCACGAGGTCCGCGTAGAGACGATCGGCCAGTTCCTTCAGGGCCTGCGCGTCCACTCGAAGGTGTTCGGTCGATCGTGCCATCGCCCGGATCGCGCCGTCGCCCCATCGCTTTTCGATGGCAGAGACGAGCTCCCTCCGGACTATCGATCGCTCGAAGCGCTCGTCGTCGTTGGCAGGGTCGTCGAAGTAGGTCAACCCGGTGTCGTCGCAATACGTGCGTGTCTGTGGGCGCCGTACCTCGATCAGCGGACGGATCCTGCGCCCCTCGACCGGGGAGATGCCCGCGAGCCCCGCGGTCCCCGACCCGTGCACCAAGCGGGCGAGCGTCGTCTCTATCCGGTCGTCGAGGGTATGCCCGGTTGCGATTCGGCTCGCACCTGCCTGACCCGCAACCAGCTCAAAGAATCCGTAGCGGAACTCGCGCGCCCGCGCATGAAGGTTCGGCCCGGAGAGATCGGGTGCTCGCACGACGTGGACCTCGAACCCCGCCTCGGCTGCCGTCGTAGCGACCTTCCCCGCCACCTCATCCGAACCCTCTTGGAGGCCGTGATCGATGTGGGCCACCTCGATGTGGAGCTCCAGGCGGTCGGCAAGCCGCCACAGCACGTCCAGAAGACAGGTCGAATCCGGACCTCCGGAGACGGCAACGAGAACACGGTCCCCCGGTTCGAGCATCCCGTAGCGGTCGATCGTCGCGAGTGCGGTCTCCACCACGTCGTAGCCGGGACCGCCGAGCCGGCGAGGCAGAGAGCTCACGAGTCTCCTAGGCGACGCGTCGCAGCCACAGCTGCGGGTCCCTCACCTCGGCGAGGGTGGGGAAACCTTCCTCGTCCTCCCAGAGCCGGCCGAGAGCCGCAACGCCTCCGGCAGTCGCGACGCCGTCGCAGAACTCCCGTCCGATCTCGTACTGGCGCAACTTCATCTCGAGCCCGATTGCGTGGTTGAAGGCCCGCTGAAGCCCGGTCGTTTGTTGGCGTCGCCGCTCGAAGATCCATCGCATCCTCCGGAACGAGGGGATCACACGGGCGCCCACATGGTCCATGACGAAGTTGCCGTGGCCCTCAACGACAGCCATCAGGGCCTGGATCTGGTCCATAAGCGACCTCTGCTCGGGCGACGCCAGCAGGTACACAGGGTTCCGCTCCTCGGGCGGGGTCGAACGACTCGCCAGGCGCCTCGCGCCCTCCCGCAGGCGGCGAGCAAGCCCCCGGGCATCAAGTTCGACGAGATCGAAATACCGGCCGACGAGCCGTAAAAATCGTGGGCGCAGCCACGGCACTCCGGCGAACTGAAAACGGTGGGTGACCTCGTGGACCGCCACCCACAGCGCGAACTCCTCCGGCACGAAGCCAAAGCGGCGCTCCGTCTCCACCATGTTGGGCCCTACGAAGTAGAGGACAGCGTCGCCCGGTCCGTCCGGAGCGGCATCTGCCACGAGCAGGTCGTACTGGCCGAGAACGCGGCGGGATACGTATCCGAGCAAGGCTCCCACTTCCGCCGACAGGATCGCCCTCTGTGTCAGACGAAGGGGAAGGGGCGCCCGGTCGAGTTTCTCGCCGAGCCGGTCGCCCAGCGGAGCCAGCAGAGTGGACAGGCTCCTGATGTTGCTATCCGCCCACGCAGCACGGTCGATGATCTTCCATCTGACGGGCGACGGCGGGGGGATCCCACTTGCCTCGGCGACAAGCTCCTCGGACCGGGGAACCGCCACGTCGAGATCACGCTTCAGGCGATCGAGCAAGTAGGAGCCTGCCAGCCCGGAATCACCCGTCAGGGTGCGGGCAACGTTACGTGCGATCCATGGGTCAATCAGGCGCGCCATGCCGCCTCGTTCGGTTCAGTTCAAATCACGCCGCGCTGCCGCTTCATAACGAAACGGTAGTAGGCAAGTCCGATCCCAAGCGCCAGGATGACCATGAGGGCGATCCCCGCGCGCGCCATCTGGTAGGTCCACGGGGGACCCGTCTCTTCGGCGGCCCCTTCCGTCTGCTCCTCCTCGGCGCCGGTTTCCGTCTCCGGATCCTGGCCGCCCTGGTCCTGCCCCTCGCTTTCTTCCTCCTGTGCCGACACCTGATCCTGCGCCAGGGCCGAGCCGATCAGGGGCGAGGCAGCAGAGAGACTCACTACAAGCAGCAAGGCGAGCGCAAGCCGCGCGCGCATGGGCGATCCTCCGGTCCCGGTTCGACGGTCCAAAACGGGCTCAGGATAACCGGGCAATGGCGCGCCGTGGGGCCGAATGCCGCAAACCGCCGTGTCGTGAAACGTTCTTTTTCTGCCGGGAGGTGGCGAACGTGTGCCTCCCCCCTTTGGGGGGTGGCACGCTCCTTCCGGCGCAAATAGGGATCAGGCGGAGCCCGGCGCGGGTTTCCGGCCCCGTAGACGCGGGACCTTCATCTCTGCATGAGCCCAGCAGCGGTCGCGCCGGTTGTAGACGGAGAGTTTCGTCTCGCACCCCGGGTGGCTGCACTGGCGGCCCTCAGGGAACTTCTGGGACGCCCGGGGAAGGCCCACCGGCCGCTGGCCTCGGATGGCAAACTTGTCCGCCATAGGAGTTCCTCTCCTTCGGAAATGCCCCTGCGTCCTTTGGTACGTGGGGGCCTGTAAGCACGTTCAAGGGCGAATCTGGTTCGCTCTGCTCCCGTATTCGTTATGACGTTCCTCATCGGATTGGGGTTGCATCGCGCCATATGAAAGAACCACGGCAGAGCCGGAAACCTTCCCTCGCCGCCCCGCTCAGGTGGGTCGGGCTGACCGTTCGCGTCATCCTGGGCCCGCCGGCACGAGCGGTGCGAGGATCGGCGCGCCGGGTCGCAGACCCCGCCCGCCAGGTAGTCGACTACTGGGGGTCCGAGCGGCGCACCATGCGCCAGGCGTTCGTCGCCGTGATCATCGCCTCCGCCACCTCGCTGATTGCCGGCCTCGCCCTCGCCGGGATGCAGCACCGGATGGATCAAATCCCGGGACTTTTTGTCCTCATCCCGGTCTCCATCGGTATGCGGGGGAACATCTTCGGAGCCCTCGCTGCGCGCCTGGGCACCTCCATCCACACCGGTCTTTTTGTGGTGTCGAGGAGGCGCGATGCGATCCTCTACCAAAACGTCTACGCGGCCACACTCCTCACGATCGCCACCTCGGTCACGATGGCGTTTCTGGCGCGATCGATTGCTGCCCTCCTGCACATCCCGACCGTGTCCATCTGGGATCTAACGGTGATTGCGCTGGCCGGTGGACTGCTCTCGTCCGCCGTGGTTCTCGCCGTCACCGTCCTTCTGTCCGTCAAGTCGCTTCGGAGGGGTTGGGATCTCGACACCGTCGGCGCGCCGCTGATCACCGCGATGGGGGATGTCGTAACCCTCCCGTGCCTGTTGTTGGCCTCCTACCTGGCGGCCATCGATATATTCACCCCGCTCGCCGGAACCGCCGCAGTGGTGACAGGGGCGCTTGCCCTGGTGCGCGGGTGGACCGTGGCGCTTCCGGTTGCGCGGCGAATCGTGAGGGAGAGCTTCCCCGTCTTGTGCATTGCGATTGTGCTCGACGTGCTTGCCGGGAGTGTGATCGAACCCCGACTCGAAACCGTGTTCTTCTCGTGGACGGCGTTTCTCATCATCATTCCGGGGTTCCTCGAAAACACCGGCGCGCTGGGGTCGGTCCTGGCGGCGCGCCTGGGTTCCAAACTGCACCTCGGCGCCGTGACGGCGAAGGCGAAGCCCGAGGCGGCCGCGCTGCTCGACGGAAGCATCGTGCTCGTACTCGGATTGACCGTCTATCTGTTGACGGCGGGATGGACGCTCGTCGCTTCGGAGATCTTCAATCGCGCCTATCCGGGGGTGGCGACATTCATCGGCGTAGTGGCGTTCGGCGGCCTGCTCGCCACACTCGTGGCGGGGATCATCGGCTACTACGCGGCGATCATCTCCTACCGCCTTGGACTCGATCCCGACAACCACACGATTCCGCTGGTCACCAGCGGAATGGATCTGCTCGGGGTGATCTGTCTAGTAGTCGCTCTCGTCGTGTTCCAGGTAGCCTGAAACCCGAGGAAAGGGGATATTCGAAATTGGACTCAGGAGAAGGTCCGAGTACCGTCAAGGAGCTCCTGGCGGAGATCAAAGACGTCTCGGAGCTCATGGTCGATCTCGCGTACGCCGCGGTCTTCTTCTCCGATAAGGACCTCGCGAAAGAAGTCAGGCGCCTCGAAGAGAGGATGTCCGACTACATCCACCAGATCCGCAAGCTCTCCATTCTTGCTGCACGGAGCCCGGAAGATGCCGAGCACATGGCCGGTGTCCTCGAGATCGTTTCGGCGGTTGAAAACATTGCCGACGCCGCCGCCGGCATCGCAAAGGTTGTGTCCTCGGGCCTGGGAATCGTTGAAGACTTAAGGCAAGACTTGCGCTACGCCGACGAGATCGTCACCAGAATCAAGGTGGGATCCGGCGCCCCTGCGATCGGGCAATCGCTTCGGGACCTCGCCATGCCGGTTGAGTTCGGTATGTGGGTCATCGCAGCTCGGCGCAACGGGGACTGGAACCTCGACCCCGATGCGGACTACGTCATCTCCGAAGGGGATCGTTTACTGCTGCAGGGTCACGAAGATGGAATCCCCCTCGCCCGCAAACTAATGGGGGCGCCACCGCTGGTGGAAGAGCCGGAACCTCCCGACATCGTGCTGTCGGACCTCGACCGGGCTGTGGACATGCTCGTCGAGATGAAGAACTCGGCCGAGGTCGCTGTGGGGCTTGCGTACTCGGCTCTGCTGTTCAACGACCAGGCCCTCGCGGCAGAGGTGGCGAGCCTCGAGCAGCGCTCCGACGATGTGCACGACAAGCTCGAGTCGTGGATCCTGAGCAGTGCGCTTGAAGCCCGAAACCCAGACGATCTGCGGGGGCTGCTCCGCATCGCGGACGCTTCGGAAATGGTCTTCGACGCGGCCCGCGAGATGACACGGCTCGTCGAGCAGGGAGAGGAACTCCATCCCGTCATCGCCGCGGCCCTGGTGGAGTCCGACGAAGTTAGCTATGAAGGCATCGTCGCACCGGGGGCCCACGCGGAAGGCCGCTCGATCAAGGAGCTCACCGTCGAGACGGAGACCGGCATGTTCGTCCTTGCCGTGCAGCGGGGGCGCCGGTGGACCTATCGTCCGAAACCGCGATTCGTATTTGAGGCCGGAGACAGGATCATCGCAATCGGTCCGACCGACGGTGGGGAGGAACTCGATGAACTGCTGGGTGTCGAACGTACCGAAGAGGAGATCTAACTTTTCCGCAAAGGCGATCAAAGTGGGATGATTTTCGGCGCCGGCGGGCAGGACAAGGAGCAGCATCATGGCCAAGAAGAAGAGCAGGAAACGGGACAAATCGGCATCGGGTGAGCCCATCCATAGGGCGTCCATGGTCCAGACGATCGGCGCCATCGTCGCCGGCGTCCTGGCGGTGAAACTGGCAACCTACGTGGTCACCACGATGTGGCGGTTGGTCACCAGGGAAAACCCACCGCAGGTCGACGAGCCCGTGCCTCCGTTGAAGAAGGCCGCCTGGATCGGCCTCATCGGAGCGGCCACCGGAGCGGCGCGCCAGGCGGCGCGCGACTTCGTCAAGCCGCCGACAGGAGGCCCGGCCTAACCCCGTCCTCAGATGGCAATCAGCCGCGGTTATTACGCGGCTAACTGCCATTTCAGAGATCGAGCGCCCGGCTGAGCACCCAGATGGCAATCAGCCGTGATATTTCGTGGCTAACTGCCATTTCAGAGATCGAAACGGATCCGGCGGCGGCGCGGCGCCCGCTGTCAACGCCGCACCGCCACCGATGCTCGGCTCGCCCCCTCCTCTCAGGGTGTGGCTGTGGGTCCTCCCACTTGCTCGGTTTCCGTGTCCGGCAGCCTGACCGTCCGTGCGGCCTCGCCCAGGCGCGGGTGTCGGACCTCCTCGATCAGCGCCTGGATCTCCGCCGACGGAGGCTCCGTGGCTTTGGAGACGAAGTACGTGACGGCGAAGTTAATGATCGCCCCGATCGTTCCAATGCCCTCCGGTGATATGTCGAACCACGGATCCATCCCTCCGTAGAGGGTCGCCCACATATACAGCGCGGTGAAGCCGAGGCCGCAAATCAACCCGGCCATGGCGCCCGTGGCATTGGTCCGTTTCCAGAAGATGCCCAGCACAATCACCGGGAAGAACGATGCGGCCGCTAAGCCGAAGGCGAACGCCACCACCTGCCCCACGAAGCCAGGCGGGCGCACGCCGAAGTAGCCGGCGACGATCACCGCTCCTGCGATCGCGAGGCGACCGGCCAAGAGCCTCTGTTTCTCGGTCGCCTGGGGGCGGAACCGTTTGAAGTAGAGATCGTGGCCGATCGCCGACCCGATCACGAGCAGCAGCCCCGACGCGGTGGATAAGGCGGCGGCCAGACCTCCTGCGGCCACGAGCCCGACGACCGGCGCCGGGAGTCCTGCGATCTCAGGGTTCGCCAGCACGATGATGTCCGGGCTAACCGTCATCTCGCCGGGAGCGGTTAGGGGGTCCGGCGTGATGCTGTCGATCACTCCGTTGTCATTGGCGTCGTCGAAGGCCATCAGGCCGGTCGCTTCCCAGTTCCGCACCCATTCGGGGCGCGCCGAGTACTGCTGACCGGCGATGTCGTTAAGCAGGTTGGTCTTTGCAAACACTGCAACTGCGGGCGCCGTCGTGTACAGAATCGCGATGAACAACAAGGCCCATCCCGCGGAGTACCGAGCGGCGCGCACAGACGGCGTCGTGTAGAAGCGGACGATGATGTGAGGTAGGCCCGCCGTACCGATCATCAAGGTGAGCGCTACGAGAAACACATCCTGCATCGGTCTATTGGTGAACGGCGCCGTGTATTCACTCAGACCGAAGTCCTGCTGCAGTCCATCCAGTTCCTGCGCGATCGTTCCAAACGAGATCTGTGGCACGGGGATATCCGCAACCGTCCCGGCGATCGCCCAGGCAGGAATCAGATACGCGACGATCAAAACGGAGTATTGGGCCACTTGCGTCCAGGTGATGCCCTTCATTCCGCCGATGACCGCATAGAAGAGGACGACGGCCATTCCGATAATCACGCCGGCGGTGATGCTCACTCCGACGAAACGCGAGAACACGATTCCCACGCCGCGCATCTGACCGGCGACGTACGTAAAGGAAACGAATACGGCCGCGACCACCGCAACGGTTCGAGCCGCCTCCGAGTAACGGTCGCCGACGAAGTCTGGAACGGTGTACTTCCCGAACTTCCTCAGATAAGGAGCCAGAAGCAAAGCCAGAAGCACGTAGCCGCCCGTCCATCCGATGAGATAGATGGCGCCGTCGAAGCCAAGGAACGAGATAAGGCCGGCCATCGATATGAACGACGCGGCGGACATCCAGTCGGCGGCAATGGCCGCGCCGTTTGCAACCGGAGGAATCCCCTGCTCGGCTACGTAGAATCCTGCCGTGGTGTTTACCCGCGTCCTAATTGCGATACCGATGTAGAGGGCGAAGGTCAGGAACGCAAAGAAGATTGCCCAAGCTTCAATGGCAGTCAGATCCATCAGCTCGTCCCCCCTGCATTTCGTCCCCTACGACTCTCGAGCGACCTCCGCGCAGCGCCGAGGCCCTCCTCGTGAACGTCGTACTCCTCGTCCACACGGTCCATTCGACGCGCATAGATAAAGATCAGCGCTACGAAGACGACGATCGAGCCCTGCTGCGCTATCCAGAAGCCCAGGGGGAATCCCCCGAACACGACTTCGTTCAGTGGTTTCGCCAGCAGGACCGCAAGAACTAAGCCGACGATGCCCCAAACAACGAGAAGGCTGCCCTGCACCTTGACGTTCGCGCGCCAGTAGCCCTCCGATCGCCGCACGTCCTTTTTTACTTCGGACTGCGCCATATTCAGCCCCCCTCGGACCAAGTGACGGACTCCTCCATGGCATAGATTCGGAGGCCCCGCTCGAAGCCGCAACGAACTCCCGCCGGACGGCCCAGCCGCCGAAGCCGGAGGCCATCCGGTGGATCGAGTGGTGCTGCCACCAGCACCTCCGAGCAAGTGGACCGTTGGTCCCGCGGAGCCGACCGTTCGCACGGCCACACCGACCGCAGAAGCCGCCACCCTTGGCCCTCTTCGAGGGGACCTATAGCGTGGCGTTATGGCATCTGCTGCGCGTGCCAAGGCGGGGGAGCAGAAACGGTGGCCTTATTTCGCCGCGCAGCGAACGTTCCTCTACGCCGGGCTCGGAATTCTGATCGGCGCGTTCCTGCCGTGGGCCCTGATCTTGGGCCAGGGGTTGGGTGCGTCCCCAATGGCGCGCGCGTGGACGCTGTGGGCAGGATTGATGACCCTGGCCGGGACAATGAGCAAGTGGCGCCCGCTCGTCGTCTCGTCCGGGTTCCTTGGTGGTGGCACCGCCGTCTACTTCGCGGTCTGGCAGACGAGCAAGATCGTTACTGCGTGTTTCTCCGCACAGTGCCTGCCGGGTCCGGGTCTGGGCCTGATGTTGTTCGCCGGAGGAGCAGCCTTTTACTGGAGCTACCGGATGTTGAGGGACCGCTCCCTATAGCCCCAGCAGACGCTTGAGCGCGCGCGCCTGGCGGCGCGACACCGGGACCCGTTCTTTCCCATCGTCCATCGTCACTTGAAGCGCGCCGGCGAAATCGGGCTCTATCGCACGAGCACGCTTCAGATTGATGAGATAGGCGCGATGTGTGCGAAAGAATCCCCGGTTCTCAAGCCTGCGTTCGAGTTCCGCCAGCGTGAAGGAAACGAGGTGCCTCCCTTGGGAGGTGACCAGGTACGAATAGCCGCGTGCCGCAGTTGCATAGATGATGTCCTCGACGTCGATAAGAATGGTGCGATCGCGGTGCGGCACCGGGATCTTGTCGAGCGTGGGCTCTTCTTCCCTCGGAGCGCTGGTGCCGTTGGGGCTCGATGCCTCATGCGAGCGCTCGACAATCCTTTGGAGGGCGCGCCCGAGGCGCGCCTCGTCAAACGGTTTCAGTAGATAGTCGACGGCATCCAAGTCGAACGCCTCGACAGCGTGATCCGGATATGCGGTCACGAAAATGACTGCGGGCCTCCGGGGGAGCCGGGCCAGCTCCTTGACGAGGTCGAGGCCGGAGCCTCCCGGCATTCGCACATCGAGAAAACAGAGGTCGTAGTCGATATTTCGAATCAGCTGCAGCGCCTCCGCCGGCTCTGCAGCCTCGCCTACCACTTCGATTTCGGGGAAACTCCTCAGGAGGTAACGAAGTTCTTCCCGCGCGGGGTACTCGTCATCGACGATGAGTGCCCTAAGTCTTGTGGAACCTGAACTGGTCACTTCACCCCTCTGACCCTCAATTGACTCCCACCGGCAAACTTAGCGAGACGCTGGTGCCCTTTCCAGGCGTGGACGAGACGTCGAACGAAGCACGCCCACCGTATATGCGAACCAAGCGCTCGTAGATGTTGGCGAGAGCACTCACCTGCGTGCCGACGCTGAGCAGTGCGGAAAGCTTCTCGGGATCGATGCCGACGCCGTTGTCCGTCACTTTGATCCGGAGAACACCCCCTATGGGCTCGAGCCTCGCCTTCAGCTCGACGAGCCCCCCGCCCGGCCGTGTCGCGATCCCGTGTTTCACCGCGTTCTCGATGAGCGGCTGAATCGTGAGCACAGGCACGGGCAGCGAAAGGCACTGGGGATCGACGTCGTAGCGAACCTTCAATCGCTCGCCGTACCGAGCCTTCTCGAGGAAGAGGTAGGTACGGACGAAGAAGTACTCCTCGCCGAAGGGAGCCAGATGACCACTATGTTTCATGGCATAGCGAAGGAAGTCCGACAATCTCACCAGAAGGCGGCGCGCCTCCTCAGGATCGGTCCGTGCCCTCATTGAGATCGTGTTGAGGGTGTTGAAGAGGAAGTGAGGATTTATCTGGGCGCGAAGTGCGTCGAGTTTCGCAGCCTCCGCCAGCTGAGCCTCGCGCTCCGCCTGTGCAAGCTCGAGCTGAAGTGACAGCATTCCGGCAAGCCCGCGCGTCAGCTCGATGACGTTGGGGTCGGGTGGGCCTTCGACCGTCTGGTAGACCTTCAGAGCGCCCATGGAATGCGCTCCGTATGCCAGGGGTGCCACAACGACAGACTTCAGAGGGCAGCCTCCGTTGCGCGCGGCATCACAGTCCAGATCCCAGGGATGATCGGCGACCATCAATTCGTTGGCTTCGATCGCCTTCCGCGTTAACGGCGACCGGATGGGATCTCCCGGACGGTGATGGTCCGAGCCTGGTCCGACGAAAGCAAGGAGGTGCTCCTGGTCGGTAAGCCCGACGGCCTCCAACCTCATGACGTCATGGAGCAAGTTCACAGTTCGATGCGCTGTCTCTTCCGTCAGTCCGAGCCGCATGTGCGGAAGGGTCTGCTCGACGAGCGTTACCACCTTCCGCTGAGAGCCGGCATCACCACCACGTGTCATGGAGACCACACGCCGCCCGACGTAAACACCAGCGTTTACGAATGCCGCCACGATGAGAAGCGTCCCGATCGAACCTGTGGCGAGGTCGACGAGAGCCGCAAACCCAACTCCTAACAAAGCCGCGACGGTGACGCTGATGGCAACCGTCACGTGACTCCACCGCCCTTGGCCGCAAGGCGCACCAGTGACGCCTGCCGTCGTTCCAAGGCAGTGCCGTGGACACGTAGCCACCACGTCGTCGAGTCCTCCCGGGCCTCGTGAAGCAACGACCCACCCACTACGGCCGCTGCCGCCAGTGGAGCCGCAACGATGCTGGGGAAGTTCGATACAGGCGTGGAGATGGACCAGCCGGTTGCTCGGCCGAGAAGTTCGGTTCCGATGAAGCCGAGCGACACGACGGCCCCAACGGCCATCCCCGCGATGGCACCGGCCGAGTTCGCTCGTTTCCACCACACCCCGAGTAGGAACACCGGTGTGAACGCGGAACCGGCTAGCGCAAACGCCCACGTGACCATGAGGGCAACGCTGGGCGCCTCGGCGTTGGAGAGGTTGGGGAGAGCGAGCCCAATCGCAGCTGCGATCGTTGCCGTAATGGTTACCGCCGCCTGGCCGAACCGGATCCTCCGGCGTTCGCTGGCAAACGGATTGACGAACTGCTCGTAGACGTCGTGGCCCCATGATGTCGCGGCGGCAAGAAGTAGCCCCGCAACGGTCGAGAAGATCGCGGCAAAAGCGGCGGCGGAAACCAGAGCCAGCAGAGACGGCCCGCCGAGTTGCTCCGTCAGCAACAGGAGCGCCTTCTCCGGCACCCTCACGACACTGTCGACGAAGTCAGCGTTTGTTACTCCCGCGCCCAGCCACCTCGGCAGATCGGATCTTGCCGCTACGCCGAGCAACACGGCGAAGAAATAGAAGACGCCGGCGAGGCCTAGAACCCATACCGTCGAGATGCGCGCGGCGCGACCTGAGGTGCTCGTGAAGTAGCGGTTGCTGATGTGTGGCAGGCCGGCGGTTCCGAGTAACAGAGTCACTATCAACGCGATCTGCTGCCACAACGAATAGCGGAAGCCGGGTTCCATAAACCTCAGCCTGCGTCCCGGATGGAGTTGATTGTCTGCGGGCAGCAGCAGGTCGACCTTGGGGGCGCCGCGTTGGAGTTTCTCGAGGGCGGCCGCATGGCCCTTGGCGCTCATCACCGTTCCGGCCAGCTCGAGCGTGGTCCTACCTTCGGGGTCAGTTCGAAATGCCTCTTCCTTTGTAACCTCCGTCGGCACGCCGAGCGGCCGTTGCGACACCTTCTCGGTCGCGTCCGAATACGAAAACCCGTGACCAACGGCGATTGCGGTGACGACGAAGAGCGTGAACATCTTCAGTCCAAACTGCAGTGCTTGATTCCACGTGGTCCCCTTCATGCCGCCGACGACCGCCTGAATAACGATCGCCCCCACCGACAAGAGGATTCCAGTAGCGTACGGAGACATCCCACCGATCCCACCGCCCACAAATACCTCCCAGATGATCCCAGCTCCGGTCAGCTGGGGAATGAGGTAGAGCAGGACGACAAGCTGGACGATCGCAACCGCAGTTAGCCGCACCGCGGGGGATGAGAAGCGGTTGGCCAAGAAATCGGGAATCGAGAAATGACCGGCGCGCCGAAAGGGGGCTGCCAGGAACAGCAGCACGACCACGAATCCTGCGGCGAACCCCGTTGCGAACCAAACGCCGTCCAGCCCAGAGGCGTACACGGCTCCGGCCACACCCAGGAATGATGCGGCGGAGAAGTAGTCGCCGCAGATGGCGCATGCGTTCAAGAACGGACCTACCTGACGGCTTGCCAGATAGAAGTCCAGTGTCGTGGACGTCGATCGTCGAACTCCCCACGACACTGCGAGCATGGTCACCGTCAATCCCAGCGCAGCCAGCAGCGGTCGTGGGTCGGTCATGGCCCTACCCGTCGTCTTCCGGCCGGCCGAGCATCTCGTCTTCGCTCCGGTTGGCCACGCGGGCAAAAAGGATCGCCACGACCACAAAGGCGATATGCAACAGGACCGCCACTGTCAGGAAATTGAACGTCAATCCGCCCCATACCGGGCGGGCGAACCACCGGGGCGCAAGCCACGCAAGGAATGGAACTGTGAGCAGTAACAGCAGAATGGCCGCCGAGTACTGGAGAGCCTTCTTCCGTACGCTACGCGCGACGGCGTCGACCTCCTCGATGGAGTCGAAATCCGTCTCCTCTCCGCCGGCGAGGAAACGTTCGTCGATTGTGCCGTGGTCGGAGACACTCGGAGGCGAGGCCGGAATCGCTCCCGCGACAGGAGCACCCAGGCGAGCCGCCTTGCCACCGGCCGCAACCGCCCCGTCGCCGAACCTGATACGCGACCGCTCCGTCGTGTGAATCGCCCCCTACGATTCCCGCATGATTGGAGAATTCCCCATTCTCCGAAGATGACGCTCAGATCGTAGCCTGACGATCCCGAAGAGGGTGTTTTGCCTAGCGCCGGTTGCGCCCGAACCACCCGACGGCGTAGTCGACCAGTGTCCTCTGAGGCATCAACCGCGCCTCGGATACCCCTACGCGGCCGGTCTTCACGGCTCCGGTATCCGATTCGAAATCACGCCCGAGCCGATCGAAATCCGTTTCGTCGAGGTCGACGTCTTCGAACTCCACCCACCTGCGTTCTCCCGCCGCCATGACCGGAGCGGCGTTAGAGGTCGTCCTCTTTTCGGCAACCTCGAGCCGGTATTCGCCGAGATGCATCGAGGTGTTGTTCTCATGACCTACTCCTAGGAGGAGCACGAATCCGTTGACGTCGTAGATGCGGGCAAGCGGCGACCTCTCACCCAGCCCGTAATCGAGCGAATGATCCTTGGTTATTTCGGGAGCAGATGGTCCGCGCGCTGCAAACGAATACTGCGGATGCGAGCTTCTCATCGTGCCCGGTTGCGTCCGAAAGCACTCGACGATCGCTCCCATTGCCCGCGTGGGAGTCATCGCCGGATCGAACGCTGGTGTGTCGGCCCGGATCACAGGCCACCAGGATTCGGGGACGGGCGGGTTCTCCCACCGCGACGGCTCGGACAGCGCGGCCGTGTGAGCCGGCATGACGAGAGTTCCGTTGCCGACGACGTCCTCGAGAGCGAGGACGACCGCGTGGGGACCTCCGCACACCCACCCGAGCGCGCTAAGCGACGAGTGCACGAGCACGACCTCGCCCGACGGGACCCCCAGGCGGCGCAGATCAGACACAAGGGACTTCTGCGTGACCGGCTGAGGGCCCGTCTGCTTGATCACGTCGGCTTCACTCATGGCGAGAACATAGCCGTTGACCGCCCATCGGAGTCGGAGGTCGCAGTCTCAGCGGTTCTTGCGCGCGAATTTTGTTCGAGCCCGATAGTCGAGGTGGATCTTCCTCCATTTCTTCTGTTCCTCCGAGCGCGCGCGGGCGTCTCTTCGGACCTCGAGGCTCCTCAACTCGCGCATGAGCTTCAGATAGCTGTTGAACCTGGCCGTACTCAGCTCCCCGGTTGCGATCGCTTCCTTGATCGCGCACCCGGGCTCGGACTCGTGCCCACAATCGGAGAACCGGCATTGACTTGCCAGGGCTTCCACGTCCTCGAACGTTGCCGGCAACCCCTCGTCGGCACTCCACAACTTCAGCTGCCTGATACCGGGAGTGTCGATGATCAGGGCGCCCCCCGGAAGGAGGAACAGTTCCCGGTGAGTAGTTACGTGCCGCCCTTTACCATCCCGCCGGACCGCACCCGTTCGTTGAGCATCGCTACCGAGAAGATGGTTGATCAGCGACGATTTCCCCACACCCGAGGACCCAAGCACCACCGCGGTCTGGCCCTTCGAGAGGTGTTCGCGCACACCGTCAATCCCGGCGCCGGTCAAGTTGCTGATCACCTCGATGGGGACACCCGGGGCAATGTCGGAGACGGCGCTCCGCTTGTCGTCCACGTCGTCGCACAGGTCTGCCTTGGTTAGCACGATGACGGGGGCGGCGCCTCCCGCGTACGCCACCGCGAGGTAGCGCTCCATCCGCCGAAGGTTGAAATCGCGGTCCAGCCCGCCGACGACGAGAGCCAGATCGATATTCGCAGCGAGGACCTGCTCCTCCGTACTGCCGTCTGCCACATTGCGGGAGAAGATGCCCCTTCGGGGCATAACGGTGCGGATCACGCTCGTTCCCGCCGCGTCGGCTGTTATTCCGACCCAATCCCCCACCGCCGGAAGAACACCTCCAGCGCTCGCGGCGTGATGAAGCTTCCCAGAGGACCGCGCGCTCAGTTCTCCGGTGGGTCCCACGACCACATAGCTTCCGCGGTGCTGGGCGATTACGCGCGCAGGCAGTAGACCTTCGTCATGATGGGGCTTGAAGTTGTCCTCTAGTGATTGATTCCACCCGAGCGCGACGAGGTTTCCGTCACGGGTCGCCGCCCGGTCTTGATGCCGATCTAAATGCAATTTGATCTCCTGATTTAAGGTGGTTTGTCGGCGAAACTGCTGTGCATCTCCTGGATTCCATAGACCCCACCTCCTGGGTATCGGGGCGCCATCCGGGCGCCGACCATTGCCGGACCTTGCTCTCTTTTAACATCATGGCCGGGCGCAAGTCAGTCGGTCACCTGACAGGCGCTTGGGGTCAATCCCCTCGGTAGCGGAATCCCTCCGTATGTCCGATTCCGTATCCGAGCGAGAGCTTGAATCCGGGCCGACGTGGGAGCTTCATCAACACGGTGAGCGCATGCGCCTCGACGCCGCGAAGACCGTAGTGACGAGCGCCTTCGATCGCTTCCGTGGCGACCTCGATCGCAGGGTCCGTCTGGCCCGTCTCGGCCAGGGCATCGGCCAGCGGAGCCAGCAGCTCGATACGTTTCGTTTCCTCACCCACCAACAACGCCGCGGCGCGCCCGAGAAGTGTTGCAGCGGCAGGCATGTCGCCGCCGATGTGAGCCTTGCGGCCGGCGGCACCGAGTTGCTCCCCGGCGCGCCGGGCGAGCTGCTCTGTCATTTGGTCGCGCAGGCCGAGTTCCGCCCGAAAGTTGTGGGCGCGCTCAAAGTGGTATCCCACGATCTCCTGATACCAGCGAGACCATCCCCGCGCGGCTCTCTCCAGGTGGCGGGCAAGCGATTCGTGCAAGCGAGCACGCTTCTCCTTGGAGATGCCCTCGTATGCGACATCTCGAACGAGCGTGTGACGAAAGGTGAATGCACGATCATCGGAGAACCTCGACTTCGCTTCCCCAATGAACTCCCTATCGATGAGCGAATAGAGATGCTTCTCGAGATCATCGGCATCGGCGTCCTCGCACAAGGCGCGAAGTTCCTTGAGGTAGAAGAACTCTCCGATTACCGACGCCGCTTCTATGGCCGGGCGTTCCTCTGGCGATAGACGATCGAGCCTTGCGGCCAGCAGGGCATGGATCGTTGGCGGCAGATTGAGGGCGGCGGGATGGATATCTAGTACGTAGCGGCCGTCCCCACCGACGAGTAGCCCCTCGTCGATGAGCATCGCGAGGAGTTCGGCCAAAAAAAGCGGATTGCCCTCGGCAGATTCCACGATGCGATCCTGGGCCTCGCTCGAAGGAGTGTTCTTGCCCAGTGCGTATTCGACAATGCGGCGGCATTCCTCGTCGCTCAAGGGCGCCAGGATGACGGACGAGCTGTTGGTCTCGTCCTCGAGCCACCCGGGGTGCTGATCGAGGAGTTCGTTGCGGGCGACACACAGGATCAGCACCGGAGATTCGGTGAGTTCGTCCACCATCGTCTTCAGCAACTCGAGTAGCGTTGGCTCCGCCCAATGGATGTCGTCGAGGCACAGGACGACGGGACGCTTCAGCGCAAGGGCGCCGAAAAAATCGTGAACGGCCCAAAAGACATCGCGGGCAGGTGTCCGCAATTCCCTTAGCCCGATCAGCTGCATGAGCGTGCCGGCAGTCTTCTGCGCCGGCTCGCCGCCGCCGAGAAGCCCGGCTAACTTCCGCTGAGCAATATGCGCAGCATCGTCCCCGGTGATTGCGGCTGCCTGGCGCACGATCTGCAAGAGCGGCCAGAAGGTGCTCCCCTCTCCGTACGAAAGGCACCGGCCCTCGAGAACAATCGCGTCGTCCTCGACGCCCCGCATGAACTCTTCCGCCAGGCGCGACTTGCCGACGCCGACGGCGCCCAGCACGTTGAACATCCGGCACCGCTCTTTGTTGACGACACGGTCGAACGATTCATACAGAAGTCCGAGCTCGTGCTCGCGGCCGACTAATGGCGCTTCGACCCGGCGCGAGGGCCGTGGTTGTTCGGGAAGAACGTCGTTCAACCGGAAGGCCCGGATACGACCATCGATTCCCTTCAAGCTGAGGGGTCGCCTGGGTTCAGCGGCAACCGAGTCCCGGACCAAGCGGAATGTGTCCGGTCCCAGAAGGATCTCGTTTGGGCCGGCGCGATCTTGGAGGCGAGCCGCGATATTGACGGCATCACCCGTTACCAGTGTTTGCCCCAACATCGGATTTCCGGCGACTACAAGCCCCGTGTTGACCGCAGTGCGGACCTCGATACGCACATTCCAACGGGCCTGCAGCTCGTCGTTCAGTCTCTCCAGTGAGCCGCGCATCTCCGCCGCGGCGCGCACCGCCCGCAGCGCGTCGTCCTCGTGAAGCTCCGGCACACCGAAGACTGCCATTACGGCGTCGCCGATGAACTTCTCGACGGTCCCGCCGTGTCTCTCCAGGCAGGTCCGAACCTGAGAGAAGTACCGGGTCATGATTTGACGGAACGACTCGGGCTCCAGTCGGGCCGACAAGCTCGTCGAATCAACCACGTCGGAGAAGACAATCGTGACCATTCGCCGGACGTCGGTTAGGACCTCTCCCTCCGAGAGACGCGCTCCGCATGACTGGCAGAAGCGGGCGCGCTCGGAGTTCTTTTCACCGCAGTGTGGACAGTTCTTCACTGGTTGCCCTTCGATCTCCTCAGATGCGCGCCGTAAGTCTAGGAGCTAGTGC